>JBFHUL010000015.1:0-48058 GCA_041590075.1 Oleiphilaceae bacterium
CAGCACATCCCCCTCGAGAGAAAGAATATTCTGGGCTCCCTTGCGATCTGTCACACGGCCACAATACGCTTCGTCATCGACGGGCAAGCCTCGCCAATCGATATCCTCTCCACCTTCCGCACAAAAGTGAATACCTTCGCCGTCGCGGTTTAAACAACGACGGGCCTGCCCATAACTGGCATCAAAAAAGCGCACACGCCTATCGCTGCATTGTGTTTCGAGTACCACCGGCAAGGCACGATAGGTGTTTTCCAGCCACCCCTCATACCGCACAGTTTGCCAATACAAACGGAACTGCCGCAATTCGCCGGCAGTATTTTCAGCCTCGAAAAAACCATAATGCGTGGTGTAATCGCTTGTCGCACAAGCAGAAAGCGCGGCGAAAACGATCACAACAGCGGCCCGCCGGACGCTGGCAAGCAACTGATTCGTTCGAACTCTTAACCCCGACTGCATCAAGATGATAGAAAACCCCTGTAAGAATAAAGACTTAAACATGAGAAGCTAAGAGTATAGCGTGAAGACTCAAGGCACCATAAAACAAATTTTGCTCGCAACGAATCATTTGTTTTGTTTTCAATTAAGACAGTGTTGACAGACATGTCAATTTTATTGAGAATAGTTCTCGTTATTATTCATATTTATATTCATTAAGGATTGTCATTCATGCATCGCTTCTCACGCGCAAGTCTGCGCACCCTGCTCATTACCTGTCTGATTTTCTGCTCCGCTGCCGTCAGCGCCAGCGAAGTTAATGTGTATTCGTATCGCCAGCCCTTCCTGATCAAACCGCTTTTTGACGCGTTCACCCACCAAACAGGCATTAAAGTGAATGTTGTCTTTGCGAAAAAAGGTCTGGCCGAGCGACTCGCTCGCGAAGGGGCTAACTCGCCGGCGGATCTTGTGTTCACGGTAGATATTGGCCGCTTGAACGAAGTCGTTGAAAAAGACGTTGTTCAAGCCGTAGACTCCGAAGTCCTGAACAAGAACATTCCCGCACAATATCGTGATCCAGCGGGGCGCTGGTTTGGCCTGACCCTTCGAACTCGATCGATTTATGCCTCCAAGGAGCGTGTCGATCTGAGTAAAATCACGCGCTACGAAGATCTGGCTAACCCGGTATGGAAAGGCAAGGTGTGTACACGAAGCGGTAAACACCCCTATAACCTTGCCCTGATTGCATCGATGATTGCATATCATGGTGAAACGCAAGCGGAAGAATGGCTGCGGGGCGTGAAAGCCAATCTCGCACGCAAACCTCAAGGCAATGATCGTGCTCAGGTAAAAGCCATTAAAGAAGGCGTATGCGACCTCTCGCTGGGCAACAACTATTACTACGGAAAAATGATTCAGGACGAAGAACAGCGTGCGTGGGCTGATGCCGTGCATCTGACCTTCCCGAATCAGGATGACCGCGGCACGCACGTTAACATCAGCGGCATGGCACTGACTAAAAGCGCCCCCAACAAGCCGCAAGCGATTCAACTGATGGAGTTCCTCAGCGATAAACTGGCGCAGAAAATCTACGCGGAGCAAAACTACGAGTACCCAGTTAATCCGCAAGTCGAACCTTCAGGCCTTGTGCAGTCCTGGGGTGCGTTCAAGGCAGACACACTGGCGCTCAGCAAAATTGCGGAGCTACGGATTAAAGCCGCCAAGCTGGTTGATAAAGTTGCCTTTGACGAATAAGGTACTCAGCTCCGTTAGGCTCGGAGCCACGCCAAATAAAGAAAAGCGGCTACGTGCCGCTTTTCCTGTTGTTGGAGACCCACCAAGCAATGGCTAATCGCCTCTCTGTTAGCGAACGCCCATGGCTGATCGGCGCCATATTCATCGCTGCACTCATCGCACTGCCTGTATGTAGCGTGCTGTATCTGGCATTTTTCCCAGACGAAAATGCCTGGCCCCACTTAATCAGCACGGTACTTCCCCATTACCTTGAGAACACATTCATACTGATGCTCGGAGTAGGTACGCTAACCTTCGTGATCGGCACGGCGACCGCTTGGACAATCGCCATGTATGACTTCCCAGGAAAAAGCTGGCTAAGTTGGGCACTACTCCTTCCTTTTGCTGTACCCGCGTATGTTGTCGCCTATGTGTATACCGATCTACTGGAATACGCCGGCCCGCTGCAGGGCGCCCTGAGGCAATTATTCGGCTGGCAAAACGCTCAGGAATACTGGTTTCCAGAGATTCGCAGCATGGGAGGCGCTATTCTGATGATGTCTCTGGCGCTCTATCCCTATGTGTACATGTTGGCGCGGGCAGCATTCTTAGAGCAGTCGGTGTCACTTTACCAAGTTGCTCGCAGCCTGGGACAAAGCTCAACCGGTTTTTTTCTTCGCGTATCACTGCCTATCGCGCGACCAGCTATCGCCATCGGTCTGGCTTTGGTGTTAATGGAAACACTGAACGACTTTGGCACTGTGGATTTTTTCGCTGTGCAGACACTGACTGCGGGCCTGTACGACACCTGGCTAAATATGAGTAATCTAGGAGGAGCGGCCCAGATTGCCAGCCTCATGGTGTTGATTGTGGTGGTATTGGTTACGCTTGAGCGCTACTCGAGACGCAGGCAAAAACAATATTTAAGTCGTAATTCGGGTGACCCCATCCAGCCGCAACGACTGCAGGGCGCGCGCGGCTGGGCCGTTTTTGGGCTTACAGCCATACCTGTACTGCTCGGGTTCATCGTGCCCTTTTGCGCCCTTACAACATATGCAGTGAAGTATTTTGATGTTAGCTGGAGCCCGGAATTTGTTGGCTATGCCGCCAACTCTTTCGGCCTGTCACTATGCGCCGCATTCGTCACCCTGATTCTGGGCATTGTGCTGGCCTACAGCAAACGCCTGAACAAGGGGCGCGCCGCAAAAATCCTCATTCGGGTATCCGGCCTCGGCTACGCAGTGCCGGGAGCAGTGCTGGCGGTAGGCATCATTGTACCTTTTGCCGCGTTCGACAACGGCCTGGACGCTCTGGCACGGGAATACCTCGGTGTATCAACAGGGCTGCTGCTCAGCGGCTCTGCTTTTGCGATCTTATTTGCCTATGTTGTGCGCTTCCTGGCCGTAGCTTCAGGCGCAGTGGAAAGCAGCCTCGATAAAGTCACACATAACATGGATATGGCCGCACGGTCACTGGGGCATAGCTATTTATCAACCCTGCTGCAAGTTCATTTACCCATCATCCGCCGCGGGGCACTTACGGCAATGCTGGTTGTTTTTGTGGACTGCATGAAAGAATTACCTGCCACGCTGATTTTACGCCCCTTCAATTTTGAAACCCTGGCAACTCAAGTTTATCAATTCGCCTCAGACGAGCTGTTGGAACAGAGCGCCCTGTCGGCGCTCGTCATTGTACTGGTGGGATTGATTCCTGTGATTATGCTGGACAAATCCATCCATGCTCCCATGAAAAAGCAAACCAAAAGCTAACCTTCCCCACGAATATATTCTGCACAGAAACGAAAAAGGGCGATCGAAATCGCCCTTTTTACTGCCCACTGCTTCGCGGCTTATTCCCAAATCACCTTCTGTTTTGCCGCGTACCAACCATCGATATTATCTTTGTACGTTGACTCGACAACATCGCGCTTGATTTTCATGGTTGGCGTCAGAAAACCATTTTCAATGCCCCAGGTATCCTTGACCACTACCATGAACTGCAGCGCTTCATGCGGATCAACCGTCGCATTGACGTCGCTCATCAAGGTTTTGAACTCACCCTCAATTTGCTCCCGAAACGCCGCATCATCACGCTTGGGCATCGCCTCTTCAGACAGCATAATCAGCGCATGTGGCTGAGGACAGTCGGCACCAGCCACACAAACCATTTCGATGGCACCATGACTGATGATTTTGTTCTCGATCGGCGCAGGTGCAACATACTTACCTTTACTGGTTTTGAAGATTTCCTTGATGCGACCGGTAATCTTGAGTCGATTTTGGCTATCGATCTCGCCCTTGTCGCCAGTCAGCAAAAAGCCATCTTCCGTAAAACTCTCTTTGGTTTTCTCTTCATTCTTGTAATAACCCATCATGGATGCCGGGCTTTTTACTTCAATCTCTCCAATCTCGGAAATGCGATGCTCAACACCGGGCAACGGCTCTCCGACATAACCTACCTTCGAGCGACCTGGGAAGGAAATATGCGAGTAGGCAAAGTTCTCAGACATGCCGTAGCCTTCGAGCAATTCAAGCCCCAAACGGCGATACCAATTGATGATATCTTCCGAGAGAGGCGCCGAACCGCTTCCAGCAAAACGACAATGCTCAAGTCCTAAGCCTGTCAAAATCTTCTTCTTGATTACCTTGTTCAGCAAAGGAATTTTCAACAGGCGATCGATCTTCTTGGGCGGCATTTTCTTGAAAATGCCCAGCTGGAACTTGGACCAGAGCCTTGGTACGGAAATGAAAATGGTAGGCCGCGCACGTCGGATATCTTCAACAAAGGTATCGAGGGCCTCAGCAAAAAACAGCTGGAAACCGATATTGAAGGAACTCTGTTCCACGCAATATCGCTCGAACACGTGAGCCAAAGGCAGATACGACAACATACGATCGGACGGATACATCTCCAGAGCATCAGCGACACCGCTCGCGGCAACGCCCATGGCATAGAACGACAGCATGACGCCCTTGGGCTTACCCGTACTGCCTGAGGTATACACAATTGTGGCCAACTCTTCCGGGTCGCGCACGGTGTCTTCCTTCATCGGCGCGTTTTCCGCCACGATGTTGTCCCAGGTAGGGTAATCATTTTCAGGGCTTAAAGGATAGGAGATACAGGGCATATCTTCGGGCACACCCGGCTTCATGGTATCCCAGTCATCCAGCTTACCCACGAACAGTACTTTGGATTCACTGTGTTCGAGAATGTAGCTTACAGTTTCCGCATTCAGAGTGGGATAAAGAGGAACGGTAACATGCCCCGCCATCCAAATTGCCAGATCCGACATGATCCAGTGCGCGCAGTTTTTAGAAAGGATGGCCACTTTGCTTTTTGGTGGTAAATCAAGCGACTTCAGATACGTCGCCATCCGGCGCGCCTCACCTACGGCGCGATTCCAGGTGTATTCCTGCACAACACCGTTGCCCATCGGCTGCGTCAGATAGATATCATCGGCCTTGGCTTTTTCCCAACGGTAAACCTGTTCGAGTGGAAGCGTAACTTTTTTAAGTGAAGTCATGGTGATATCAGATGCCCTATTATCTTAGATTTATGCGGTAATTCCGTGCCGTTTATGTTTCTACGAAAGCTGCCATGATACGAGCACTCACGCAAAAAGAAAATACGCGCCATGTATTTTCCACTGAAAGCAGGGCCCTTACCTTTTCGCCCCGCAATCACCTGTTCGAATCTGTTTGAATTTCCCCTTGAGTAGCATAAGCTTTAAAGAGTTTAAGATGACATAAACCTCGCAGCAGCATGCGGCAAAGCAACAGGCTTCTCGCGAGAAAACAGGTATGTTTCTATGTATCCAGATCCCTCAGAACCCGTAGTGCCCGGTAATCGTCAACCATCGCCATTCACCTGCATTGCATGTAAACAAGGTGAAATGCTACCGGCCGTGCAGGAAGGTGAACCGGACTACACCGATAACTTCACTTGCCAGAACTGCCAGCATCGCGATGTCATTCCTGCCCTGCCCAACATCTACAGCCAAATAGTCACCGCGATATTTGGCGGCGCTATCGGACTGTACTTGCTCATCAACAACCTTACTCAGCTGTTACAGGCCTTTCAGACCAAGCCTGAAGAGGCAGAATTGTTTCGCATCCTGCTCATTATAGTCGCGGGTTTATTTACCAGTGGATTTACTTATGTCCTGTATCAGGCCCATCTCGGTTTCAAACAACGAAGGGCTTATTTAGATGCAGGCAAAACACCACACAAGCCCGCTAAAACCACTGCCTGATCAGACCAATCAGCAGATCCCGCACGTTCTCACGCTGATCGGATAACAACACCACATTCAAACTCAGCGACAAAATCACAAAAACGGCTAATGCAATCGTCAGCCAATTGACGCGACGAATCTCGACGATGCGCTCCACCACCCGATCACTCGGTTTATCCGCCGGGCGATCCTGCACCAGGGTTTTATCTTCCTGTATGAAAGGAATCAGTTCGGAGGCCACGGCTTCAACGCTTTGCGGCCGGAGGTCCCGGCTACTATCCAACATGCGCTCCACAAGCAACTGAATATCGCGAGGCTGATTAACAAAGTGCTGCGACTTTACCAATCCACCCTCTTTAAAGCTGGGGGGATGGCTGGTCAACATGTGATAAAAAATCGCCCCCAGGGAATAAATATCACTCAACTCGTCCTTGTGTTCGTCACGAGCGCCATACCAGTTGCGCTGTTCTGCGCGCAAGCGGTAGTGCTCATCCATACCGAAGTCGCTCAGTTTGACCTGCATCGTTTCGGTCAACAATACGTTACTGGGGCGCAAGTTTCCGTGCAGAATACGGTTTCGGTGTGCAAAGGCGAGCGCCTTACACATTTGGGTCGCAACTTTCAAAAACACCTGCAGGGCCATGGGCTCAACCAGCCGATCCTTGAGACTGCCCCCGGCGATGTAGTCCATCACCACAATAAATACATTGTCGTTCTTGGACGTACCCAGAATATTGACCAGATTGGGATGTTTGAGCGACTGCAACATCTTCGCTTCACGAAAGCCTTTGTTCGAGGCGGTCTTCTTTTTGATCACCAGTAACTTATGAGAATTCTTGTCCTCATAGAGATAAACCGCGCCGTGCTTATCCTCCTGCATTACATCCAGCAGGCCGAACTTCTGCGCAACCGCGGTCATGCCCTCGCCGGCTCTGTCTGCCTGTTCGGAGTCGATGTGCTGACCTTTCATGGCCACGAGCAATCGGGTTTTGACCTCCTCTACCGATTGTGGACGCCCGGCCGGATCACCCTTGAGACAGCGCCTGACGATATCAGCCACTTCATCGGAAACGTGCGGATTCAGCTGCTGGAGAGGAGGATCGTGCGGCGCAGGCAAATGCCCGCTGAACAGCTCATACATCACCACGCCCAGCGAATAGATATCCGACAACTTAGTGGTCTCTGCAATGCCTCGCTGCTGCTCAGGCGCCATGTAGGCCTCGGTCCCCATGATCAGGCGCGTTTCCTCCGGGCTGTCGTATTTGTCTGCCTTGAAAAACGATGCAATCCCGAAATCAAGCAAACGGGCATGCCCCTCCCGGTCCACAATGACATTCGCTGGCTTGATATCCCGATGAATCACATCCAGCTTGTGCGCATACGCAACGCCTTTGCATATCTGGATTGCCACATCCACGCGCTCATAGAAATCGAGGCGCTCTTCGCGAATAATGTCTGCCAGCGTCACGCCTTCGACATATTCCATCACGAACACCGGGCGCCCCTTGCTGGTCGTCCCTTTATCGATGACGGTAATGATATTGGGGTGGTTCAGCCTGGCAATGATGAGAGATTCGCGCTGAAAGCGCTTGATGACCGAAGGGTTGTCAGAAAGTGTCGCCGACAGCACCTTGATCGCGACCGGGCGATTCAGCGATTTTTGAAGCCCCCGGTAAACGGTCGCCATTCCGCCTTCGCCAATTTTTTCCTGATACTGGTAGCGTCCTTCTTTCATTCTTTAACTTCCTTAAACCAACCAGACCATGGCGAATATGCCAATCAGCAGCAAAAACAGCAGCCAGGGCCGTTGCCTGCAGTGTGCATTATAGGCGCGCTTGTCGAAGGGTAGCCTGAAACCTCGCTGCTGAAAATCCCGCGCATCCATGCAACGTTGCGCCGGCTGCCATTTCAACAGCGCCAGCGCAATATTGTCCGGTGCGCCGGCTTCCAACGCCGCCTGCAACAGCTTGTCGGCACACATTTCCGGGCTCGACTCTGCACTCACCAGGCTTGCCAGGTCTTCATCGCTAATGACGCCTGACAGGCCGTCGGTGCACAGCAGTAAGCAGTCTCCATCGTGAAACTCACCCACACTGTGGGGGATCTCTTTTAGCCGCATCAGGCCAATAGCCTGAGTGAGTTCATGCTGCCCAGGATGACGCTCGAACTGCGCCGGTGAAATTCGGCCTTCTGCCAACAATTCGCCAGCAACATTGTGATCCTGAGTGATACGATGAATGCCGGTGGCATCCAGCAGATACGCTCGGCTGTCGCCCACCCAGGCAACCTCGAAGTGATCGCCATCCACTTTGCAGGCAACAAGCGTGGTGGCCATTCCTTGCAACGCCGGCTGCTGGACCACCGCATCGCACAATACCCGATCCGCATCCGCGACCGCCTGACGCAAACTTCTGCCTTGGCGAACGTTGCGCTCGAGCGCCTGAACGGCCATTTGACTGGCCACATCTCCGTGACTGTTGCCACCCACGCCATCGGCAACCGCCCATAATCCTAATGCAGGGCAATCCAGCACGCTGTCTTCATTACGCGTTCGAACTTTACCTTGGTGACACCTTACAACAGCATGCAGCATGAATGACTCAATTGGTGAAAAGGGGGACTCGTATTCGTTGAACATCGCCAAAAAATTCGGCAAACAGAATCAGTATAGCCAAGTGCTAAGGTTTGTCGGTATCGACGGCCTCTTTCATCGAAAGCACGCGCTTTTCAAGCACTTTCATATTTTTTATTCGCAACAATCACCGAATCCGAATGCTTGTCTATACTCAGACTATACGCGGGCTCGGAATACCTCGAACCCTGACAATCCACTGATTCCAAGATAAACACCATGCTCAAGCTCCAATTCAAGGACCGCCGCAGAGAAGCTGTTTGGCTCGTAGACCAATGCTTTACGATAGGCAAAGCGCCGAGTAACAGCCTGATGATTGAAGACGGCAGATTAGAAGACATTCATGCCGAACTCGTCAACCAAAACGAGACACTGACACTGGTCAACAAAACCGGCAGTACCGGTGTCTGGGTAAACGGACTGCCCGTGAGTGATAAATTCGACGTCAAAGCAGGCGATGCCATCACCCTCGGAGATATCGAACTTGAGTTGATCGACCCCAAAAACCAGACCGCTCTGGCACCTGCCACGCCAGCGCAGAGCAACTCAGGCTGGGCTATACAGTCTAAAGCCAGCTGGTTGGAGCAAAATCGCTACAGCATCAGCGACACCGTGACGATCGGTCGCGACCCCTCGTGTGACATTACCATCCCACTGGATCACCTTTCCCGGCGACACCTGGAGCTTAGTGTGCGCGGTGGTCAACTCTATGCGCGCGATCTCGAATCATCCAATGGCACCTTCGTCAACGGCGAGCGCATTAGCGAAACCGCCATCAATTCTGGTGACAAAATCAAACTCGACGTCGTGACCTTCGAAGTCATCGGGCCGAGCCACGATCCGCACAAAACCATTATTCGCTCGGCCGCCCCTGCCGGCAAACGGCCATCCTCCCCCCAAGCTCAAAAACATTCGCAACGCGCTGGGAGCCCTGCGACAGGACAAGCAAAACCCGCGGCACCTCGAAGCAAACAGAAAAGCCCGGCCAAGAAAAAACTGGTCGCGGATGGCAAGCAGGAGTGGTTGCAGCAGCAGACGGAGCCGGCCCAAAAAAGTAGCGGTAAGTTGTGGTGGGGTGCGGCGTTGATACTGATAGGCGGGATTGCAGTCGCGTTTGCGCTGCTGTAGCACCTGCCGCCTGGGGAGTCAGGATCGCTGCAAGAGCACAATGAGGCGACGCAGACTATCACTCAAATCCTGCGCTGCCCGATCGTTATTTTCGACCCACAACCAACGTAACTGCGTCTGGGCCGGGTGATAAAGCCAACAGGCAAATTCCCGGCTGTCGCAGCCATAACGCACAAATGGATCGATGCCCATCACTTCGAGCCGTTCAATTTTCATCTCCACCTGGCCTGCGTCATACACACTGCGCCGCACCAGTATGACATTGTCGGCCACACTCACATTGAAACGCATGCCCTGCTTTTCTCCCTCTCTGATGAATCGCGATCCGGTAAATGCATGCACTGACAGTAAGCCATTAATATGCTGCAACAAGGCATCCACAGTGTCATTGGTTAGATAAAGCTGCTTCAGTTCATCAACAGGAGCCGGGTCTGCAGTAATCGGCAAGGCATCATTCCGGGATGGCTGCCGTCGTTCTTTGTCTCCTTGCTCAAGCCGGGTAATTAACTCTAATGCCTCGCGATAATGCGGCGCCTGATTTCCACCCGCCACCACATAATGCGTTAACATTTCAGTAGCCTTTGGTGCATCCAAGTCCGCCAGCGTTTGCCCGCGAAAAAAATAATATCGCAACGGCAAGGCCGTATTTAACTCAGCCACCTTTGCCAGCAAGCTCTCTGCTCGCGCGGATTCACCCTCCAAGAGATACTGCTCTGCCTGTATCAGGAGTCTTTCTGCTTCATGTTCCGGGGGAAGCATGCCGAAAACCGCGCTGGAAATGCCAAGCATAAGCACAAACATGCAACGCTTAAAGTTCACCACCTTGTTCCTCCCGGCTTGTGATTCGCTCTTATCAAATAGACTAGCAGTCGGCATCTCGCAAGCACAAAAAAACGGCCCAGCGGCCGTTTTTTTGTGCTTGTTTACGAATCAGGAAGCGCAAACCATTTTGGCTTCGTCCAACATCGCGTGCACAACCTTGTCAGACATCACCTTGTCTTTCTCGTAGATTTTATCCTGCCCCTCTGCGACTACGATGATATCTTCTTCCAACTCTTCGAGCTCTGACACCAATGCTTCTGCCGGTACCGGCTTCTGTTTCACTGCCCTTGGCGACTCTGCCACCTTGTACGCGGCAATATCGGCAGTTGCCGGCGCTTCGAAGAATCCACCGATGTAATCATTGAGGATCGCTTCCGATCCTGATGCGCGACTTACCGGTTGCTCTTGCCGCGCTTCACGCACCGCAACCTGCACCTGCTCATCAAGCTGAGGAATAAGCATTTCCGACTTCGGCGCGCTGGATGAGCGTTTGGTAGCCGGTGTAAGCTCTGCAGTGCGCTGCAACGCATCTCGTTGCGCCTGCTCCGCGCGGTAGCAGCGTGTGATTTGGACAGACAAGAGCATCACCAGCAACGCGGTGACCACTTCCAGCGCGTGTATCAGAGTATGTATTAACATCTTTGAGCCTTCCGATAAGGGCGAATTCCACACTCAATATTAATGTTTTTAGGAGCGTGCAGAATCTTGGTTAATAGTTTTTATTAGAGCTAATTTCATGTGACGGTCTCATTATACGTTCGGGATATTAGCAAAATGTGAACTATTGGTCATTTTATTAAAACGAAAATTTCAAGATGTTTTTCATTTCAAACTTGTAATTAAATTTTTCCTGATTCGCTCTGTACTTAGACGAAAAACCTTGAAGCCACATAAAGCGTTAGTAACAAAATTATTTGTCGCTTTCTGCCTCCTCCAGATTTCGCTGCTCGGCAGCGCCCTCTGGTTCTGAGTCGACAGCAGCCACCTTTAAAACTTCGAGCCGTTCGGTTTCCAGATCGCTGTACAAGGGGTCGAGCTCGGGCATGCTTTTGGTCACTTTACTGCTCAATTGCTGGAAGCGCTCTACCTTGCCGTGCAAGCCCTGCTGGCCAGCCAGCGCAATGACCGCCTGATTATACTGACGGCCTGCGGTTTGCAGGGTAGCGCCCAGCTTGGCAAGCCGCTCCGCCAGCAGGCAGACCTGATTGTAAACCTCACCGGCGCGATCCGAGATCAGCTTTGCTTCTGCATTACTGCGCTCAATCATCCACAGATTGGCGACTGTTCTGAGAATCGGCATTAAGGTGGTATGCGACACAAGAATCACGTTGCGCTGATACCCATAATTGAACAACTCGGGATTATGACGCATGGCCTCGATATAGGCTGGTTCGATGGGCATAAACATGAGCACAAAACTTGGACTGCGCATGCCAATCAGGTTGGTGTAATCTTTGGCGGCCAAGTTATCAATATGATTCTTCACCGCCTGCGCGTGGGCCCCCAGGGCGGCCTGCAATGCGTCGTCATCGGCAGCCGAAATCGCCGCATCGTAATCCACCAGAGATACTTTGCTGTCGATAATCATATGCTTGTTATCGGGAAGTTTGACCACAAAGTCAGGATAGTTATTGCGCCCATCTTCGTCTTTGAAGTGCGCCTGGCTGGCGTAGTGATCGCCCTTGACGAGGCCCGCGAGCTGAAGTGTTTTTTCAAGCTGGACCTCACCCCATACGCCCACCTTCTTCTTGTCGCCTTTGAGTGCTCGAGTCAGGTTTTTCGCATCCTCGGTCATATCCTGATTAAGCTGACGCAACTGCTCCAACTCCTTTTTGAGACTCCCAGCGGCTTCATGATTTTCTTTCTGAATGCCATCGACGCGCTGCCGGAATTCACGGATCTGATCGCGAAACGGCGTGAGTAAATGCTCGAGGCTTTTTTGACTTTGTGCGCTGAACGACTTCCCTTTTTCTTCGAAAATCCGGTGCGCAAGATTCTCAAACTCGCGCGTCAATGCGATTTTTTGCTCTTCGAACTGGGCCAGTTGTTGACGATGCTGACGATCTCGTTCTGCTTGTGAAGAACTCAAAGCAGCATGATTTTCGATGAGCTGTCTGTGTTGTTGTTCAAGCGCATGCATGGCAGCCTGGGCGCTCTCCAATTCGCCAAGTCGCTCACGCAATTGTTGCTGCATATTCTCCTGCCCAACCACCAATGCACGGTGCTCCGTGCGCAATTCCTGCTCAGATTGGCGCAGCCGTTCACATTCCTTTCGCTGATCTTCAAGCTCTGCAACAAGCGTCTCGACACGCGCATCCTGCGCCTCCTTCTGGGAGCTGAGTATGGCGCGCTCATAGTCGCCGCGCTCCAGTTGCCGTTGCTTATCTTCTGTGCCCTGCCTAAGCCTCTGCACCTGGCGCCACAGGATCAGGCTTGTAGTAACCGTTAAGACCAACCCGGTCGCTAATACGCCGATTAGTGTCTGAAGCTCAGCCATCTTTAGCATTTCCCTTTGTTACCTTACATATATCGCGCTCACGTACTTCGCGATCAAGCCGAGCGATAATATCGGCCATTTGATCTCTGATCACAGTCATTAGTTGTGGCAAATCGTCAATGTCCATGCCATTGGTGGGTACGGGAGGCAAAACAGCCACCTTCACCGTACCGGCGCGCCACCGGTTGAGGCGAATACTTACAGGATAATTACTCGCGCAAATCGGCACAATGGGTGCCTGCGCCTGGAGCGCAATGTGGAAAGCGCCTTTCTTAAATTCCTGCAGGCACTTGCCCTGACTACGGGTACCTTCTGGAAACACCCATATCGACGAGGCACGAGAGCGCATTACGGAAACGATCTGGTCCATCGCGTCAATGGATTTACTGCGATTACTGCGATCAATCATAATGTTGCCGGCCAGCCAATACACCTGACCAAAGAGCGGCAGATAACGCAAACTTTTTTTACCCACACTCACCGTGCGCGGAGGAATCACGCCACCAAATACAAACAGATCCAGATTAGATAAATGGTTGGCGACCACAACGCTGGCCGGCAGATGCTTAAGGTGATTCCGCCCTTCCACTTCCAGCCGAATCCCGAGCAGAGGCAAACAGGTTTGACTGAACAAGCGCCCGCAGACACGAGAATTATCAGGATGAAAAGGGCGAAGCAAACAAACGCCAATCCCCACTAATGCAAGGATGAAAAAAATCGGCAATACGAGTATCGCACGCAAAAACAATAACATATGTACAGCACCTTATTGTGAATCCCGGGCACACCAGATTCCGAAAGACACTCCTCCGGCCCGAATGCGCTAGGCATAATGCAGTGATTGCGCCTTGCTCACAAGCAAAGCCCTGCTGCATGACATATTGGTGGCCGATTCAACTAACACGTGTACTCAATAAAACAAGCGCTTCACCGGTGAAGCTGTTTGCTTAGACCACCTGAGCGGGTGCCAAAGCAAAGTTGTGCTTCTGTCAGCGGATGGCGGCACAAGCGAGAGGGCGGTAGATGTGTTTGCAAATGACAGGGCCGAATTGATCGAAAGATTTAACCCACGCAGGTAGTAGCCGCAACATTGGGCAATGTGAATGTCTACGTGGCGAGTGCGGGCGCATAAAATTCCAACGACATCGAAAGCGGTAACGGGCCAGACGCCCTGCTCAGCGATTTTACCTTCAAGGCTGAAAGTGGCTATGTCGCGCTTGCGGAAGGCACTTATGACATTTTCGTACAAGATGCGAGCGACGATACCGTGGTCATTGCAGCCCCCCAATGTCGTCATCAGCAAAGGCTCTGTGGTGGCGGCAATCGCGCGCAGCCCGGATGGCGATGGCGACCCCGCCACTGCCGGTCTGCTGCTTCTCACCAATTAAGGCGAAAAATGCAACTAGCGCACTGGGCGTGAGTCGCCCGGTGCGCTAGAGCCAATCCGTCAACAATAGCCCTACCCCTACTCTCTGCACCCGATAATCATAATCGATCAGGCTCTCACCGTAGCCATCGTAATACTGTAAATAGCCCTTGAGGCGCCCCCAAAGCGGAAAACTCACGCCCAGCTCCAAGGCCCCCTTACCGCTAGCGAAGCTATGACGCACCATACTGCTGTATTCAAAATCGTCTTCGGCGTTATATACCGCATTTAACTCAAAGTGGCCCAGATAACGATCGATATCGGGATTGTCATCTCCGTCCGCAGGCAGGGGCGTGTTGGGATCACCGTCATCGACTTTGGCGTCCTCTTCTATTCGATACCAGGGCTGCACATAGATCGCCCAGCGTTCACGTAAAAACCCCACGCCCAGGTAGAGGCGGTTCCAACTACGACTCAGGCGTTGGCTTCTGCCATTAGATTCGTGCTCGATGCCAATGCGAGTAAAAAAGGCACCGTCCCATGGCGAAAAGGGTAGTGGCGTCTGATAAAACAGTTCCGGTCGATAATTTGTCTCGCGAAAGGGCTTGGACAGTGCGTTGTGATACACCTGCCAAAAAGACTTAAACGTAAACCCAAAATAGAGGCCGTCGTTAGCGAAAAATAAATCGCGATGCCAGAGAGGCACCTTCAGGCTCAGCTGAAGCTTCGCCTCCTTATGCTGCACTGGCCGACTAACCTCAGGGAAGACATCCTGCTCTTTCCAGGGGATCTGATTGGGACGTGCATTGTGCGTGAAGGGCAATACGTAATTTTGGCGATGTGGGGTAATCACAAACTTACTGTCTTCGGTCGCCTGCTCTTTGATAATGCGCTCCGGAAGCTTCACCCCCTCACGGGTACGCTCGCAACGGGCTTTAATTTCAGCAACAGTCTGATCATCGCGCGCGCTCACTAGCGCTTGTGTCAGGCAGGCATCGATATCCTGCGCGTGTACCGAGGTTAACCAGAACGTTGTTAAAGAGGCATAAAGCCAAATTATGTGCTGCACCTATCTCTTCCCCTCTATTGAATAACGTCGCCGGGCCCATGCTAGCATCACAAAATCAAAAGCAAAGCTTGTCGCGGCCTTATTTGTGCCTAGCTGTATGTTCAACTATCTTGATAGGAGGATATAGTCGGGGGGTGTCGCATGCGATTAAACTTGATTCAGGGCCCACGCCTTTTTTTGCGTGCACTCCTCATTGGTTTGCTACTGTCGGCCTGCTCCAAGCCAGATCCGCCTTTGCGTGTGGCACTGCTTGAGTGGCCGCCCTACGAACTCGCGTTCTGGGCCAGCGCCCAAGGCTGGTACAACAAAGAACAGATACAACTGCTGGAATACAAAACTCCCGCCGAGGTCACGCGCGCGTTCGCAACCGGCTCGGTCGACGTCATTGCCGTCACAACAGACTTTGCGCTGACCTTGGCAGAACAATACCCCGAAACACGTATAGTCCTGATTATTGATGCCTCAAACGGTGGCGACGTTGTTCTGTCGCGCACGCCCGTTAAAGATAAAGACGATCTGCTTGGCAAAACACTGGCCGTCGAAGCTGGCCCTTTGGGCTTCTACATGCTCGCGCGCTTTCGGGACCATTATGAACTCTCTCGAACCGACCTGAAAATCGAGTACATTGATATACCCGCCCAAGTGGACCATTGGCAGAATTCCGATATCGATTTAGTAATTACCTACGAACCTAATCGCTCACGCCTTATCGATCTGGGCGCGGTCGAGATTTTCACCTCTCGCGAGATTCCGAACGAAATTGTGGATGTCTTTGTGGTGAAGGACTCTCTTATCACCTCACGACATGCCGACCTGAAACATTTCGTTGATGGCTGGTTCAAAGCAGTTGAGGACCTGAAGGCGCAACCACCGGAACTATTCAAGTTTATTGCTGAGCGTGAAGATCTGCCGCCCGAGGTGGTACGCGAAATTTTTCAGGATCACTTGGTCGTTCCGGATCGTCAGGAAAATCTCCGTCTGCTAAGCGCATCCGACTCGTCCTTCTCAAACGGACTGCAAAGGAACGAACGCGTGATGACAGAAGAAGGCATCATAAGCGGAAAAATAGACCGCAAGGCTCTGTTCACAGACCATCTGCTCAGGTAAGAAGAAGAGATTTAATCAGTTTGATATCGATATATCGTGCCGTACCGGCACTTCTTTTGACACTCATGCTCACGGGCACTGCTATATTTACGGCGTTACGCTATGACGCATTGATTAGCCATGCCGTTGAAGAAGCGAAGCAACGGGTGCTCACCTCTGGCAATCTATTGTCGGCCGGCATTGAGGCCGGTGTGCGTTACAATCTGGTGGGAATCGTGCGCTCTGCCATAGAACAGGGTCAGACAGATCCGCTCATTCAATTCAGCATGCTCGTTGACAGTAACAACCGCATCTTCAGTTCCAACCGCCGGGGCCTAGAGGGCCAGCAAATCAACGAGCTTGCCGACACCTCGCTCCAAAGACACCTGCTGCGCACCAACAAACCCTTTTCCGTCACAACACTTCAGGGAGAACGACCTCGCTTGGTTTATGTTTCCAGGCTGAGCCGATTGAGCCAAGAACACCAGGTTTCTAATCTGGTAGATCGACTAGTGGTGGTGGCAGATATCAGCCGCCCCATTGAAGCGGCCAAGCATAGCGCTTTCCTGAGCGCCCTTATCTGGTTTTCTATCAGTCTGTTCATTACCCTGATTATCTGGCTGGCGCTGCGCTGGCTCGTGATACAGCCTGCACGGGCCTTAACGCACACGGCGGATCGTCTCGCTGATCCCGATTCTCCAGCGCCTCCAAGCAATAACTTTCACTCCCAGGAGTTCGGCCATCTGGAACACTCCCTTTTTGCCATGGCTAAACAGCTCACCCAGCTGCAGCAAAGCTATCGCACGCTGTACGAAAACAATCCCGCGATATTCCTTACCGTCAATGCCCGGGGCGAGCTTACCAACATCAACCGTTTTGGCCAGGAAGTAACCGGCCTAAGTCGTAACGAACTCATTGGGCAGAGAGCATCCATTCTCTATTGCGAGGAAGACCAGCTTTATTTTGAGGAGCATCTGAGACGCGCCTTCGCCGCGCCGCAGAAAACGCACCATTGGCAATTACGCCACCAACCCAAAGACGGTATGTATCGCTGGGTGCGGGATGTCGCACGCTGCATAGAAATCGACAATCAAACGAATGCATTGATTGTTTCTCAGGATGTGAGCGACTTATACAAGCTTTCTCGGAGGTTAAGCTACCAGGCCAGTCATGACAGCCTGACAGGCTTGATCAACCGCAACGAATTTGCCGGTTTGCTGGAAGCGGCTATCGAAAAAACGCGCGCTCAGTCGGTACAGCACTGCGTATGCTTTCTCGACCTTGACCAATTCAAAATTGTGAACGACACCTGCGGTCACCATGCGGGCGATGAACTACTCAAACACATAAGCGGCGTGTTGCATCACGCTATTCGAAAGGATGATATTCTTGCGCGGCTGGGTGGCGACGAGTTCGGCCTGCTGCTGGAAAACTGCTCCGGTGCGCAGGCACGCGAGGTCGTCTCGAACGCCCGCGCTGCTGTGCTGAAAGAGAGATTCTGCTGGGAAGATACCTTTTTTGATATCGGCATCAGCGCCGGCATCACCATTATCGATACAGATACCGCTTCGAGCCAGCAAGTGCTTTCTGAAGCAGACAGTGCCTGCTGTGCGGCCAAAAACCTTGGCCGCAACCGAACAATCGTGTTCAACGACGATAACTCGGCCGCGCGCGAAACGCTTGACGAAATGAACTGGTTCAATCAAATCAACAAGGCTTTGGAAGCGTCTGACCTGTTCCTCCTCTATATTCAGCGAATTCACGACCTGAACAACGATCACAGCCCAGTCTTTAAGGGCGAGATACTGCTTCGCATGCGCTCTGCCGAAGGGGGAATTATCGCGCCCGGTGCATTCCTGCCAGCCGCCGAGCGTTACCATCTCGCGCACAAAGTGGATGTGTGGGTAGTTAAACACACGCTCAGCACGCTTGATGCACATCGACATATTCTGCCGGAAGACTGGGTCATCAGCATTAACCTGTCGGCCCACACAATATCCGATGCCGAAACCGGTAAATTGATCTTTGCAGAACTGAAAAAATTCCCGCAGTTCAAACAGCGCATTTGCTTTGAGGTAACCGAAACCGTCGCGATGGCAAACTATGCCTCGGCCTCACTGTTCATGACCACACTCAAGGACGAAGGATACAGCTTATCGCTGGATGACTTTGGCAGCGGTTTTTCCTCCTTCGGCTATTTGAAGAACATGCCCGTCGATTACGTCAAAATCGATGGCATGTTCGTTCGTAATATTGCAAACGACAGAATCGATCAAGCGATGGTATCGTCAATGAACAGCATCGCGCACGCTATTGGCAAAGCAACCATCGCCGAGTTTGTGGAGGACCAAGCGAGTGTCGACATCCTGAAAACTCTGGATGTGGATTATGCCCAAGGTTACTTTTTCCACAAGCCACAGCCACTAGTCGAAGTACTCACTGCGTTCTCCGAGGAATCTCAGGAAATTATTCCAAACCAAAAATAGCATTATCCACCAGCGTGAGCTCGAAAGAATTGAGCTTCTCGACTAACCTTGAATCACATTAAGTCTAAGCGTTGGGAACCCGGCCCATCATTTATGCATGTAAGACGATTCCACTTATACATACGACTGGTATTGGCAACGCTGATTTCACTGGCTGCAAGTGCATCGGCCAGCGTTCCCGGCACCCCTTCTGAACCTACGCTAGTCTCGCCTAACCAAAGTATCAATCTGGGACTCAATATCGCTTACCTCAGAGAGCAGGAGAGCCATTACAGTGTTTCTCAGATACTCGAACTCGCTCCTGAAACGTGGACTGAGAATACCGCCAACACACCTAACTTTGGCGTCGATGACAGCGTGTATTGGTTCAAGCAGGCTTTACCTCCACGCACAACGAACACCCCGTATTTGATTGAAATTGCTTACCCGGCACTAGATAACATCCAGCTATTTATTGTGGAGGGTCGGGAAGTCATCGCAGAATATCAGACTGGTGACCATCAGGAATTCGACCAGCGCCCTATTCGCCATCGTAACTTTCTGTTTCCGGTACCAGAGAACGCGCCTCCGCATACCGAATTAGAGGTATTGGTGCGACTACAGACCAGTGGGGCCGTTCAATTACCTATTTTTTTATGGCCTCAGGATGCCTTTTGGGAACAAGACCAGTGGCAGCTAATGGGACATTCGTTTTTTATCGCCATACTGCTCACCATTGCCTTGTACAATCTGATGTTATTCCTGTCTCTGCGCGACAGCGTTTATCTGTTGTATGTCTGCTATATCCTTTGCCTTACGGTCACGCAACTAGGCCTTCGCGGACTTAACTACCAACTGCTGACACCGAATTCACCGTTTCTGAATGAGCGTCTGTTGCTGGTTTCAGTGGGGACGGCGGTATTTTTCGCCTGCCTGTTTGCACGAAAATTCATGTCTCTGCCAACAACCAGCCCCAGACTCAATGCACTGCTTGTGGCGATCGCCGTACTCGCACTCATTCAGGCTCTCAGTGGCACCCTCATGCCTTATGCACCCAATCTCAAAGCCGGCATTATCATCACCGCGATTGCCTGCCCCATTCTATTGATTACCGGGCTCAAACAATGGCTACGCGGGGTTAAGGTGGCGCGCTTTTTCACGCTCGCCTGGTTTATTTATCTAATAGGTCAGTTCTCAATCACCCTGAGTAAATTTGGTCTGATTCCCCGCACTACTTTGGTTGAATACGGCCCCGAAATTGGTGCCTCTCTGGAAGTCATTCTGCTTTCTTTTGCACTGGCGGACCGTATGAACGAAGAGCGGCGCCAACGATATGCGGCGCAACACACCGCTCTTCTTCACGAAAAAGCGGCACGGAAGGCACAAGAACAAGCGCTGGAACTACAAAACCAAGCCAACGAAGAGCTAGAAGCTCGCGTTGAGGACCGCACACAGGCATTACGGGAAACCTTAGACGAACTCTCACTCGCGAATGAAAAACTAACTAGCCTAAGCACTCTCGATGGACTCACCCAAGTACGTAACCGCCGCGCGTTTGACGAAACGCTGGATCGTGAATGGCGTCGCTGTGCCCGAGAAAAACTTGAAATTTCATTACTGCTCATTGATGCAGACCACTTTAAGGATATTAACGATCAATATGGCCACATCGCGGGCGACGAATGCTTGAGAACGCTCGCCCAGACAATGAACCGCATCGTGCGGCGCCCGGCAGACAGTGTGGCGAGATATGGCGGTGAAGAGTTTGTGATTGTACTTCCCAACACGTCCAATCAAGGGGCTGCGCTCATCGCTGAACGCATACGATCACAAATTGAAGCGCAAGGGGTTATTGTCGATGGTCAGGCAATCAGGCTGACTGTAAGTGTAGGAGTTAGTACGAGCACACCACAACCAAAGCAGCACCAGACGGAATTAATTGAAAGCGCCGACCAAGCATTGTATCGAGCCAAGGAGAACGGCAGAAATCGTGTTGAAGTCTCTGCGCAACTTACCAGCCGAGTATAGACAGGCATTCTGGTAACGATCGCCTGTAGCGATATGCGCGATTAAGGAAAAGAGAAATTGGTCGGGACGGCAGGATTTGAACCTGCGACCACCTGCACCCCATGCAGGTGCGCTACCAGGCTGCGCTACGCCCCGACACCTTCGGAAAGAGCTCCCGAATTGAGCTGCGCATCATACCTAATGGCGCGCCAGAAATAAACAAAAAACGCCGATAAAAATCGGCGTTTTTTGTTTCAAATTCCTGCATCAATGATCAGCTATTCAGCACTTCCAGCACTTCTTCCAACTCAGCAATCATCTGCTTTATCAACAAGTGCGACTGAGAGGCATCTTCCTGATTCTCTTCACTCACCAGCTTTTGTTTTGCACCGCCAATGGTATATCCCTGATCATACAATAAACTACGAATCTGGCGAATTGTGAGTACGTCCTGACGCTGATAATAACGTCGATTTCCCCGACGCTTTACCGGCGATAATTGCGGAAACTCTTGTTCCCAATAACGCAAGACGTGCGCTTTCACGCCGCAAAGCTCACTCACCTCACCGATAGTAAAATAACGCTTGCCCGGAATGGGGGGCAATTCAAGATTGTGACTGGGTTCCAGCATAAGCTTCTACTTTCGCTTTTAATTTTTGTCCTGGTCGAAAAGTGACTACGCGTCTTGCCGAGATCGGAATTTCTTCCCCTGTTTTTGGGTTTCTTCCGGGGCGTTGCTTCTTGTCCCGCAAATCAAAATTGCCAAAACCAGACAATTTCACTTGCTCATTATGCCCCAACGCTTCACTTATTTCATCAAAGAATGCTTCTACCATTTCTTTGGCTTCACGCTTGTTGAGGCCCACCTCATCATATAAGCGCTCGGCCATATCCGCCTTGGTCAAAGCCCCCATTCTTTAACTCCTCACACGTGCATCAAACTTATCCGCGAGTGCTGTTACGATCTGCTCAAAAGCTGTTCCAATTTCTTCGTCTTGCATCGTGCGGTCTACCCGCTGCCATACCAATCCTATACCGATACTTTTCTCGCTCTCAGCAAGAGTATTACCGGAGTAGACATCGAAGACTTTCATCGAAACGAGATCACTACCTGCGGCTTGCTTAACGACAGCTTCCACATCCGCGAACCTAACCGATCGATCCAGCACTACCGCCAGATCTCTGCGAACTTCTGGGAATCGGGAAACTTCAGTAAAATAAGGCACTTGGCCCTGAACTGTCTTTTCTAAGCATAGTTCAAACAAATAAACCGGGCCATTCAAATCCAGTGATTTTTGTAACTTTGGGTGAATCGCCCCCAAATAACCGATTTTTTCGTTGGATTTGAGGATCTCTGCACACTGACCCGGATGCAAGGCCGGATGTTCACCCGCCTGAAAACGAAAATCGGAAGACACATTGGCAAACAAAGCTTCCAGATCACCTTTCACATCAAAAAAGTCGATACTCCGCTTTGGACTCGCCCAGCTCTCTTCATTCATCAACCCAAACACCACACCAGCAAGACTCATCTCCTGCTCAAGCCGGCCCTCTTTCTGAACAAACTTCAGCCCGGTTTCAAATAGCTTTATTCTTGCTTGCTGACGATTCTGATTGTAGGACATGGCTTTCAACAAGCCTGGCCATAGCGTCGTACGCATCACACTCATATCGGCAGAAATAGGATTAGCCAATGCCACAGACTCCGAATGGGGGGCCACGACCTTCTGCACGGAATCGTCCACGAAGCTGTAAGTTATCGCTTCCTGATAGCCGCGACTGACAAGATGCGCACGCAAACGATCTACCGGTGTGATGGCTTCGTTATCTTCACGCAAAGTCATCGCGCCAATCGCCTGAGTTTTAGGCAAATTGTTGTAACCGTAGATACGACCAACCTCTTCAATCAAGTCTGGCTCGATCGTAATATCATGACGATAGCTGGGTACAGTAAACTCCCAGGCATCTCCGGATTCGCCTACCTTTTGGAGGCCCAGTCGCTGCAGGATTTCTTCGACCTCCTCGCCGGGCACTTCAATACCCAGTAATTTTTTCAATCTGCTGGGTCTCAGAGTAACTCGCCTTGAAGCGGGCAGATGTTGCTCGCTTTTGGCTTCAACAACCGGACCTGGCTGCCCCCCCACAATCTCAAGTAACAATGCGGTCGCACGCTCCATTGCCAGAGTCTGAAGCTCGGTATCAACCCCCCTTTCGAAGCGATGCGACGAGTCCGTATGCAAGCCATATGAACGCGCCTTACCTGCAACAGCAAGAGGCGAAAAGTACGCGCACTCAAGGAAAATGCTTTGGGTCTGCTGAGACACTCCGCTGTTTTCCCCACCCATGATGCCAGCCATCGCCAGAGGCCCGCTATCATCGGCAATGACCAAAGTATCGGCTCGCAATGTGGCTTGCTGTCCATCCAGAAGGGTCAGCACTTCACCCTCAGACGCAGCCCTCACCTGAATACCTCCGCGCAGAACATCCAGATCAAAGGCATGCATGGGCTGCCCGAGTTCCAGAAGCACATAGTTGGTCACATCAACCACCGGATCAATACTACGCAAACCACAGCGACGCAGCTTCTCGCTCATCCACAGCGGCGTTGGCGCACTCAAATCAACATTGCGTATCACACGACCCAAATAACGCGGGCAGGAGGCAGCATCATCCAGACGCACAGGAAAGGTGTCGTCAATGATCGGCGGCACAGCGCTTATCTCAGGGCCGGATACTTCTACCTTGTTCAGAACACCCACTTCCCGGGCCAATCCGGCAATGGAGAGGCAATCACCGCGATTTGGCGTTAAATCCACTTCGATACACTTATCTTCAAGCTGAAGATACTCGCGAATACAGGCTCCCACCGGTGCATCTGGCAATAGCGCCATAAGACCATCAGAATGATCGGAAAGCCCCAATTCAGACTCTGCACAGAGCATCCCCTGCGACTCAATACCACGGAGCTTGGCTTTCTTGATCTTGAAGTTTCCTGGTAACACCGCCCCTATTTTGGCGAACGGCACACGCATTCCTTGCTCTACGTTGGGAGCGCCGCACACCACCTGAAACGTCTCAGCGCCATCACTTACCGCACATACGCGCAGTTTATCGGCATCCGGATGCGGCTCCAGGCTTTGCACCTCACCCACTACCACCCCGGAAAAGTCCTGGGCAACAGGTTCCACACTATCAACTTCCAATCCTGCCATCGTAATCTGGGCGATCAGAGCATCCGTACCGATTTCCGGATTCACCCATTCTCTTAGCCACTGTTCACTGAATTTCATGAGACTTCCACTTTTCGTTATTCGCTTAACGGGGCGAGCATGTACATAAACTAATTAAACTGCTGAAGAAAACGCAGATCGTTATCGAAAAACATCCGCAAATCATTGACGCCGTATCGCAACATAGCGAGCCGTTCAACGCCTAAACCAAATGCAAACCCGGTATATCGCTCAGGATCAATACCGCTGGACTCAAACACCTTCGGGTGAACCATCCCGCAACCCATCACTTCGAGCCATTTGATATTGCCGTCGGCGTCACGCCCCCACTCGATATCAACCTCTGCTGAGGGCTCAGTAAAGGGAAAATAAGAGGGTCTGAAACGGACCTCGAGCTCACGCTCGAAGAACACCCTGAGAAACTCCTCCACCGTCGATTTCAGGTCTGCGAAACTGACATTTTCTTCAACCAGCAAGCCTTCAACCTGATGAAACATAGGCGTGTGTGTCTGGTCAGAGTCGCAGCGGTACACGCGACCGGGGCAAATCATTCTGAAGGGTGGTGTACCCTGCTCCATTGTGCGTACTTGAACAGGCGAAGTATGGGTGCGCAAGAGCGTGCCCGCATCGAAATAAAAGGTATCGTGCATCGCGCGTGCAGGATGATGGCCAGGTATATTCAAGGCCTCAAAGTTATGATAATCATCTTCTATTTCCGGCCCTACTTCGACGCTATACCCGGCCCTACTAAAAAAGGCTTCGATACGTTGCATGGTTTTGGTCACCGGGTGCAGACCGCCAGTTTCCCGATTACGACCCGGTAAAGTGACATCCAGGGCTTCGGCCATCAACTTGCTTTCGAGCGCCGCGGTTTCGAGTGCAGACTTGCGAGCATTGAGAACCGCCAGCACTTGTTCTTTTGCTTCGTTTATACGGGCACCAGCAGCAGGGCGCTCAGCAGGATCCAGCTTTCCCAGGCTCTTCAACTGTTGAGTGATAACACCTTTTTTCCCCAAATAATCAACGCGCACCTGCTCCAGCGCCGCAATCGTCCCGGATTCTTCAATCGCTTGCTTTGCGGAGGCAACAAGCTGCTCCAGATTTTCCATTTATTCTGCTCCAGAAATAAAAATAGGGGGCAAGTCTGACTCGCCCCCTATCACGTCACTGATTTGATCAGTCGGGTGCTTGCGATAAAAACCTCAGGTCTCCAGCCGCACTCCGCTCAATCAGAACTAGTCTGCCAAAGCCACTTTTGCCTTTTCAACAATCGCAGCAAAAACCGGTGCATCGTTCATAGCCAGATCAGCCAGAACTTTACGATCGATTTCTACGTTAGACTTTTTCAAACCTGCAATCAGCCGGCTGTAAGACAAGCCATTGATACGCGCACCTGCATTAATACGCGCAATCCACAAACGACGAAACTGACGCTTGCGTTGCTTGCGGTCACGATATGCGTACTGACCGGCTTTAATAACCGCCTGTTTGGCAACACGAAAGACGCGACTACGAGCGCCGTAGTAGCCCTTTGCTTGCTTCAGGATTTTTTTATGGCGACGATGCGCCGTTACTCCACGTTTCACGCGAGGCATAAGATTCTCCTAGTATAATTAAAATCGTATCGATTAAACGCGTAGCATCCGCTTGATCAACGGTTGATCCGAATCGGCAACCTGCTTACAACCTCGCAGCTGGCGCTTACGCTTAGGAGACTTCTTAGTCAGAATATGACTCGTGAAGGATTGCTTGTGCTTGTAACCATTCGCTGTCTTTTTAAAGCGTTTGGTCGCACCACTTTTTGCTTTCATTTTTGGCATGATTTCTCACTCCGCATTTGACCCAGAGGGGTCTCATTTCAATTGAAAATAGTCGCGCCGGTTATTCACTGCATCTCCGGACTTGCGAGCGAACTATTTTTTCTTTTTCGGGGCCAATACCATCATCATTTGCCGACCTTCCATTTTAGGTCGTTGTTCAACAACGCCGTGCTCTTCCAAATCCGTCTCGATTCGTTCAAGCAGCTGCATGCCGATCTCCTGATGGGCCATCTCCCGACCACGATAACGAATCGTTACCTTGGCCTTGTCCCCGTGCTCAAGGAAACGTATCAGGTTGCGCAGTTTTACCTGATAATCCCCTTCTTCCGTCCCTGGTCGTAATTTAATCTCTTTTACCTGGGTCTGCTTTTGCTTTTTCTTCTGGGCAGCCTTCTGTTTCTTTTCTTCAAACAGTTTCTTGCCGTAATCCATTATCTTACACACGATAGGATCACTGTCGGCAATCTGCACCAAGTCCAAGCTCGCCTTTTCGGCTTCGGCAAGCGCATCCTCGAAGGGCACAATCCCTACCTGTTCCCCTTCAGCATTAATCAAGCGCACTTCTGTCGCTTCGATATTGTTGTTGATTAATGCGCGCTTGGATTTACCGCTCTGACTATTTCTCTTAATGTTTCAGTCTCCAAATAAAAAATGCCGACACCGCCGGGACTACATCCGCTGTTCTGGTTCAACCCGTTATATCAGCCTGACGACCCTTGCGCTTCACTTCCTGATCGAACAATGCCAAAACATCATCGACAGTCTTTACACCTAAATCCTCTCCGGTGCGTGTGCGCAGAGCCACGGTCTTGTCTTCTACCTCTTTGTCGCCAACGACAAGCAGGTAGGGAATCTTGTTAATTGTGTGCTCGCGGATTTTAAAGCCGATCTTCTCGTTTCTCAAGTCCAGATGCGTGCGATAACCGCGTTCTTCAAACATTTCTCGCAATTTTTCGCAATATTCGCTCTGACGATCGGTAATATTCATGATTGCCACCTGTTCGGGAGCCAACCAAAACGGGAATGCCCCTTCAAACTGCTCGATCAATATACCAATAAAGCGCTCGAACGATCCCAGCACCGCGCGGTGCAACATTACCGGTACTTTACGGTCCTGATCATCGGTGACGTATTGCGCCCCAAGGCGGCCAGGCATAGAAAAGTCGACCTGTATCGTACCGCACTGCCACACACGACCAATACAATCCCTCAATGAGAACTCTATCTTCGGCCCATAGAATGCACCCTCTCCCGGCAGCAACTCCCAATCCAAGCCTTTCGCATCAAGCGCTTCTTCCAGCGCTGCTTCTGCCTTATCCCAAACCGCATCTGAGCCCACACGCTGCTCGGGACGGGTTGATAGCTTGTACAGAATTTCTGTAAACCCGAAGTCTTCGTAGACATCATGTAACATATCGATGAAGCGGGAGACTTCCGGCTGTATTTGCTCGTCGGTACAAAAAATATGTGCATCGTCCTGCACAAACCCGCGCACCCGCATGATGCCATGCAAGGCACCAGAGGCCTCGTTACGGTGACAAGAGCCAAACTCCGCCAATCTTAAAGGCAACTCCTTGTAGCTTTTCAGACCTTGATTGAACACCTGTATGTGACAGGGGCAATTCATGGGCTTAATCGCGAAATCACTGTTCTCCGAATGCGTCGTGAACATTTGCTCACTGAACTTATCCCAATGGCCCGAGCGCTCCCACAGACTACGATCAACCACTTGCGGCGTTTTTATTTCCTGATAGCCATACTCACGCTGCTTACGACGCATATAGCTCTCTATTTCCTGATACACCCGCCAGCCTTTGTCATGCCAGAACACCATACCCGGCGCTTCATCCTGCAAATGAAACAAATCGAGCTTCTTGGCAATTTTTCGATGATCACGCTTTTCAGCCTCCTCCAGACGATGGAGGTGAGATTTCAGTTGTTTTTTATCCGCCCAAGCCGTGCCATATATGCGCTGCAGCATTTTATTATCGGAATCACCGCGCCAATACGCACCAGATATTCGCATTAACTTAAAGTGATGACAGAATTTCATGTTGGGCACATGCGGGCCACGACACATATCTACATATTCTTCGTGGTGGTATAGACCAGGACGATCATCCCGACTGATATCCCGCTCGAGAATTTCGAGTTTGTAGGGCTCTTCTCGCTCCTCAAAGGCCGCCGCGGCCTCCTCCCAACTCACCTTTTTCTTGATCACTGCGTAGTCGGTTTTTGCCAGTGCCTTCATGCGCGTTTCCAGCGCATGCATGTCCTCTTCGGTCAACCGATGTTCGAGATCGACATCGTAGTAAAATCCATTTTCAATCACTGGACCAATCGCCATTTTGGTTTGTGGCCATAATTGCTTGATCGCATGCCCCAAAAGATGTGCACAGGAGTGGCGAATGATCTCCAAGCCTTCTTCATCACGCGCGGTAATAATACTGAGCTCCGCATCTCGCTCAATCAGGTCACTTGCATCAACAAGCTCCCCGTCAACACGACCTGCAATTGTTGCTTTTGCTAAACCAGGCCCAATATCTTCGGCAACCTGATGTACCGTAACAGGTGTGTCAAAATGGCGTTGGCTACCATCGGGTAGAGTGATTACTGGCATGCGTACCTCTGGGTCAGTGGTGGCCCCTACAAAAGGCCACGTGAAAATGCGTTATTTGAGAGCGGGCGATTCTAAACCATTCATGGTAAAAATTCACAAGTACCCGTGATATCCGACGACAAAGAAAGGAAAAATGAGAATTCGTTCGAGCCTAAACTGAAAACGCCTCGCAAAGCGAGGCGCTGTCAAACTAGCAAACAGTTAACCGGCGCTACCCGATTCGGCAGCTTTTGCCACAACAGCTTTTGGGCGCACCAAGAAACGCGCCATGGCTGGCAACAACCACAAGGCGCCAATCATGTTCCACAAGAACATGAAGAACAGCAATATGCCCATATCTGCCTGAAACTTGATAGGAGAGAAAATCCAGGTACACACACCAATGGCCAAGGTGACACCCGTAAAGCTCACTGCTTTACCCGTCGTACGTAACGTTTCGAAGTACGCCTCTTGCAGCGGCAAGCCCTGCTTGAGCTTATCCTCCAATTGACTGTAGATGTAGATACCGTAGTCGACACCAATCCCCACACCCAGTGCAATAACCGGCAGCGTCGCAACCTTGATACCTATCCCCAGCTGCGCCATGAGCGCCTCACACAACACCGACGTCAAGGCCAGTGGCGTGACAATACAGATTACCGCGGCGAGTGAGCGGAACGTTATCAGGCAAAGGAAGCTAACCACCGAGTAAACCGAGATCAGCATGATGTTTTTAGCTTTCGAAATAACCTGGTTCGTTGCAGCCTCAACACCTGCGTTGCCTGCACCCAAAAGGAACTGGTAGTTCTCACTCGGATACTGGGCGATCAACTCTTCCATGGTCTGCACAACCCGATCCAAAGTCTCGGCTTCATGGTCGGTGAGATAAACGATCATGGGCGTCATACTGCAATCGGTGTTAACCAGACCAGAGGGAGCTCGCTGAATAGATGAATTGATAATGGACTCATTCCGAGACAGTTCGAACCATTTCAGACTGCCCTCATTCAATGCCTTGGTGACGAGTTTGGATACGGTCACCAGCGAAGCGGTGGACTCAACGCCTTCGGTGTTTTCCAACCGCCACTGCATACGATCCATGACATCCATTAACTCATAAGTCGCACATTTTTCTTTGGCGGTTTTAACCATCACGACCAATATATCAGCACTGGTACTATAGTTAGAGATAATGTAGTCGTTATCAAGGTTATAGCGCGAGTCTGGCCTCAATTCGGGAGCCCCTTTGTCAAGGTCGCCGATTTTAAGATCCTTCTGGTAGTAGAGCCCAATGGCACAACCCAGAATCGCAATGAGAACCGAAATAGGCGCCACACTCGGATGGGCCATAAACGACAGAACGCGCCATTTTTTATGGCCCTCTGTCTCAACGTGTTTTGCGTGTCGCAGCCCGCCCTTACTCAACCCGAAGTAGGACATGATGACCGGGTGCAAGGCCAGATTGGTAATAATGATAACCGCCACACCCACGCCTGCCGCGACAGCCAAGTCCTTGATCACGTCAATTTCAATAAACAGCAATGTCAGGAAACCGATCGCATCACTCACCAATGCCAAAATACCGGGCCTCGCCAATTTGCGAAACGCGAGCCGTGCACTCATCAACGGGTTAAAGCCATTTGCTTGCTGCACGCCCAACTGATTGACGATCTGCACCCCGTGACTGATCCCGATAGCGAAGACAAGGAAGGGCACCAGCACAGAATAGGGGTCCATGCCATACCCCAGCAGATTAAGAATACCCAGCTGCCAGATCACCGCGATGATGGATGTAATGATGGGCACAATGGTGCCAATAAAACAGCGTGAGTAGATGTACAGAAACACCAGCGTGAGACCGATGGTAATCAGAGCAAAGACGGCAATGGATGCGATCCCTTCAATCAGGTCACCCACTTTTTTGGCAAAGCCGATAATGTGGATATCGACGTTCGGATTTTTCTGCTCATATTTGTCGCGAATTTTAGCCTCTAACTCCCGTGAAAACGCCTTGTAATCGAGAGGCTCTTTCGTTTCGGGGTTTATTTCAAACAGCGGCGCATACACGATCGTCGACTTGAAATTGTCGGCAACTAATTTACCCACTTGCCCTGATTTCAGGATATTCTGGCGCAACTGCTCGAGCGAGCGCTGAGAACCGTCGTAACCATCCGGGATGACCGGTCCGCCCTGGAAACCATCCTCTGTTACTTCGACCCAGCGCGTATTTGGCGTCCATAATGACTTCAGCCCAGAACGATCAACACCTGTCAGATAAAACACCTCATCGGTAATCTCACTGAGGGTTTCCATATAGGCCTTGTTAAAGATATCGCCATCTTTGACCGCAACTGCAATACGAATGGAATTGCCAAGATTTTCAAGGTCCTCGCGATTCTCAAGCATATTGATAATAAAAGGGTGCTTGAGCGGAATAAGTCGCTCGAACGATGCATCAGGTTTAATCTGAGCAGCGTTGTACCCTAGGAATACCGTCAACAGAAAAAACAGCCCTAAAATAACTGGGCGATTGGAAAAAATCAGTCTCTCTGCCAGCGAACCCGGGCCCACTGCTGATGATGAATGAGACGTACTGTCGGTGTTTGGATTTGACATCCAGCCTTCCCCTTAAGAACTTTTCGTCGTGCGGATTTAAATATTGGTACCTGCAGGAGTCGTGATGTTGACACCGTTCTCGCCAACCATCACCAACCGATCCTTACTAATATGCACTACCGAGACATTACCCAAACGATTCTCACGAATGGTTTCGATGAAGGTCATGCCGCCGTCTGAGCTCGTCAGCACCGATCCGGAATTACCCACGATCGTGATGCCGCGACTGCCATCGTAGCTTGCGCCCATCAACGTGCTCTCGGTATTGGAGTCAAGAGGCTCCCAGCTGACACCATCATCAGTAGAGCGGAACAGGTTGCCCCGCAAACCAAAGGCCAGCGCTTCGCCCTCTTCGCCAGTCGGGCTCACTCCAAAAAATGAACCGTCATAAGGGCTATCGATGGACTCCCACGATTCGCCTTGATCAGTTGATCTAAACAGAACGCCTGCTTCACCGGCGACCAGCAGAGTGCCTCCCTTGATTCTCGTAATCGCATTCAAGTGGAAACGGTCGGGGTTATCCATATTGGGGCCGAGATTCGTCCAGGTTTTACCCCCATCTTCGGTTTTGAAGACAAAACCATAGGCTCCCACAACGACACCCTCATCTCGCGACCAGAACAGCACATCGAGCAAAGGTTTACTGGCGCCCACTTCGGCATCAATCTGCGCATCTTCCAAGGCAAACTGAGCATCTTCCAAGGCATACTCCAGATCCAGAGCTTCGTCCTCGCCTGCATTCGCCAACTCTTCTTCCAGCTCCTCCACATAGCGCTCAGCCTGGGTGATTATCATCTTGTTTGCGAGATTGCCATCAAACTGTTTTACCCAGCTTTCTCCCCCATCCTGGGTATGCAAAATCACACCGCCGTGCCCAACGGCCCAACCATATTTTTCATCGGCAAAAGAGACGCCCGTCAGCAATACCGCTACTGGTACGTCCACCTGCCGCCATGACTGACCTTGATCATCTGAAACAATAATGTGGCCGCGCTCTCCAACGGCTACCAGACGCTGCCCTGCTCTGGTCACATCCAGCAACAGGTTCTGATCGGCCAGCGCGGTCTTGGCCGCAGGCGTTTCCAGAACATCCTGAACGGCTAATGCCGTGTTGGACACGGCAAGCAGAGAAAACAAAAGAGTTAACAAGGTAACTTTGAAAGGTGAGTGATTACAGTACATTAAAAGACCTTAGTCGTTACTGGTTAAATGGCCGACCGCATTGCGGCCAGCCTGGAGATTAAACGATTGAGACCTATCGCCCGCGCCTGCGCAGGGAAGACGGCTTGAAGTAACGCTTGTTGGGAATCTTGTCTTCAAACACCGGCGCTTGCTTCTCCTCCGAATATAGTCCGTTTGCACTATATCTGCGAGATTGAAGGTCATGATAAACGTCCGCCGAGGTCCACGTGCCGGGCAATTCATAATAATTCTTCAGCATGGCCACACTGACGCGCCACAATTCACCGCGATTATCGTATTGATCCACCAGCGCAATACCCCAACTATCTTCATCAACATAAAACACGCGACGCTTGTAGATATGACGTTCACCCGGCTTGAGCGTAGCCTCTACAACATGCACCCGGTGCAATTCCCAGCGCACGTATTCAGGGTTCAGGTGGCCGGGCATCACCAGGTCGGAATACTTCACACCTTCCGCGCTGAGCTTGTAGTTGTTATAGGGGATGAAAAACTCTTTCACGCCCTTGTATTCCCAGTTGTAGCGATCTGGAGCGCCGTTATACATATCGGTATCGTCGGCGGTGCGGGTGTTGTCAGAAGAGGCAATTGGAGAATCGTAAGCAAGGTTTGGAGCTCGACGAACGCGTCGCTGACCCGAGTTGTAGTCCCATGCCTGGCGGGCATCTTTTGTCTGGTCCATGGTTTCATGAACCAACAGAGCACCCCCGGCTAGTCGAGCCGGCGCTTTGTTAAAGGTCAGAAAATAGAACAGAATGTTGTCCATTTTCTTGAAGCTGCCCTTCGGGTTATGGAAATTAAAAAAGATTTCCTGCTGCTTGGTAATGGGCGAATAATCCCCGTCTCGCTGCACCGCAACTTCGGTTGATCGTGAAGTTACAAAGATACCGCGCCAACGCGTGAGGTGATTCCACATGGTTTGCAATGCTTTTTCTTCATTGCTGCCATGCAGTATGGGAAACGGAATGCCACCGTAGGCATCTTTAATCCCCACGCCGCCTTTGGACAATTCTGCGGTGGTCGCATTCTCTCTGGTATTTTTGATGACCCATTCCGGCATCGCATGCGACCGATGCGTGGGGTAGACATTCATCTTGAAGGTGCTGGTATACGTATCAAACAAAGCAAACTGCCCAGGCGTGAGATACTTTTTGAAGCCCTGATAATTGCTCTCGTCGATGGTGAATTTGATGGCATCGTCGGCAAAGGGATCAATATGATGCTGACCCGAGCCTTCATAACCCTTGGGCGGCTCAGTCAATCCACCATCCCATTCGGGAATCGTCTTGCTTTTGTTGCCCGCTTTGATCGACCCAAATGGCGTAAGCGACGTCCCTAGCTTATTTGCCTCTTTCTGTGAAACTTTCGCTTGAGCATTGGCACCCACCAACGCAAAAGCCAGCACACTGCAGAGCAACACATACTTGTTATTCATACGAATACCTTGAAACACACATGATAATTTTTTGGATACAACTCAAAGATACTACTGAAGCGAAACCCCTCTGACAGACGCTGACCACAGAGCGACATTTCTTTGGCTTTGCGCCTTTTTTATCAAAGCAGGTCAGAAACGTTTGCCATCCTATTAATTTTTAGCAGATTTTCTGGAGCTGTCTATGTGAGATTTGTTATGAAATATGTCCGAGGATTCGAACAAGGATTACGAATGAAGCTCCCCGCGGGAGCCGAGGCTCACACCGCGGGCAGTAAACACCTTATTCAGGCAAGGCTCTTTTCAACCACTTCCCGGACATCTTTGGATAGATTTTCCTTCGCGTGAATACGCCGCAACTGCTGAAGCATTTTTTCCTGTCGTGCCGCATCAAACTTTCGCCAGCGGGTGAGCGGTGTCAATAAGCGCGATGCTATCTGCGGATTCATATCATCCAGACAAATTACCTGATCTGCCAGAAAACGATAACCTTCGCCGCTATCCACGTGGAAGCGGACATGGTTCTGATTGCAGAAAGCGCCAATCACAGAACGCACTTTGTTGGGGTTACTCAACTCGAACTCAGGCATCGCCATCAACCGGGCAACCGTGTGCAAATCTGCATACGTGGCACTGGAGGCCTGCACACTGAACCACTGTTCCAGCACTTGATTATCATGTCGCCAGCGCTGGTAAAAATCATTCAGCGCCGATTCAGCCTCGGTGCGCATACCCGAATTCACCAAGGCCGACAACGCAGCAAAGCTGTCGGTCATGGTATTGGCCTGCTCGAACTGTGCAATCGCCAAATCCAAAAACGCCTGCCCGGGGTGTGCCGCCAGAAGCGATAACACGCCATTCTTGAGGGCCCTCTGAGACATCGCAGCAAAACTCAGATCAGGCGGATTCTGAATACAGTGATTTACTCCATACAAACTCAACAGCTCCGGCTCCAACGCTTCTGCCAAACGCTTTCGCAGCGCTTCACGCGCGTGGTGAATGGCTTCTACATCGGCCTGCTCAGACTGCTCAATAAGGTATGACTCTGAGGGAAGCATGAGCATCTTGCACAACATGGCTTTATCCACATCGTGGCTGGACAATAAATTCTTATAAGCCTTAATAAAAGCCAGAAGAACCTGCTCAGCGTCCTGTTCCGATTTCATTAAAGCGCGCACCACGCGCAGCGCCAAGTTCTGGCCCGCATCCCAGCGATTAAAGTCATCCTGATCGTGCTGCATCAGGAACAACAAATCCTCATCACTATATTGATATCGCACACGCACGGGAGCCGAAAACCCCCTTAACAAAGACGGCACCGGCTTAGAAGAAACGCCCTCGAATACGAGCTGCGCCTCGGCGTCCCGTAACTCAAACATCGACGATTCAATTTCCAGCTCACCACCGTCGCGACCGATAAGCCCTAGAGCGACGGGAATGTGAAAGGGCTCCTTGTTCGACTGACCCGGAGTTGCCGGACAACTTTGACGAAAGCGCAAGGTATATCGCCCGGCCGTAGCATCATAGTCATCGTACACATCCACCACCGGCGTGCCCGCCTGTGTATACCAGCGCTTGAACTGACTCAGATCGCGCCCGGAAGCGGCTTCCATTGCTGCAACAAAATCATCCGTTGTGACCGCCTGCCCGTCATGCCGCTCGAAATACAGGTCAGAGCCTTGTCGAAAGACCTGCTCTCCCAGCAAGGTATGGAGCATTCGCACCACTTCCGCGCCTTTCTCATAGACGGTCAGCGTATAGAAGTTGGAAATTTCCATGTAGGAGGCGGGGCGAACCGGATGCGCCATGGGTCCGGCATCCTCAGCAAACTGCGCGGTGCGCAGCAGATTCACATCATCAATCCGCTTCACGCCGGCAGAGCTCATATCGGCAGAAAATTGTGCATCGCGAAATACGGTGAAACCTTCTTTCAAGCTAAGCTGAAACCAGTCACGACACGTCACGCGATTGCCCGACCAATTGTGGAAGTACTCATGCGCCACAATGGCTTCAATTCTCTGGTAGGCAGCATCGGTCGCCGCGTCGGGTTTTGCCAGTACACAGGAGGAATTGAATATATTCAGCCCCTTATTTTCCATTGCCCCCATATTAAAATCATCGACCGCCACGATCATAAAAATGTCCAGATCGTACTCTCGACCGTAGACCTCTTCGTCCCACTTCATAGATCGCTTCAAGCAATCCAGCGCATAATCGCATTTGTCGGCATTTTTGTGATCCACGTAAATACGCAAATCCACTTTTCTGCCCGAGCAGGTAACAAACTGGTCGCTTTGCAAATGCAGATCGCCGGCAACAAGCGCGAAGAGATAGCAGGGTTTCGGAAATGGATCATGCCAGGTCACAAAATGACGGCCTTCAGACGCCTCACCACTCGCCACCGGATTTCCGTTTGATAACAACACGGGGTAACGCTGCTTATCGGCCTCTACTCGCGTGGTGAATTCGGCCATCACATCGGGACGATCGAGATAGTAGGTAATCCGACGAAAACCTTCTGCTTCGCACTGCGTGCAAAACATCGATGAAGATTTGTAGAGACCTTCCAGGCGCCTGTTCTCCTGAGGAAGAATCCAGGTAACGCACTCCAGTTCAAATGCTTCAGGCACCTCATCGATGACTAAGGCATCGTCCTCCACACGGTATTCGTTCTCACCCAACTGGCGACCATTAATGCTGACTGAGCGCAAGCTCAGGTCTTCACCATTGAGATGCAGAGAATGGTCATTCGCGTCGCCGTTGCGTCTCATCGCGAGGCGGGAGTGCACTTCCGCGCCCTCTTCGAACAAGCGGATGTCGAGATTCACTTTATCAATCAAATAGGACGGTGCCGCGTAGTCTTTCAGATAGACGATATTACTGCTGGCTTCTCTCATACATATTTACCCGAAGCAATGTATAAAAATTCAAATTTCGCTCAGGCTCACTTGGTAAGAGCCATATTTACGAATATTCAAACAGGCATTCTCGAATATTAAGTATTGCCCTTTTACTGCCATCAACACATCCTCGATCACTGCCTGTTTATCCAAATTATAGGTTTTGGCTTTCAACGGCCACGCCAAGGAGGGATAGTCAAATTCATACAGTCGCGCATCCAACAACCATTCAATGCGTTCATCCGGATGCGCCTGTTGCAATTGCTCCAGATCAGAACGCACCAAATCATAGAGTCGGTCTCGCTCTCCTGGCAGATCCACCTCTTCAATTTCATGCTTGAGCATTTTGCGCCAGTTGGTTTTGTCTGAAATCCATTTTCCGAGTGCCGTCTCCAGCAGGCCTGACATGCGTCGAGATGAAACCCGCGCCACCGGCAAGGCCTGGACGGCGCCCTGATCTAGCCAGCGTGTCGGCACCTGATCACCACGGGTAATGCCTACTTTCAGACCAGAAGAGTTTGCTAGATACACCACATGCTCCTGAAAGCAATGACTCTGCGCCCATTCAGGCTCACGACAGGTGCCCTCGTGAAAATGGCACAACTCGGGACTCATAATGCACCGATCACATCGGGCCAACTTTTGAAAGCAGGGGTAGCAGAAACCCTGACTGAAGCTTTTCTTGGTAAGACGCTGGCAATGACTGCAACGAATTTCACCCTCGAATTCCAGGCGAAGACGCTTACCCAGCAGCGGATTCATGGCAACGGTTTGTCCGCCAAGGCTCAGGAAATATTCAGCAGGCGTATTAGGTACCACCTGCATTTTCTGCAGCTGACCCGCAGCTAAAGGCTTTGTCATTGATCAGGATTCCAAGCGTCGATTCGTTAGTGAAGGATTTTGATCGTGTCGGCATCCGGATTATCGTCACTGCCACAGCTCGACTGCTTACGGCGCTTATCGACGTAGCCCAGACGATCTGATTCGGCAACGCCGTGCTTGGCCTCATACAGCATGACACTTTGCATGCAGATTTCTTTTTGCTCCGCCGTCAGACCTCTACCATCCGGCCATTTTCCCAGGGCGAGTGCCTGCTTGAAGCGCTGATAAATTTCGGGATCCAATTGCTGGGCAAGTTCTTCAAATTTCATATATCCAACCTATGTACAGCCACTGCAAGAGCGCGCAGGATAACAATGCCCCATACAGCGACTCAAGTAAGAACGCGACTTAATGCTTGCACACACAAATGATAACGATTATTATTTACATCAAGCATCAAGTACACATTGATGCTTACCAAGCTCACGAGCTCTGTTCTTTGACCGGCCTCTGTGAGTTTTGGGTCTCTCTCATCAGAACTGTCACGAAATGTGACCTCCCTCAGTCGCACCAAGATAGCATCTCAGTGCGTGCTGAGGGGCTTTTTAACGTCGCCCTTTCTCTACACAACTTGCGTAACCCAATCCCATGCCTGCAAGAAGCCCAAACAGGTGTGCGGAGTTGGCCATTCTACCCAAGCCCACCCATTCCGTGAAATCGGTGTATCCCAACGCAAGCCAAACGACACTCAGCCCAAGCAAAGCATCCGGAAAGAACACGCGATCATCGCGTTTCTTCCATAGCCAGGTATATCCAACCAACCCATACACCACGCCGGATAGGCCGCCAAAAAAATAACCCGCATCAATCAGCTGCGCCACATTGGAAACCACCGACACCACGACAAAAAACAGCACGAAAAACAGGCTGCCTTTTCGGGCTTCCAGCTGCCCGCCGAACACCCACAACATCAACACATTAAAAACGAGATGAAGCAATGAGAAGTGAATAAAGTCTGGTGAGAACAACCGCCACCACTGGCCATCCATAAGCATCTGAGACAAACCATCCAGCCGTTGTGCCAGCGTGTTTACGCCCCCCTCTAATTGCCAGGGGTCAATGATCAGCAAGGCCCGCAATAATGGTCCGCCCTGACCAAAATTGGTCATCAGGGCCAATACCCCGGCTAACACCACCACTACATATATAAGTGGCGCCTGCCCAAACGATGCCCGAGGAAACCCTCGAGGCAGGCGATTGCCAAGTCGCCATGGGCCCAGGGGCTGCGCATTCAGCCGCTCGCGAAAAGCATCGTCATTGACATAGCGCATCAGGGCAGCCGCTACCGCCTCGTGATCCGCTTCTTCGTGCATGAGCAGAACCTGCTCGCCCGCTTCTTCGGTAATGCGATGATAGACGCCCTGAGATAATAACCAGGCACTGAATCGAGAAAGGTCGACGTCGAGAGGTGCAACAGCGACTTTTATCATGATCTAACCACATCCACCCACACAAACTTCTCAGCCTGCAGCACCTGCTCGCCATCAAAACGATAGGCCACCAGTCGCCCATACTTGACCGCGCTGTAGTCGAGGCAGGCGATATTAGGCGTTATAGGTTCTGGCACCCCCGACATCCAGTAATGGCCAACAAATACAGGTGGCTGGTCGTCACCATAACTCAATAATTGCTGTTTCTCGATTGCAGAGAGCTTGCGTGTCGCCAGATTGCTAGGCAAGGGGTCGGGTTGAAACACAACATCAGCATAGGTTTCGGGATCGGTACTCCAGAATTTCGTACGGAACATGCGGCGCGCCAGACCATCTTTACCGAGTATGGTTTCACCGTTCGGTAACTCCAGAGCCGTGCCACGAGTGAGCCTGTCAATCAGGCGATGCTCGAAAGAGTTTTGGTCGGCAGAAGCATGAAGAAACTCTTCATCCACACAATTATTAATGTGCTGTTCGTGAAATTTACTGATGGACTCCTGGTCCCAGCACGCATGCACGACCCGAAAGTCACCCTTATCCAAAAACAGGGGAATTTCGCGAAACCAGAGTAGAAACTGTTGCCACTCATCGGGATGGTCCGCAAACTGCTCCAGCGTTTCGCGAATCAATCGATGATTGCGCGCCGTGTGCTCACGCAGATAACTGCGGCCGGACCCACTGCGACCGGGAGTGCAGTAGCACATCGCATTATATTCATGATTGCCTAAAACAATTTCAGCTTCACCCGCATCCACCATCGCTTTCACAATATGCAGGGCCTCGCGAATACGTGGCCCTCGGTCAACGATATCGCCTACAAAAATCACCTTGCGTTCGCGGTGGCGATAACATCCATCCCGGTTCTCGTAGCCAAGCTTAACGAGCAGGCGAACTAGAGACTGCGCACACCCGTGCACATCGCCAATCAGGTCGTAGCCCTGTGACACCGGCACATCCGGTGCTTTACTTTTTCGCTTTGTGAACAACACCGCTACCTAACTTTCAAAGAGATTATTAGCCCAACCCAGTTTTTCCCGACATGTTTCGTAAAAGTTATGCGAGGTAGGATGTATCAGGCGCGCTTTGTGCGGCTTCTTGGTAATGCTCACCGTATCGCCGGGCGCGACGGGAATATGGTGCTGTCCATCACAACTCACCTGCGGATAGATCTCATTACCTTCTCCGATCACAATTTTGATTTCACTTTTACCATCGACCACGATCGGCCGGCTGCTCAGGGTATGTGGGAACATTGGCACCAGAGCTATCGCATCCAGTTTGGGATGCAATAACGGCCCCCCTGCTGAGAGGGCGTAAGCGGTAGAACCTGTGGGTGTCGAGACAATCAGACCATCCGAGCGCTGAGAGTACACAAAATGCCCTTCAATAAATAAATCAAAACCGATCATCCGTGTTGACTTACCTGGATGCAAAACAATGTCATTCAAACCGGTACCGTAGCCGATAGGCTCACCGTTGCGCTTAACATACACATCCAGCAGAAATCGCTTCTCCTGAATAAACTGGCCAGACAAAACGTCACGCACCTTTTCTTCCAGTTCGTGAGGAGAAATATCTGTGAGAAAGCCCAACCGGCCACGGTTCACACCCAACAGCGGCACATCGGACTTTGCCAGTTCCCGAGCGGCGCCCAACAGACTCCCATCGCCGCCAACCACAATCACAAGATCACACACCTCGCCCATCATTTTGACACTGGAAACCTGCAAGCCGTGACCGGGTATCAACGCCCCTATGTTTTCTTCGATAATGAGGTAATAGCCTTCGGCGCTGAGAAACTTCTTGAGTCGACGCAAGGTATCGACAACCCGGGCACTGCCCATGCGGCCAATCAACCCGATATTTCGAAAATTGTCCATAAATCTGATAAAACTCTGTGTAGGGAATCAAAGGGCAGTAATGATGACGCCACGTGAACTCTCAAGTCTAACAGAAAATACACCGTATTCAGGATTCTAAATTGACCACCTGCCCGCCCTCCTCCAGCAATCTGCTCTCCTGGCTCCGATCAGCCGAGGCACTGCAATGTACGCAGGATCAGCGAAACTTACTCTGGGTGGCTGCAAGCCCCCCGTTACTTGCCCCTCATGCCGAAACCCCCTCAGACTTCACCTTCTCAGACACCCAGTTAGCGTACTTGTGCTCAGACCCTGCCGGCCGATGCCTGCACCAGCAACTCCAGAAAAATCGCAGCCACTTTCTTGGCACCTATTACGAAAGCTTATGGAGTTTTTTAATCCAAGCCTGCTCCGACCTCGATCTGGTTGCACAAAACCTGCAGGTTAATCACGATGGGAAAACGGTGGGCGAGTTTGATTTTCTGGTACAGGACAAGCGCCGTCGACGCCTCCTGCACCAGGAGGTTGCGATTAAATTCTATCTATACGATCCGAGCACACAACCTGGCCGCTGGCGCGGACCCAACGCCCGAGATCGGCTTGACCTGAAACTGGCAAAATTACGCGACCAACAATTAAATCTGAGCCAGAACCCCAGCGCACTGCACACGCTTCGGGAAATGCAGTTAACCGTGTTCGCAACACAGTTCCAGATTCAGGGCTATCTTTTCTACCCCCATACAGGCACACCTCCCCAAGACGAATCGCCCCTGCACCCAGATCACCAGAGAGGCCTTTGGTATTACCCTGCGCCCCTGATTGCGCATTTGGAACAACGAGACAAACGACATGACGAGGGCATCGGCTGGCAAATCTTGCACGACAAACGACAGTGGCTGGCACCCTTTCTGCAAACCGCCAGCAAAGCCGTGATGAACACTGAAGATCTGCTTGCTTACCTACGCGTCGAGGCACGCGGCACGTTTAGACCCGCATTAATCGTCAAAGTGGCTGAACAGAAAGGCGCCTGGGTTGAACAGGAACGTTTATTCCTTGTTCCAGGCAGCTGGCCCCTCACCACCAAACCCGCGCCAACCCTGTAAGCCACCGGTGTGTACAATGAGTATGCGCGCATCCTTGGGCAATCTCCCCTGATGAAGCAATTCCAGCAATCCGAACAACATCTTCCCCGTATATACCGGATCGAGGACGACCTGAGTCTGACTGTGTACCATAGAAATAAAGTCGCGCAGGCGCGCGCTCATTTTGGCAAAACCACCAAAATGGTAATCATGGAAAATCTGCCAGGGACAGGCCTGCTCGTCGGGTGACAGACAATGCGCGACACGCTGTTCCAGATCATGAGCGCCTTTTAAAGCCGAGAAACCCAAACATCGCACCCCACTGATTCTGGCTGCAATCATACCAGCCAGAGTGGTGCCTGATCCTACCGGACAGACCAGATACTGATAGTCGAAATCCGGGGCAGCCGCGAGTTGCACAAACAAATCCCGCACACCGTTTACACCGTCCCGGCCAGCGCCCCCCTCGGGAATGATCCAGGATTCACCATACTTTTCCTGAAGAGCTGGAACGACCTCTTCGCGCGCCAGATCCGGGTAGCTTTGCCGGCTCACCCACTCGATGGCCATCCCCCACTGTTTGCAATCCTGCAAGGTGGGTGTCAGGGATTCCGTGGCTTCACCACGCACCAGTGCGCGTGTTTCAAAACCACACTGACGCCCCGCATACGCCAACGCATGCAAATGGTTCGAGTAGGCCCCACCGAAACTCAGCAACTCGCGCTTACCCGCCTCCCGTGCCGCCCGCATGTGATACTTGAGTTTGTACCACTTATTTCCGGATACAAAGGGGTGTAATGCATCCAGACGTAAACAGTCCACTGTGACAGATTGCCCTGCCGGCAGGGCCAGCGAAATGGTATCGATAGCCGGCAGCTGCTCAAACCCGGCCACATAAGGATCAGTACTCATATTAATCACCCTTCAGGCCCTACGACTCAGCCCGTACTGCCCGAGACGCGTTGATGCTTGTCACAGCGATCATCAACGCCCGGTTCAAACTCGCTGGGGGTCGAGATCTTCTCGACCGGATGCAAACACGGTCCCTGCGCCCCCTTGAACCGGCAAACAGGTTGCTCAAAGTGCTCCAACCAAGCCCGATAATGAGCCTCGGTCACAAAACACTTTTCCGCCACAAATGCAGTGGGATTTTCGAGATAGCGCCGCACTTCATCGGTAGTCATCGTGATATGGCCGGCGCCAGAGTGATAGGCGGTGTAAACCACCTCTAACGCCTTGAGCTTGTCGAGCACTTTATCGCCCGCATCGGAACGCCCTTCTTCTTTCAATTCCTCCAACTCGGCGCGCAACATCTCCTCCCGCTCATCGCGGTATGCCAGATCAAGATTCTTTCGCTCCAATTGCTCTCGCAGCAAAACCACTTCAGCTTCTAGCTTCTGCCTCTCCAGGCGCTCACGCTCGCCACCGGAAGCCAGTTTTACTTCCTGCGACAATCTGTCGACCAACCTGCTTTGGTCACTGGCCTTGCTTTGCAGATCCTGAAACTGCAAATCACGCGAAGACAGCTTTTCCTGCAGTCGCTCATTACCTACTTTCAACTGCTCGATCTGCTGCTTTAATTCCTGAATTTCATTCTTGTAGGCGTGAAATAGCAGGCGCTGCTCACGATCCGAATCGCCGTGTGCCTTTTCTTTCGAAGATTCCAGAGTGCGAATGCGCAAGCGCTGCTCTTTGATTAACCGGGCCAGCCGGGTGCGTTTGTCCAGATCCATATCCAGATCCGCTTCATAGCCGGCACCTGCCGTATCGAGCGTAGGCACCGCCTCCTCTTGCTCAAATTTGAAGCGTAATCGATTGTCTTCACACGCTTTCTTGATACGCAGGAAATCATTGGTTCCGGGCGTCATGTCGGGATCCCACATGCTGTCCTGGTGCCAGTTGATTGCACACTGGCTGCGACACGCCAACCTGATCGGGCCAGCCCCCAAATCTGGTCCGCTGCCACTGACTTCCGCCAACCTTTCCAGCGGCACATTCCAGGAGGCATCGGCCTGGCCATTTTCATCAAAATACAGCAGAAAAAAGACCAGCGCTTTGACCTGGCCATACTGGTTCATGACAACATAGATCCCCTGCGCTTCTTCATCTTCATAGTCCGGCAGAGTGCCCATACCATCCAACAGCGCTTCAAATTCAGAGATCAGGAGCTGACGAGCGACCTTGTGGTTTTCCATAAAGAAAACAGCTTGAAAGGTCTTTTGACGGCTGCTCATGGTTTCCTCTTCCATCAATTGTTCGTTGTGCGTCATGTCAGTTTAGTTGAAACCCCCACGAGCACACGCAAATACGACAAAAGAATAGCCCAACGTGATCACAGTTTTGGTCTAAGACAAGCACAAAAAAAGCCGGGGCAGGCCCGGCTTGAGGTAAGCGCTTATGTCTGTCAACAATCAGAAAGTGGCGGCCAGGCGAGAGCCTTGATTAATGGCACGCTTCGCATCGAGCTCGGCCGCCACATCGGCACCACCAATCAGATGCACACTCTCTCCTGCGGTTTCCAGACCTTCCTGTAATTCACGTAAAGGGTCCTGACCCGCACAGATAATAATCGTGTCCACTTCGAGCGTCTTCGGCTGATCGTTCACCAGAATATGGAAGCCGGCATCATCAATACGCTCGTAGCTGCAACCACTGATCATTTTCACCTGACGATTCTTGAGTGAGGAGCGGTGTATCCAACCAGTTGTTTTACCCAGATTCTTACCCACTTTGGACTTTTTACGCTGCAACAGGAACACTTCTTTTTCGACTTCAGGCATTTCAGGTTCCACACCCTGTACACCACCGCGGTGCGACATACTCAAGTCGACACCCCATTCCTTCATAAATTTATCGATATCAAGGCTCGGCGATTTGCCGCTGTGGGTAATAAATTCCGCGACGTCAAAACCAATACCGCCAGCGCCCACAATCGCCACCCGCTGACCCACAGGCTTGCGCTTGAGCAGGGCATCCAGATAGCTCATTACCTTGGGACTCTCAATGCCGGGAATATTCGGTGTGCGCGGTGCAATACCGGTTGCCAATACAATTTCGTCGTAACCCTGACCCGCCAGATCGTCCTCTGACACGCGCGTATTCAAACGCAAATCCACACCATGTTTTTTGATCATTTCACCAAAATAACGCAGCGTTTCGTAGAACTCTTCTTTACCCGGAATCAGTTTCGCGACATTGAACTGTCCGCCAATTTCGCCTCCCGCATCAAACAGCGTCACCTGATGTCCGCGCTCCGCCGCAACGGTCGCACACGCCAACCCTGCCGGGCCGGCACCGATGACAGCAATCTTCTTAGGCGAATGGGTTTTTACATAGGTGAGCTCGGTTTCATGACACGCACGCGGATTGACCAGGCACGAAGTGAGCTTCATCTGAAAAGTATGATCCAGGCAAGCCTGGTTACAGCCAATACAGGTGTTAATTTCGTTGGCTCGCCCCTGCTCGGATTTGATCACAAAGTCGGAGTCGGCCAAAAACGGGCGCGCCATGGAAATCATGTCGGCATCGCCGTCTGCCAGTACTTTCTCTGCGACGTCGGGCATGTTGATACGATTGGTGGTAACCAGCGGAATAGTGACTTCGCCTTTCAGCTTCGCCGTGACTTTGGTGAAGGCTGCGCGTGGCACCATCGTAGCGATGGTCGGTACACGCGCTTCGTGCCAACCGATACCGGTATTGATGATGGTCGCACCAGCTCCTTCGATGCCTTTGGCCAGCTGCACAACCTCTTCCCACGTACTGCCATCATCAATCAGATCGAGCATGGACAATCGATAGATAATAATAAAATTGGTGCCCACTTTCTCTCGCACGCGACGCACAATTTCCAAAGGCAGACGAATACGATTTTCGTAAGAACCACCCCAGCGATCATCACGCTTGTTGGTATGGGAAACGATGAACTGGTTAATAAAATAACCTTCGGAGCCCATAATCTCGACACCATCGTAGCCGGCCTTTTGCGCCATGGCTGCACAATTGACGAAGGCATCGATTTGCTCTTCCACTTCATCATCACTCAGCTCATGGGGTACGAACGGATTGATGGGAGCCTGAACTGCAGAAGGGGCAACGAGTTTGGGATGGTAGGCGTAACGGCCCGCATGCAGAATCTGCATGCATATTTTCCCGCCGGCTTCGTGTACCGCTTGCGTCACGACCTGATGTTCTTCAGCTTCTTCTGCCGTACTCATTTTTCCCGCACCGGGCCCAACAGCACCTGCCTCGTTAGGTGCGATGCCGCCCGTCACAATAATGCCGACACCACCACGCGCTCGTTCCGCGTAAAAAGCCGCCATTTTTTCAAAACCGTTCGGCGATTCTTCCAGCCCGGTGTGCATTGAGCCCATCAGAATTCGGTTTTTGAGGGTCGTAAACCCTAAGTCCAATGGCGCAAGCATGTGTGGGTAAAGTTGCTGACCAGCAGGTTGGCTCATAACAGACTCCCGTCTCTCTCATTATTCACTTCGTTATAGGTGGCATTAAAGTAATGTGCAAACTGTGCACGCTCAACATCTTCAGTTGACATTTTTATTACTTTGATGAACATTTTGCTATTTATTCGGTAAATCATTCGCATGCAGATCAAGAAACTTCCACTCGGGGATATTTCCGTCAATTTTGTTGGAGCCATTCTTACAACCCTGACTCGCCTCAATATCGACCCACAAGCACTGACACAACGCTTCAATCTTAGTCCGGAATTCCTGCATACACCCAATGCGCGCATCAGTATTCCCAAATTCATGCGTCTGGGCCATGAAGCCATTCTAATGAGCGGTAGGCCAGAGTTTGGCTTGCTGATGGGCAAAAACATGAAAATAACAGAAATTGGCCTGGCCGGTTTTGCTGCCATGTCGGCACCAACCCTCGATCAGGCCATGACAACACTGATCGATTACGAATCGCTCAGCAGTTACAATCGCCGCGGCCACTCTGCACACTATTTCGAGAACGGGCGACTAATATGTGAATTTTATTCCATCAGCCCCTACAACCAATTTAACTACTTCGTTGTCGACTCAATGCTCAGCACCTGGTATTTGCTCTCGTGCTGGTTATGCGGACATTCGGATCTTATTCATCATGTAGAAATTGAGTATGCCAACCAGAATTATCGCGCAGCTTACGAAGAGCTCTTCGCATGCCCCGTTTACTTTTCCTCCCCACGCAACGCACTCGTATTCAAACGCGGCGAAGAAAGCAGAGCTCTGCGTTACGCCAGCCCTTCCAGTTTCGCGGAAGCGCGCAACGTGTGTGAAGAACTGAAAAGCAGATTATCGCACGGCAAAACAATTACAGACCGCGTTATCGAGTTGGTAAGCTCTCACCTGAGCGGTGACCCGCCCGACATCGAACTAATTGCGCAAAAAATGGGAATGGCTGGCTGGACTCTGCGACGCAGACTGCGGGCAGAGGGGCATCAATACAAGCAGCTTCTTGATGAAACACGTCATGCACTGGCGCTGACCTATGTGCGTGACACGCAACATAACTTTACCGAGATCGCGTTCTTGTTGGGCTTTTCGTCGCCCGCGGCATTTCAAAGAGCCTTCAAGCGCTGGACAAGCATGAGCCCGGGGAGTTTTCGCCATCAATCGAGTGATGACGACATATCTGGCTAAAGCTCTTCCGCGTCATCGCACTCCTCATCATCCGCGTACTCCAAATCATCAAACTCTATTTGTTCATTGTCATAATCACACATGCTTCAATCCTCGCACTTCAAACAGAAGGAAGCAGAGCATTGCGCAGATGCATGACACTTAGATGACAGCAGCGATGAAAAACCAGAAATACGCGAGAAGAATAAGCGGAGATATACGAGGGAGTGCAAAAAAGTGGCGGACCGGACGGGACTCGAACCCGCGACCCCCGGCGTGACAGGCCGGTATTCTAACCAACTGAACTACCGGTCCGCATTCTTTTGCTGTTGCAGGATTACCCTGCTCACCTTGACTGGTGGGTGGTACAGGGATCGAACCTGTGACCCTCGCCTTGTAAGGGC
>JBFHUL010000016.1:0-46254 GCA_041590075.1 Oleiphilaceae bacterium
GCATAGTGCCAATGCTTCGGTTCAATCACCCACCAAGGTGTCACGGATTCTGGTATTGGGCGACAGTCTGAGCGCGGCTTACGGCCTACCTCTTGAACAGGGCTGGGTCAATTTACTGCGGCAAGAACTGGGTAAGGGTTACGACATCATCAATGCCAGCATCAGCGGGGAAACAACGGGGGGCGGCCTGCGTGCTCTGCCGCGCTTGCTGCAACAGCATGATCCCGACATTGTGATCATTGAGCTAGGCGCCAACGACGGCCTGCGCGGCTTTCCCATTACACACATGCGCAGCAACCTCGCACAGATGATCGAACTTGCCCGAGCACATCATGCACAGGTCATGTTGGTGGGCATGCATATTCCCCCCAATTATGGCCCGGCATACACCGAAGCGTTTCATCAAACGTATGTGGATTTGGCCGGGCAGTATGAGTTACCTCTGCTGCCTTTTCTATTGGATAACGTCGCCCTCGACGACGGCCTTATGCAGGATGACCGTCTGCACCCCACAGCCGAAGCGCAGCCTTTGATCAAGCAAAACGTACTGAAGGTATTACAACCAGTTATTGAGTAAGCCACGCAGAATTACGGTGCATCGTGATTGACGTGCTGCGACAGAAACCCCATGGCCCGCTGCTCCGACCAATAGCGACCGTTCTCGCCGACCGTCATAAAGCCTACATGCCCCCCGTATTCCGGCGCTTCAAGCACCACCTTGGGATTATGCCGGGTTTCATCGATGGGAAAGCAGGCCGGCGTGAGAAAGGGGTCATCCTTGGCGCTCACTAATAGGGTCGGCACCGTAATCGCGTTGATATACGGCTTACTGCTTGATTGGCGCCAATAGTCTTCGGCACTGGCAAAACCATTCATGGGCGCGGTATACCGGGAGTCAAACTCGTGGAAGGTGCGAATCCGGTCGAAGCCGCTCAAATCGACCTGATCGGGATAACGCGCTTGCTTTTCCAGGAGTTTTTCACGAAAACTGCGCAGGAAGTTTTTCATATACAAGGCATTCACCGGCTTGGCCAACTGGGCCGAACTGCTGACGAGATCACAGGGCACAGAAAACACCACCGCCGCACGCACTTCATCAGGCACCTGCGCACACTCACGCCCCAGATACAGCAGGGTTTTGTTGCCACCAATACTGAAACCAATCAAAGCAATACTCTGATAGCCGGCCTGCACGGCCTGCGCAACCACCAGCGCGAGATCCCCTGTTGCTCCGCTATGGTAACTCGGTAACTTACGATTGGGCTCGCCGCTGCAGGAACGAAAATTCCAAGCCAATACATCCCAGTTGTGATCGAGTGCGGCCTGCGCCATACCTAACATGTATGGTCGGCGACTGTGTCCCTCGAGGCCGTGGGACAGAACGACACAGCGATGATGCCCCCGCCGAGCCCAATCCAGATCGAGAAAATCACCATCGGGGGTATCAATACGCGTGCGCTGGAACAAGGGTTCTTCGATACGCCGCCACAAGGAAGGATAGATGCTTTGCACGTGGCCGTTCTTGAGCCACCAAGGTGGGTAATACGTCACACTAATCCCTCCACTACTTTTCCATCGTCCGTCTGAATCGCTGATATTTTAAGCAGCCTCCACGGCATGACACAAATGCTTTCAAATTCTTGAAGATGAAGTGTTGACGCCCCCGATCCAAATCTTTAATATGCGCGCCGTTGTGACGTTCCAGAGCAACCTTGCTTAGCGTCAAGACCGTTCCCCGATAGCTCAGTTGGTAGAGCAACGGACTGTTAATCCGTGGGTCGCTGGTTCGAGCCCAGCTCGGGGAGCCATTTCTCCTTTCCTTTATTTCTCTGAATTCTCTGACCAGCTTCGCTCACGTTGATCCGGGCGAAAATGCTGTCGCAACTGAATTGTTTTTGGGCATTAGATCAAAATCAAACCCAGACTCGGATAATACAGCCTCATTAAAATCAAACTGTTTCAAACTGACTTGACGGAGCGCAATGACTGGATCTGCGAAAGCGCCTACTTTTAATGCAGCAATCACGGCAGTAACAATAAAAACCTGAGCACCTTGCGATCGTATCAGCGACATCAATCGCGCACGAGGATGCTCCTGTCAGACCGGAGCTGCACATGCAAAAACTTAGCTTTCAAGATGCATTTTTTCTTCGCGCTGAGTCGCCAAGCTGTCCTTTTCATGTCGCCTCACTGATGGTGTTAGCGCCACCTGAAGACTCATCACCACATTACATGCGTGAACTGGCTAGCAAACTGGGCCGGATTAAAGAAGTGTGGCCCGTTTTTGGTAAAAGGCTCAATGACCCCTACTCACTCAAAAACCCCGGCTGGGTAGAAGCCGAAGACTTCAAACCGGAGGACCATGTGCTGCACTACCAACTTCCGGCATCGGGAGGCATGGATGATCTTTTAGGTCTGGTAGCGCATGCACACGAACAACTATTGGATCGCACCCGACCACTGTGGCAGGCACACCTCATCGAAGGACTGCCTGATGGCAGGTTCGCCCTGTACTTCAAGGTGCATCATGCGTTGGTCGATGGCGTGGGCGGGCTGAAGATGCTCCAAGAAATGTTCACCCCTGACCCCTCCGGAAAACTGCTCGATGCCCCACAAAAAAAGCATTGCCAAACTGATCACAACAAAGCGAGCCTGGGCGAATCGATCAAACATGCACTAACTGCCATTCTGAAACAGACAAGAGCGCTACCCGAAGCCTACAACTTACTGGCGAACATTGGGCTGGATAACCTGCTTGGCAAAAAGGATGTGCCGCAATTACCCTTCGCGGCCCCGCGAACCTTGCTCAATAAAGAGCTTGGCACTCGGCGCCGTTTTATTGTTTGCGAACTTCCGGTCGAGAAAGTACGTGAAATTGGAAAATATTACGATGGAACCATCAACGATGTATTGGTCGCTATTTGCGGCAATGCATTGCGCGACTATCTCGTATCGCTGAATCAGCTGCCACCAAAAACACTCGAGGCCGGTTTACCGGTGTCGGTAAAAAGCAAGAACAATGATCAGGGCAATCAATTGAGCTTTATCATTTGCCCTTTTGAGACAAACGAACACGATCCGGTTCAACGCCTGCGCCACATTATCAAAACAACCCGAAAAGCCAAGAATGATCTGGCGCATATTTCACCGGAAGCGACCGAAGACCTCGCCACCATCGCAATGGTGCCGTTTCTGGTGCTGACCCTCACCCATCATTCACAGACCTTACCCCCCGTCTTCAACACCATCTTGTCCAATGTACCGGGTCCCAAAAAAACCATCTATCTGGAAGGCGCAAGATTGGAAAAGCTTTACCCGCTGTCCATCGTCACCGACGGCATGGGGCTCAATATTACCGTGATCAGTTATAACGGGAGCCTGTGCATCGGTATCACGACAGCACCCAGCAACGAACCCCATATCGAACACTTGAGTACACTTATCCAACAGGGGTTTGAGAACCTGCTCATTACGATTGATCGATAATGGGCAGGATCAGTCGCTGTAACACGAACTAGTCGGCTTGGGATGTTGGCCGTTTGCGCGGCCTGCGGCGGGCTCTTTTCTGATCATTGAGCGGTGCATGATCGGCCTGTTCGCCCCCCTTGGTCGAATGCGAGCGCTGGCGTGAACCGGCCCCCGCTGCAGGCTTTCCACCGGCGGTTTGGCCGCTTTTTCCCGCTCGCGCTGCCGGCTTCCCAGCCTCACTTTTTTCATGCACTTTCTTGGCGCTGGCTTTGTCGGAGCGAGAACCATCATGACGCTCCGGCTTTACCGGGCGATTCTTTTTGGGCTTCTTGGGTTTGATGGGTTTGAGATTGGCAGGCGACTCAGGCAACTTTTCCTTGGGTGTGAACCCCGGTACGCCACGGCGCGGCAACACTTCACGAATCAAGCGTTCGATACCCGTCAATTCCTTGAACTCAGCGGCGCATACCAAAGAAACGGCTTTACCTTCGGCACCCGCACGGCCCGTGCAACCAATGCGGTGCACATAATCTTCGGCGACATGCGGCAAATCAAAATTCACCACTTGGGGCAACTGATCGATATCGAGCCCGCGAGCCGCGATATCGGTGGCCACCAAGACCTGAATATCACCCTGCTTGAATTCCGCCAAGGCACGGGTGCGTGCGCCCTGACTTTTGTTGCCATGAATAGGCGCAGCTTTGATGTCGGCCTTGTTGAGCTGATAGGCCAACTTGTTGGCGCCGTGTTTGGTGCGGCAGAACACCAGTACCTGGTACCAGCTATGCCGCTGGATCAGCTCGATCAAAAGGGCGGATTTTTTAGATTTATCGACCGGCACCACCCACTGCTCTACGCTTTTTGCTGCGGCATTTGGCGGCGATACCGACACCTCCACGGGATCATGAATCAAACCCTTTGCGAGCTTGCGAATCTCCGGTGAGAAGGTGGCCGAAAACATGAGATTCTGACGTCGCGCAGGCAGCAAGGCGATGATCTTGCTGATATCACGAATAAAGCCCATGTCGAGCATCCGGTCGGCCTCGTCGAGCACCAGGACCTCAATCTGATCCAGCTTGAGGGCATTTTTGGTATGCAGGTCAAGCAGCCGGCCCGGTGTGGCCACCAATATATCCACCCCCTTGCGTAGCTTCATCATCTGAGGATTGATGTTTACGCCACCAAACACAACGGCTGAACGCAACGATAAATGCTTACCATAATTCACCACACTTTCACTCACCTGGGCCGCCAGCTCGCGGGTGGGTGTGAGCACCAGTGCACGCACCTGATTAGCACCGGGTCGCTTTCCCTTGCTGAGATTTTCGAGCAGCGGCAGGGTAAATCCGGCGGTTTTACCCGTACCGGTTTGCGCAGCGGCCATCACATCACGGCCTTTAAGAATTGCAGGAATGGCCTGTGCCTGAATAGGCGATGGAGTGGTATAGGCTTGATCTGCCACGGCTTTTAGAATCGGGGCCGACAAACCCAGGGTGTCAAAACTCATTATGTACTCTCGGAAAACGTATCGCGGAAAGGGCGAATTACAGCGGAGGGGTCGCAAAAGGGCAATTCGGATTTGCGGCTAGTATAGAGTGTGTTAGCGTGTAACGATACCACTTAATCACCAAGCCCCCTCTTACCATGCCCTTGAAGATCAGCAATCAGCTTACCCTCCCCGATGACGACATTGAGCTTTCCGCCATCCGGGCACAGGGTGCCGGTGGCCAGAACGTCAACAAAGTCTCCTCCGCGATTCACTTGCGCTTCGACATTCATCAGTCTTCGCTGCCGGATGATTACAAAGAGCGTCTTCTGGCTTTACGCGACAGCCGTATCAGCAAAGAAGGCATCATCGTGATCAAGGCGCAGCAGTTTCGTACCCAGGAGAAGAACCGTGAAGACGCCTTGCGGCGTCTGCTGGCATTGATCCAATCAGCGATGGTGGTACAGAAAGCGCGTCGCCCTACCAAGCCCTCCCGTAATTCGCAACGCAAGCGCATGGACAGCAAGACCAAGCACGGGCGGAACAAATCATTGCGCGGCAAGGTTGACTACTAGTACCAGACAGCCATCGATATTCTCGCGGCGCTGTTTACCAGACCGTGATCAGGTGATGATACAGCGGTATTCCCACAATCACATTGAACGGAAATGTGATCCCCAACGACATCAACATTGCCAAACCGATATCGGCTTTGGGTATGGCCGTGCGAATCGCAGCCGGTGCCGCAATGTAACTGGCGCTCGCAGTCAGCGTGGCGAGAATCAAGACGCTGCCGGTCGCTAAGCCCAGCGCCATTCCCGCACCCATGCCCACCAACGACAGCACCGGCGGTGCCACCAGGGCAAACACCAGCAAACGCCACTTTTTCCAGGGAATGGGCGATAAGGTATCGGCCGCGGTGAGCCCCATTTCAAGCAAGAACAGAGCAAGCACGGCTTTGAAGGCGCTGGTGAGCAGTTCTGTCACGGCCGCGCCCTGCATAGGCCCATACATAAAGCCAATGATCACCCCCCCCACGAGAAGCACCACCCCCCGGTTGGTAAAGGTCTCATGCCACAACTCACTATGCGAACCAGCCTTCACGTCGCCTGCGAAGAACTTTCGATACAGGGCCAGTGCCACGAGAATAGCCGGCAGTTCCAACATCACAAGATATAGTGTGACTTGCGGATCGGTGATGAGCCCTACCGAATCCACGTAGGCCAAGGCCACGGCAAAGGTACCGGCACTCACCGAACCATAGTGCGCGGCCAGACTCGCGGCATTCTCGGGTTCGGCGCCAGCAAATTTATACAACACCGGAAACACTACCAGCGGAATGAGCGCCCCCAAAAGGGCAATGAGCACCAGCTCGAAAAACAACTCCCATGCCAGAGCGCCATGCAACACCATGCCCCCCTTCAGGCCGATGGTCAGCATGAGCAGTAGACTGAGCGTATCGTAGGCAGCTTTAGGGATTTCGAGATCGGATTTCAACAGCCCGGCCACCAGACCGAGCACGAAGAACATGACTACAATATCCGGCATACTTATTCCTCAGCGACAATTTCTATCAACACCTCACCCGGCGTCACGCGATCCCCTTTCTTCACGTGTACTTTATCTACCAAGCCGGCAATGTTGGCATGAATCTCGTTTTCCATCTTCATCGCTTCGGTCACCAACACCCCTTGCCCGGCCACGACGCGATCCCCTTCTTTGACCAACACATCCACCACATTACCCGGCATTGCCGAGGTAACGTGGCCTGGTTCGCTGGCTTTACCGCGCTTGCTGCCACCTTCTGCCTGATAGCTGTTCAGCGGTTCGAACACCGTTTCTTCGGGCACGCCATCGAGTGAGAGATAGATCTTGCGTTTGCCGCTCCCTGCATCACCTACACCGGTAATCGCTACCTCATAGGTTTCGCCATGAATATCGAGTTTGAACTCGGTGGGCGTACCGGTGCTCGGCGCCGATTTTGTTGCACTCTTTTGCGGCAGCAATTGCTCTGGCTGCAGCGTACCGTCTTTGCGTTGCTGTAAAAAGTCACGGCCCAAATCCGGGAACATGGCGTAGGTCAACACATCCTCTTCCGATTCGGCCAGTGCAGAAATCTCACCCTTGAGCTTCTCCATTTCGGGCTTGAGCAAATCGGCGGGGCGCCCCTCGATCAACTCTTCGTTACCCACCGCCCGCTTTTGTAATTCCCCGTTAACAGGCGCAGGTGCCTGCCCATAGCCGCCCTGCAAATACCGCTTTACCTCGTTGGTAATGGTCTTGTAACGCTCTCCACTGAGCACGTTGTATACCGCTTGCGTGCCCACAATTTGCGACGACGGCGTGACCAATGGAGGATACCCAAGATCGGCACGCACACGTGGAATCTCATCAAACACTTCGCGAATACGATCGAGCGCTTGCTGTTCCTTCAGCTGGTTGGCCAGGTTAGACATCATTCCCCCCGGTACTTGGTTGATCTGCACCGATACATCCTCGCGTGTGAACTCACTTTCAAACTGATGGTATTTTTTACGCACTTCACGGAAGTATTCGGCAATCTCACTGAGTAGCTCCAGATCGAGCCCGGTGTCATAGGGTGTGTCTTTGAGTGCGGCCACCTGAGACTCGGTCGCCGGATGACTGGTACCTCCGGCAAATGCCGAAATCGCCGTGTCGATCCGGTCTACTCCGGCTTCCACGGCCTTGAGCTGGCATTGCGCCGCCAGCCCCGCCGTCGCGTGACTGTGCAGCACCAAGGGCAAATCAATTTCCGACTTGAGCGCCTTCACTAACTCGTAGGTGGCATAAGGTGTAAGCAGACCCGCCATATCTTTGATAACCAGCGAATCGGAACCGATGTCGCGCAGACGTTTCGCCAGATCGACAAAGGCTTCGGGGGTATGCACCGGACTGGTGGTATAGCAGAGGGTGCCTTGCGCGTGCTTGCCCGCATCCTTCACGGCACGCATCGCCGTTTCGAGGTTGCGTACGTCATTGAGCGCATCGAATACGCGAAACACATCGATGCCATTTTGTGCCGATTTCTGCACAAAGGCGGTCACCACATCGTCGGCATAATGGCGATACCCCAAGAGGTTCTGCCCGCGCAACAGCATCTGCAAACGCGTATTAGGAAGTGCTTCACGCAGTTGACGCAGGCGCTCCCAGGGGTCTTCTTTCAGGAAGCGCACACAGGCATCAAACGTGGCCCCGCCCCATACTTCCAAGGACCAATACCCCACCTTATCGAGTTTATCGCAGATGGGCAGCATATCTTCGGTGCGCATACGCGTCGCAATCAGTGATTGGTGCGCATCGCGTAAAATCACATCGGTTATTTCAATGGCTTTGCTCGCAGTCATGGCAATGTCCTTTCACAATCTTGTTCAGTCAATAGGCGTATTAGCGGGTTACCATCCGGCATGGGCTGCGACCGCAGTCGCGATGGCCAACGCTACTTCAGTAGGATGTTTTTTATCGGAATACTGCAACAATTCCGGGTGCTCCGGCACAAAACTGGTGTTGAATTGCGCGGCTATAAAATCCGGATGCGCGAGAATCTGCTTGTAGTACGCAGCGGTCGTTTTCACCCCTTGCAGGCGCATATCGTCCAGAGCGCGTTGCCCGCGGGCCACGGCTTCCTCCCAGCGCAGCGCCCAAACGATGAGTTTTAGACACATGGAATCGTAAAACGGCGGAATGTCGTAGCCGGTGTAAATTGCGGTATCCACACGCACGCCGGGCCCTCCCGGCGCGTAGTAATGGCTTACCCGGCCAAAACTGGGGAGAAAGTCGTTTTTGGGATCTTCGGCATTAATGCGAAACTGCAGTGCAAATCCGCGATACTGAATATCCTCCTGCCGGTAACTCAGTGGTAAGCCCGAGGCGATGCGAATCTGTTCCCTGACAATATCCACGCCGGTAATCTGTTCGGTAATGGTATGTTCGACCTGTACCCGGGTATTCATTTCCATGAAATACACTTCATTACCGGTGAGCAGAAACTCCACCGTACCGGCATTTTCATAACCCACCGCCTTGGCCGCTTTCACGCCCAGCTCACCAATATAATTGCGCAGTTCCGGCGTAAGCTGCGGGCTGGGGGCAATTTCGATCAGCTTCTGGTTACGCCGCTGAATGGAACAATCCCGCTCATACAAATGCACCACTTCTCCATGAGAATCGGCGAGGATCTGCACCTCAATGTGCTTGGGGTTCACAATGCACTTCTCAAGGAACACTTCTGCGCTGCCAAACGCCTTGGTGGCTTCACTGATCACTCGCGGATACTGACGACGCAGATCTTCGGCGCTGTCACATCGCCTGATGCCGCGACCACCTCCCCCCGAAGTGGCTTTGAGCATCACCGGGTAGCCAATGTCACTCGCGAGCTTGAGGGCTTCATTCAGATCCTTGAGGTTGCCATCGGAACCGGGCGTAATGGGCACACCGGCTGCCCGCATGCTGTCGCGGGCCTGGGTTTTATCGCCCATCTTCAGAATCACATCGGAACTCGGGCCGATAAACCGAATACCCTGTTGTTCACACAGTCGGGCAAACTCGGCATTTTCCGATAGAAAGCCATAACCCGGATGTATGGCGTCGCAGCCCACCTGTTTCGCCAGACTCACAATACGATGCGGGTCAAGATAACCCATAATGGGATCTTCACCCACAGAGTAGGCTTCGTCGGCGCGCTTCACATGCAGCCCGTAGCGGTCGGCTTCGGTATAGATGGCCACGGACCGAATATCCATCTCGGCGCAGGCGCGGATAATACGCACGGCAATTTCACCGCGGTTGGCAATCAGTATTTTTTGCAACATGGGCGACCTTCCTAAGCTTTTACACGTGGCGCTTTAGGATATTCGCGACAAATATAATGTAGAAATATTATTTTTTTTGCTTAGCATAAGGTATTACTTATAGAAAAGTGCGAGGGTAGTGCATGCCATTGTCAGTCCAGCAATTGGTGAATCGACTCACCTTCCGCCAATTACAGGTTTTTCTCAGCGTCTACCAACTTAAAAGTTACTCGCGAGCCGGCGAATATCTGGGGCTTACCCAGCCAGCGATCAGTAGTCAGGTGCGTCATCTCGAAGCCGCGCTGGGCGTGCCGGTCTTCGAATACGTGGGCCGCCAACTGTATTGCACCGCAGCAGGCGAGAAACTGGCCGCCAGTATCGATATCATTTTCGAAGAGCTTCGCAGCCTGCAATCGTCTCTGGGCGCGCTCGAAGGGCAAGTCGCCGGTGAACTCAAACTGGTTGCCGTGAATACGGCGCAATATGTTGCGCCGTACTTACTCAAAGGTTTTCTTGCACTGCACCCCGCCTTGAATATCAGCCTTCGCGTGGTGGGGCGCGTGGAAGCTCTGGAAAGCCTGCGCCGCAATATCGATCACCTGGCCATTATGGGTATTTTGCCGGCAGAGAAATCGCTCAGCGCCCTGCCTTTTCTGGACAATGAATTTGTGGCCGTGACCCGCCCCGATCATCCCTTACAAGCACGTGAAAGCCTCACCATCCATGAATTTCTGAACGCCGGATTACTGTCGCGAGAGGCCGGATCAGGCAGCAGAATTGCGCTCGAAAGCTATTGCCAGCAGAACAGACTTAGCCTTACACCCAAAATGGAGCTGGGTTCGAACGATGCCATCAAGCATGCCGTTCTCGCTGGCCTGGGCGTGGCGATCTTACCGCGCATGAGCGTACTCCCGGAACTGAAACTCGGCATGCTGAGCCTCGCTCGCATCGACCAGTTTGCACTGAAGCGCTCCTGGTGCGTGGTACACGAAAAAGCCAAACATCCCACCCCTGCCATGCAAGCCTTTCTCGACTATGTGCAGACCCACCTTAATGCACTGGCCCAGACCTATGCAGCACTCATGGAAAACGAGACCTAGCACAGGTATCGGACATTGGCCGCAAGGAGATACTTGATTCGCAACCAGCAACAACTAATCTTAAGCCAACACTGACCCGACACGAGTAATAGGTAATGAGTCGTAAGCGCGAAGTGCTGATCATCGGCACCTATGGCATTGATATTTTTCACGGCGTGATCGAAGAAATCGAGCAGCAGGACTATCTGGTTTATACCGCCGACTCCCGCACGATTGCAGGAGAATTTCTGCAGAACCGCAGCTTTGATGCGATTATGATCAATCTGGAACCCGACGGAAAAGGCAGCGTTGCCGAACTGGACCTCATCGAAAAGATAGGTGACTCCCCACTCCAGCAGAACGCAGTGTGCCTGGGCATCAGTCTCGAATACCCCAAAACCCTCGAAGGCGACAAAGCATCGCGCCACCTGAAGATTCTCGCCGGCTGGCTGACCATGCCCATCAAACCCAAGGCATTGGCGGAACACCTGTTCGAATTATTGGGAAGTGCAGACAAACACGCCATCAAGATACTGAAATAAGGCCGGCGGCATAGCCCACCACATAGAAAACTTTTATTATCTGAAGCTTTGTTTCTCCAAGGCTTAGGGAGTCTTTTATGATCGGATACGTCACACTCGGTACCAACGACCTGCCGCGCGCAGCCCATTTTTACGATCAGGTTCTGGGGGCCATGGGCGCCAAACGGTTCATGGAAAATGAAAAATTCATTGCCTGGAGTCGCAACCCGCAAGAGCCCGGTTTATCACTGACCACCCCCTTCGACGGTGGTCAGGCCAGCGTTGGCAACGGCGTCATGGTGGCACTCAGCGTTGCCAGCCCGCAGGAAGTGCATGCGGTGTATGATAAAGCCATTGAACTGGGAGCCAAAGACGAAGGGCCGGCCGGCCCACGTGACGACCTCGACGGCTTTTATGCGGGCTACTTCAGAGATCTCGACGGCAACAAATTGAGTGTATTCTGCCTGCAACGCGCGTCTAAATAAGTCGCCGTTAGTACACCCAGTCGATGGATGCGCTCGTGGACCATCCATCGGCGAACCCGGCGAGTGCAATATCACTGCCTTCCGCAGCATTCGCGTAGCTTAAACTGACTTGGGTCGACCAGTGATCGGACCATTGATAGTCTGCCAAACCCGTGAGAGAGCCGATACGCGGCTCTCCCCCCCATAGACCCAGCACACTCAGCTCCAAATCGTCTCGCCAAACGCTTTTGCTCCACCCCAGGTTAAACAGTGCCGTGGCGCGGCTGGAGCCCGCAGGCGACAAGGCCGGAGCACGGAAGCGCCACACCCCGGCATTGTATCGATGATTGGCCGTGCTGGTGTATTCCATCCCCAGAGCGACTTCCCATTCATGGCGCCGGTGATTCGTAAATGCCTGCAACTGATCGCGGTGATACGCAGCATCCAGCAACACCAGCAAGGCACCAACGGACTGACTCAGGCTCATGCCCCACACATCAAAACGCGCCACCTCCAGCCGATAGGGCTGAATGCCGCCCGCTCCTACCGGGGTGGGCAGGTTGTCTTCCAAGCGCGCCCACATGAAGGCCACTTCACGGCCTTCGGTGGACCATTGCCAGCGCACACCCCACTCTTCATGTAAACCCGCTTCCAGCGCATCACGCGCTCTGTCGCGATCATGATTCAGCACGCTCAATCCTGGCCGTGGATTGATAATCAGCTGCACCTGATGCGCGCCCTCATAGCATTGCACTTGCAGCAGATCTTCCGCCTGACGCAACCCTGTGAAGGAGGTCAGCAAGGCCTCGGTATAGTCAAAGGGCGTCAACTGATCGAGCGCAAAACTGTTATCGACACCGCCCCAATACACACCCTGTCGTCCGGCTTTTACAAAACATTGCCGGGCGCTGACCTGCCACCACAGCGCTTCGATTTCAGCCTCCTGATAGGCGCCACCTTTGACGTCGGCCAGTTCATCACTGGGATGAAATCGGCGCACTTTGCCATCAACCCGAACGTAATGGCCTTCAGACACCGGGCGTTCGTATTCAAATCTGGCAAGACTACGTGAACGGACGAGCTGATCAGACTGCGTGAGGAAGTGCGATAAGCTCACCCGACTATATCGTGGCGCGGCCTCCGGCGCTTCAAATAGCGTGTCATCGAGTGCATACCCTTCGTCTTCAGTCAGCCAATCACCATCGCCGGCATGACCTGCAGCGCACGCGACTGCCAACAGGCCGCTCCACCACAGTCTACGCATCATCACACCTAGTCAAAGTGCTGCCGCAGACGCTGCAACACCTGTTCCCGGTAAGCGAAATCCACCAGTGTACGCTGCGTCAGGAAGGCCTCATCAACCGCGATACCCTGGGCAATCTGTTCCGTTTCCATGGTGGACAAGCGCTGACTATACAGATTGAACAGCGTCACACGGCGCGCCATCCACAAGCCATTGAAGGATTCAATGTGTTCGAAACTGAACCGTTTCCACAATTCACCGCGACGATCGTAGGCCTGCATTTTGAGCGGCACAAACCGCGCCTGATCCACCCAGATCAATAACTTGCTGTAGCGGGTTTTGGCCAAACGAACGGGGCGCGGCAGCGCCTCGATCACCCATACTTCACGCCCCTGATAAGGCCCTTCCTGAAGCAAGCGATAGTCGTATTCATCGGTTTTACCGGTTTCCATGTCCTCGGTGGTAAATTCCGAGCCGAAAAACGATACGGGTTCCTGTTCATCACTATTACCGGTCACCATCCGTTTCACCTTACCCAGCGCCGAGAGATAGAGCCACGACTCGGTGTTTCTGGTGGCATCATCATAGGCATAGGTCAGCATCCCCACGCCGCGTTCGCTGGCAGGCTCCAGAACAATCGCAATACTCTGGCTGTCTTTCATGTTCTCGCCACTCTGCCGGGAATAACTCTCCAGCACCTTCATACGTGGCGCTTCAGTACATACCACCTTACCGCCCTGTTTTGCGAAGCCACAGGAAGACAGACGCGACAGCGTTAGCGTCTGATGGCCAATCTGGCGCTGCTGCGCATCCACTTTCTCCATGATGTCGCGTACGTTCTGTGGTGTCGCGGCGGCAGGCATTGCGGCACCCGCTGCGCTCAATACCAGTAAGACCATGATCAGCCTTCGCATGATGCCGTCTCCCCTTGCTTACGCGCCAGCCAGCGACTGCGCCCCAGATCGGGTTTGAGCCAGGCGATCAAGGCCGGCAATAAAAGCAGATCGGAAGATAATGCCACCACGATCGCCAACGAACCGAAAATACCGGTTTTCGCCAAACCTAAATAGTCTGAAAATGCCAACATCGAAAAGCCCACACCCAGTATCAGGGTGGTAAACGTCACCGCCTGCCCGACTTCCTTGATGGTACTGGAAAGCGCCGCCGCCACGTCGCCGCTCTCATACCAGGCATCGCGATAGTGGGCGACGAAGTGAATCGTGTCATCCACGGCGATGCCAATGATGAGTGGCGCAATAATCAGGGTATCGGTATCCAAAGGAATACCGAACAGCCCCATCACGCCAAAGGTAAAAAATGCCGGCAAGAGGTTTGGTACCATCGAAATCAAACCCGCTTGCATAGAACCCAGCGACACCATCAATAGCAAGGTGATGATGCCCAAGGCGAACGTGAAGCTTTTGAGCTGTGCCCAGCTGATGTAGTCAATGAGTTCCATCATCAGTGACAGTGAACCGGTCACTTCCACCTGCATGTTGGGATACTGGGCTCGGAACGGCGCAAACTCGGTTTTGAGGTCGTCCCGGATATGCTCAAAGAACTGGGTATATTCGTAGGAGCCTTTGTTGCGCAGCTGAACACTTAAATGTGTTTGTGCATAATCGTCGCTGACCAACTGCCGCCGGTCATCGGGGTTAGCGTTGTCGAACAGGGTGAGCAGTTGCGCGGCCAATCGCGCATCCTCCGGGATACGATAGTAGTCAGCACGGCCTTCCTGCATCACCTGATGCGTATCCTTCACGATATCCGCCAGCGAAAACGTTTTGACTACATACTCAGGATAATCCGTCTCCAGCTTGGTCTGTAAACGATCAATGGCCTGCAGGACATCAGGCTGCTTGAGCGCATCGCCGGCTTTAAAATCGAGTAAAAATTCGAGATTCTGCCCGCCCATCATGTGGGTATCCACCAAATCATAGGTCACGCGAATTTCACTGTCTTCCTTGGTCAACTCGGCCAGATTGGTGTCTACCCTCACTTGCGTGGCGCCAAATACAAACAGAAAAAACAAGGCAAAGTAGCTGACCACCACGGCACGGGAGCGGCGCGTCACCCAGGCGGGAATGCGATCCAGAAACCGTTGCAGCGCACTCACTTTAAGGGGGTGACCCGGCTCCGATGTTAAGCGCTTTGCCCTGCGTTTTTGTTTGCGGGTATAGGGGTGCCAGATATCCAGCAGTACCGGCAAAAGAAACACGGTAAAGATAAATGCGGTCGCGACACCCAGGGCCGAATTCACACCAAAGGTGGTGATCTGAGGCAGGTCACTAATCACCAAAGCCAACATACCGGCCATGGTGGTAATGGTGGTTAGAAAAATAGGCAGGCCCGTTTTACGGTAAGCCGCCTGCATTGCTGGCCGGTGTCCGAGATCGTTATCGCGATAGTACATATACGCACTGAGCACATGCACGCAATCTGCCACGCCCACCGCCAGAATTAACATAAACGACAGGCTCACCATGTTACTCAGCTCCACCCCAAGCCAGCTGAGCAGGCCAATCGACCAGAAGGCGGAACAGATAATGACCGTGATGGGCCAAATCACGGCACTCAACGAACGAAACAGCGTCCAGAGCAAGCCGACTACGGCGATCACCATCAAACCCATCAATCCCGCTGCCTGCTTCATGTTATTGAGTGCAAACTCCATCATCGGGGCGTTCCCGGTGAAGTAGAAACGAAAGTGCTCATACGTGGGCTGTGCGGTGACCTGACGCAGGGCCGTCATAAAGTCCAGATATTCTTCCATTTGCATCTCTGCAAATTCGCGCTGTGCGGCTTCCGCCTGGGTATCCACGGTGAGACTTTCACCCACCTGCCAGTCATCCTCGGCAAGCAGATCAGGCGGCGAATCCGGAGTAGCGCCGTCCAGCGGCACCACGCCAAAATCCGTTTTAAAACGTAGCCCCCCAAAGCGGTCGTCTTCAGACACAAACGTGAGTACAAAGCTTTCCTGACCATGCGCCAGTGCACGCCGGGCTTCGCGTTCGGAAGCGGTTTGAGGGAAGCCGTCCTGCAGCAGGCGCTGAGAACGCAGGGTGTCGCCCTCGGCAATTTGATACCGCGCGTTATACAAACTGTCGATACGCTGCACCCGTGCCATCTGCGCATTGACGCTGGTATCGGCGCCAAATTCCCGCAGGCCCAGTCGCAGTGCATCCAGCTCACGGTGCAATTGCTGCAAGGTTGCCAAAGACGAAGCGGAAAACACATCGCCATCAGCCGGCGCGTACACAATGTAAACGCCATCATCACTCCCGAATACCTGACGGAACCGATCAAGAGACAGCTTTGCGGGGTCGTCCTCCTGAAACCAGCTCTCGAGCGACATTTCCATGGTAAAGCGCGTGAGCATGCCGTACGTCAGAAAAGTTGTGGCCGCCACGAACGCCAACACAACCCACCAGCGGTAATTAAGACAAACGAGTGGCGCGCGTTCGAACCAGTGATTGAATTGCGACAGAATTGACTGCACGAAGACCCCTTGTTTTATTATTGTGTACGTAAGCTTTGAAGGGATCATTATAGGTGCGGCGCGCGACCAAAGGCAGCACCCCGGGGGAAAAGATGTGAACTGCGCGACCCTATTCCCTCTCCGCTTTTTGGCGTCGCGCGTTCGGATCAAACTAACTGAGTTTGAGAAGATAATCGAAAGACGCCAAGGATGCCTTAGCCCCCTCACCCATCGCCACCACGATCTGCTTGTAGGGCACCGTCGTCACATCGCCACAGGCGAATATTCCTTCGGCGCTGGTCTCACCGCGCTCATTGATCATCACTTCACCATATGGGCTGAGCTCCAGCAGATCTTTGACGCAGTGGCTATTGGGCACAAGTCCAATCTGCACAAAGACGCCCGCAAGCTCCTGGCGCAGACGTTCACCGGTCTGCCTGTCTTCATATTCCAGCGCAACAACCTTGCCGTTATCGGCAATGATTTCTTTCGTGGCGACGTTTTTCACGATGCGAATATTGTCACGCTTCTCGGCCTGTGCCACGAGAACCTGATCCGCTTTCAGGGTGGGCATGAATTCGTATACCGTCACGCTAGCCACAATACCGGCCAGATCCAGCGCAGCCTCGATACCTGAGTTCCCTCCGCCAATCACCGCCACATCCTTACCTTTAAAAAAGGGGCCATCACAATGCGGGCAATAGGCAACGCCGCGGCCGATATTCTCTTGTTCGCCCGGCACGCCCAGTTCGCGCCATTTAGCGCCAGTGGCCACAATGATCGTTTTACTCTCTATGCGCTCACCCGACGACAACACCAGCGTTTTGGGCTGCCCCTGCATAATTTCCTCTACCCGAAGGTGTTCCTTGAGCGTCACTGGATAGTCGCGCATGTGCGTGAGCAAGTCGTTCGTGAGCTTGGAGCCTGTGGTGTGCGACACCGAAATCAGGTTTTCAATCCCCTGCGTATCCTTTACCTGACCACCAATACGGTCGGCAATCAGCGTCACCGCGAGCCCCTTGCGAGCACTGTATATCGCCGCCGCTATGCCTGCGGGACCACCACCAATTACCGTCACGTCCTGCAGCGGCAATGCGCCCTGTGCCGATTCACCGCTCGCCAGCTGAGGTAAACGCTGAAGCAATTTATCCACCAGCTGCGCAGTATCGATCTTGCCATTGGCAAAGGGCTCGCCGTTAAGGTACACCGCCGGTACGCCTTGGATATTGCGCTGCGCAATCAATTCGGGGTATGCACCACCGTCGATCATCTCTGAGCTAATACGATCGCTTAACAAAGCAAACTGATTCAGCGACTGGACGACATCAGGGCAGTTATGACAACCGAGACTCACAAACACCTCAAAGTGCAGGGTTTCGTCCACTCTGCCCACCATTTTCTGGATGCCAGCATCCAGCTTCATGGGCGTGCCGGAGGCATGCAAAACCGCCAACACCAAGGAGTTGAATTCGTGCCCACCGGGAATACCGGAAAAGACCACTCCGGTTTCCTGCCCCTCAACCAGCAGGGTAAATGAAATGGGGCTGCGCAGATTGATATCGCGCTCCACCAGACTCAACCTGGGCGAGACCGAACAGAAATCACCGAGAAAGCTGCTGAGTTCGGCACGTTTTTCGTGCGACCCTTCCTGGAGCACGATGGTCACATCTTGTTGCATGGAGGCTGTGTAGGACGCTACGGCGGCCAATAGTTCTTTCGTTAGCATCGATTTTTCCCTTTGCGTCGGTTTGCTGAGCTAATGTGAAAAAAGGGGCGACCTGCGCCGCCCCAAACGCATGGGCGTTCAGATTTTGCCGACCAGATCCAGACTGGGCGACAAGGTTTTCTCGCCTTCTTCCCACGCTGCGGGGCACACCTCGCCATCGTGCGTGGCAACATACTGTGCGGCTTTCACTTTGCGCACCATGTCTTTCGCTGAGCGACCGATGCCGAGGTCGTGGATTTCCGCCACCTTGATGATGCCTTCTGGATCTGCCAGAAAGGTGCCTCGCAGCGCTTGCGCGTCTTCTTCAATCATCACATCGAAACCCCGCGTGATTTTTCCGGTGGGATCACCAATCATGGGGAAGCGGATTTTTCCGATCGCTTCAGAAGTGTCGTGCCATGCCTTGTGCGAGAAATGGGTGTCGGTCGATACGGAGTACACCTCCACGCCCAGCGCCTGCAATGCTTCGTAGTGTTTCGCCATGTCTTCCAGCTCGGTGGGGCACACGAAGGTGAAGTCGGCGGGGTAAAAGAGAAAGATCGACCACTTACCTTTCACATCTTCGTGCGTGATCGTTTTGAATTCACCGTTGTGGTAAGCCTGCGCGCTGAATGCTGGAATCGACTGATTAATCTTTGCCATGCTGTATTGCTCCTCGTGTGTTTGCATCTTGATTTGAATGTGTGAAGACCTGCTTCAACAACGATGAAAAGATTAATGGCATAACTTGATAAGATAAATTGAATTAACTAGATTCTTATATTCTATTTTTTAGAACATCAATAAAGCATGATTTCATTGAAGCAATTGCATTACGCACTCGCGGTGGAAAAATCCCTGCATTTCAAAAACGCAGCCGATGCCTGTTCCGTATCTCAGTCAGCGTTGAGTACGGCGTTGACGGAACTGGAGAAACAGCTGGGGTTTCAGATCTTCGAGCGTGACAACAAAAAAGTGCTGGTCACACCGCTGGGCCAGCAATTTCTCGACAAGGCTCGCCTGATCAAAGTGCAGGTAGATGAACTGTATCAGTTGTCGCGTGCGCAGCAGGCGCCACTCAGTTACCCCATGCGCATCGGCGTGATTCCTACCATTGGCCCCTATCTATTGCCCAAAGTTTTGCCCGGGCTGCGCAGGGCTTTTCCTGATTTCAAACTCACGCTGATCGAAGATGAAAGTGCCAAGCTGGTGGAGATGGTGCGCACCGGAGATATTGATACGGCAATACTGGCCTTACCCTTTGCCCATGAAGGTTTGTTGTCTTTTTCGTTCTGGCAGGAACAGTTTTACTGGGTGACGCATTGCGATGACCCGGCCGCCCAGCAGGCTGCCATCGGCAGCCAGGATATCGATCCCGCGCAATTGATGTTGCTCAAAGACGGTCACTGCTTGAAGGACCATGCCTTGGCAGCCTGCCAGTTGAACCACTCGGAAATGTCGCGGGCATTTCATGCCACCAGTTTGCATACACTGATTCAAATGGTGGCGGGAAAAATGGGCTCCACACTTGTACCGGAGCTGGCACTGGACGTGCTCGTGGAAGGGAATGCGGAATTACAGGCGCTACCATTAAAAGATGCTGGACCGCACCGCGAGCTGGCCTTTCTAACGCGCCCGAACTACAGCGGTGTCGACAGTATCGAGGCACTCATAAAACAGTTTCAGGCTTGCCTGCCTGCACGTTAGTCACCCCTGAGAAGACTGATGAGAGGACTGTAGGTGGGTGCACATTCCGCGCGCATTACCGCGCGATTTAACGAAGATTCCTGCGATGGGACCGAGCCCTTGACTGGCCCGTCGAAATGATTAGGGTTAATGTAAAATTTACGGCAGCCACCCCTTCTGGCAAGCTTTAACTAAGTAACTAATTTTACTCTGAACCAAATTGTTGAAAAATAGATGCGCCCCCTTTACCAGCTGCATCCCCTTTACCAAAAGCAACAATGGAAGCAGGCTACCCTTCAACAGCAGTTGGTAAAGAGAAAGGGCTGTAGATATGACGCAAGATACTATCCTCGAATCCGAACTGACCTGCCCAAAGTGTCAGCACAAGAAAAAAGAAACCATGCCTACAGATGCATGTCAGTGGTTTTACGAATGTGAAAACTGCAAAGAGCTGCTTAAACCATTACCGGGGGATTGCTGCGTCTATTGTTCCTACGGAACGGTTCCTTGCCCACCCATCCAACATAACAAAAGCTGTTGCACCAACTAACCAATCAAGATTGGAAACATATTTGCTATGTCTTTTAGCAACCTTGGGCGGAGCGGAAGTAAAGAGTGGTCGAACTTTTCAGCACCTCTAGACAAGAACAGACATTCGGGCGGAGAAGTTTTTCGTGAATTGATTGTGCATTTTTGTGAATCCTGACCAGTGTAACGTTGTAGCTTCAATAATGACCAATGTGATCAATTGATCCAAGTGCAGCGCCAACTAACAATAACACTCCTTCTCGTTATTTCAAGATAGCAGTCCAGTGCGTATCTAACTAGCGAATTGTCGTATTCTTGAATTCAAGAATTTCAACTCCCCCACTAGTTAATCCAGAGGCATAAATGTCTTGATCGCCATCATTATCAATATCGGAAAACACTAGCTTATTTTGACGGTACGTCGATATTAGATATGATTGCCCGTGATCAAATTCACCTATCGCGGTTTGTAAGAACACATGCAAATAACCCCGATTCAAAACAACTACATCTAACAATCCGTCTAGATCTAGATCTAGTACGTGCAAATCACTTAAATATTGAATTACGGATGAAGCGGGCTCATGAAGAATCGTTCCTGATAGGTTAAAGCGACCATTATCATCCTGAAGCCAGTATGATACACCGCTATATCCGCCAGGAATGCGATGGTTGCGGGTCAACCCAATAACATCAATATCGCCATCATTGTCTAAATCAACATACTTAGGTTTACGTGTAATGTAATAATCTTGCTCTCCATTCAATATGATAGATTGCGCTTCAGAAAAACTCCCCTCTCCGTCACCTTGGAAGTACAGTATTTCAACTATTTCTTCAAAATGCTCTAACGAGCCGGGTATCGATGGTTGGTAATTATAACTGTTTAGAATCAGATCCTCGTTACCATCTTTGTTTAAATCAACTGCCCCCATATCAAACCATGCCCGATTATCCTCAAGGTCAAATGTGATAGGGGAGGCATAACTTGGTGTCGATAAACCTTCATGAAGTCTTAAATTAAACTCTCTTGGGATGGTACTAAAGTTCAAATATGAATCAAGAGTCACCAAGTCCTTAAACCCGTCCTTATTAAAATCATGAAAGAGAACGTGACCCTGAGAGGACAGGAGGTGTGTAGAGTTTGTAGTCGTCCAAACACTTAACGGCGAGGTGTTTGCGTCCACTTGAAATAGTTCATATTCGCCCGTGTAATAAGAGTGGAATAGGTGATGCACATTATCATTTTCTAATTGCTCTAGCTTAAACGCTCCACTTCGAGGGTTTGGTAATTCATAACTGGTGGTTGATTCAAGGAAGCCAGTATTATCGTCATTTCTCAGTAATATCCTCAACTCTTCAACGCCCGCGAACTCGCTTCTTGCACTGGGCAAAATAAGGTCTGTATATGAATCGTTGTTGACATCAGACAGAAACAGTTCTTTAGGTTCAATCCAACCGTATCCGGTGCTTGGATAATTTGACGCATCTAGAATAGTTTGTGTTTCGAATAAACTCTCCTCTTCGACATAGGCGATTATTTCTATTGGGTCGCTTTCTTCAATATCAGTGTAGGCAACCACTTCAAACGTGTACATTCCGGAAACATCTGGAGTAAATGTCATTCTCAAGCCATCCACTTCCAGCAAGACAACTGAACTATCTGGAGGAGCTGACAACAAAGACCATCGTGCATGCTGGGGACGAGGACCATAGGTTGATCCGCCATAAAGATTAATAGTTAGTGGTTCTCCGGCATTGCCAAAAGCATGAGAGGATCTACTTACTGTTGGTCGATATAGTTCATAATCGTGGATCCTAAATCGATAACTTTTTTCAGCGTCATTTACACCATCGTTTACCACCAGATTTACTGTGTAATAGCCTGGGAGATCTGGTGTAAATTCAGATTCTACCGAAGCAGGATCAGAAATACTTACCAGACTGCCATCTGGTGACTCCGTAATATGCCAGCTATATGTCAGGTTTATGTAATCGAGTGTGTTGGGATAAAGCATCATCTGACTCAACGACGCATCTATCGAAATAGGTACACGAGTCAACTTATAGTTATTTGCAACGTCGGGAATATCTTGGCTACTTCGCCACTCGGCTCGCGCCCTATAATTTAATGTATCTAACGTAACAGTCCCAATAAATGGTTGGCTAGTATTACCACCATCATTCACTACAAGCTGAATTTGATAAGTGCCGATTCTGTCAGGGTAAAACTTTGGCCGTGGGGAATGCTCATCACTGAGGCTGCTATTGTGTCCTTCAGGGCCGGCCAGTAAGGTCCATGTATACGTCAACAGCTTGTTTTCTGGGTCATGACTATCGCTAGCATCGAGTGTAATTACGTCCGCAGTCAGTAATTCTTCACCCTGCACATGTACTTGTGCAAAGGCTGCCGAAGGAGTTTCCCCATATAAAGGAGGACTTTCAATATCTAAATCATCCCATGTTAACCATAGTGCTTGGGGCTGCGTGTCATCTCTAATAAGCTCCATGTAAACTTCTTGGTGGCTCATTATTTCAACCATGCCAACACTGTTATTTTTGCCGGAAAATGTAAGGTCACCTCCATCCACAGGCCAAAAGTATCCCTCACCAAACTCAAATCCATCAGATACATTCACTTCGGCAAATCCGTAATTTGAGTCAATGACTCGTCCGGTATAGTTGCCAACCTCTGTTTCATATCCAAGAGGCACTGTAAAATCTTCAATTTTAAAAAACTGATTATGACTGCCCGCTATTAAATCAAGGGTCATTAAACTTGGAGAAGAATAGCTGTCTATACCAACGCTACCATAGAAGGAAAGTTGTGAATCATCGGAGAAGACGAGTTCATAGTTATTAAGCAGAATCGAAAATCCCCCTGGCCCGATATACCCCGACTCCGCTGAGAATTGGAAGATTATGCTACCGTTTCGCGTAACAGCGTTTTCACGACAGTTTTGGTAGGATAAGGCAAGAGACCAGGTCATTGCTTGTTTTTCGGTATAAATGTTCAGCTTACCACCACCCTCACAATCTGATTCAGGGATTATGATGCTGGTATCGTGGAGAGCCTGGGAGACTAAATACCGATCCTCAATCATTATTCTCGAAAAGTCGTACGCGGAAACTAAATCGAGAGTAAATGCGCTGAGGTTAAGTTGATCGATCTCTATTTGTTGATTGGGCCAATCTACATCTGGGGGGGAAGATAACTCAAAACTAACACTGTCTTGAGATGAGCCGCCGCTGCAACCTATAAGAAGTAGAATGCTGATTACCTGGAAAACAAAACTAAAACGTATTCCTTTACTCATGTGTACTCAGGAGCTCCAATGGTTCGTTTAATTACGAGCAGATTTTACATCTCATGTGCGATCTATTCTCAATTTTATTTAACATTTCTAAAGCGCTCATTTCGATGTAGCGAAATGCACAGTTCGATAGCGACAGCTAATAAGAATTAAACACACAGGTAAATTATACTTTCTCATCCTAAGAATGAGCTTGGTTTATTGCGCAAGGTTTGCATTGAAGTTTTTGAAAGGAATAGATGGACAACCACTAACGCTTTAGATTTCTATTTCAGGATACACTCCTTGAAACGCATGATAATGTATATGATCATTGATCCACTTCGTTACATTCATAGCGCGTATCGCCCCAAACAAGGCAATCTACTGATGCATACCAAATCTGCCCAGAAAATACGAGAGAAAATCAAGCAGCTGTAAGTGGCGGAGACATTGGTTCGGAGGTGAGCTTTCGCCACAAAAAAACAATGAGCGCATTGATGCCATCGATCACTCAATTAATACTGCATAATTAGTACTCATCGGCGAAACAGCCGGTATTGAAACACTTAATGGCCATATTGATTCCATATTCATAAAGATGCTGGCTCGAGAGGATAGGAACTATAACCTGTCTCTTTCTCCACTCCTAAAAACGTGCGCGAGCTTTTACTTTGCTAAGAGCTCAATCGATAAAAGGAGCAGAGCCCTTTTCTATGTACAGTCGCCTGCTTTCATCTTAAGCTAACTGGAAATCGGTGGGCCGGCAATGTCCGCAATGGCGTAACTGCGGAAATTCCCGAAATGCCTGAAACTGGCACTTTTTGGTCCTTTAAAGTTTAAAAGCTCAACGACCGCTTTGCCCAAAAAGCAGCAACAGCGCGCTATCCGCATCATCAGCAAAATAGAATATTCTGCAAACGGCCCTATACCCAAACAATCCAAAAATATATTCAGATTACGAGCTGAGCATTCTAATGTCTCAGATGTGATGGATGCTATTCCAGCCCGAAATGCGCCTGTTTATCCAACCGTTCTTCGCTTGCTTCAACTTCGTGCAGTGTTTTCACGAGGCGCGCATGCTCGGTGGTCGCCATACCAGAACGTAAAAACAGTTTCGTCGCCGCTATTACCTTTTGCCATTCCTGCAAACGTTCGTGCTCACTCAACAAGGCCTTGGCAAGATGTTCAGGGTCGTCACCCGACTCACGCATCGCTCTTGCAGCGTTAAGTGCCTGCTCCAGTATTGCTTGACTGACCCGCATCATTCCTCCCCGTCGGCGCAGCTAACCAAGCGCTTCGACTTTCTTTTTCAAAAAAACGTATCGTTTGTATTGCCTGTGCTGTGTAGGGATGTGCGCCACATTGGCCAGGCATTTTCGACACTTTTCCACCAACTGTGGGTTGCCTTGCTGCTCTTTGATCTGCTTTAACATGACCTGCACCAGATTGAGATTGAGCGCGGGGTGTTTGGGCGTGACTTCCAATGCCTGACTGAAGGTTTCAATCGCCGAGTTCAGTTCACCACGTTCAAACGCCGTAATCCCCTTCTTGTTGAGTTTACGCGCTTTCACCCGCTTCTGAAGGCTCACCGGCTCATCCAGCAATTCCTCGATACTCTCCAGCAGTTTGGCATCATCTTCATATTCTCCGGCGAGTTCACTCAACATTTGCTCCGCCTGACTGTCTTCACCCATGGCGTACAGCGTTTTGGCAAACTCAATTTTGGTCTGCGGATCAGCCTGGCCCCCATCCATCATTTGTTCAGCCTTGGCCAAAGACTTTTGCGCTTTGGCATCATCACCCTGCCCCTGATGGACGCGCGTTTCGATGAGAGCTGCATTCATTTTCACGCGCGAATCGTCTTTGAACTTTTTCGAGACCCGCTCCATGGCATGTACCGCTTCCTTCGCGCGTTTTTTGCCTGCCTCAGTCGTGTCTCCCTCTGCAAGATCCGATAGACAGCGACCCAGATTCAAATAATTGTCGGGCGATTCGTGTACCGAATTGTTGCCCAGCTTTACGGTGGCCTTGTACGCCTTGGCCGCGCCTTCTACATCCTTATTCAGGGTGCACACTTCCGCGAGCTGTTTTTGTCGCATAATGGCATGTGGCGACACCTCCACGGCTCTTTCGAGGGTTTTTTGTGCGGCCACCGAATCGCCTTTTTTGAGCAAGGCGTCTGCCAACGCGTCATAGGCTTCAATGAGATTACCGTTGTCGCGAATCAGATTGTTCAGGTCGCGTATGGCCTCATCGTAGTCGCCGAGCGCCGTGCGCGTTTTCCCCGCACCCAGACGCGCCCAGCCGATGTCACGTTTGGTGAGCACATCCTCGTAGATCCTCTTGGCCTTTTCATGCTCACCCATGCGATAGTACAAACTCGCCATGGTGCGCAGACACCACATCACATAGCGCGAATCGGATTTCAGTTCCTGATCCAGCAGCTCAATGGCCAGCTCATTCTCTCCCTTGTCGATCGCGATATTTATGGGTTTTAGCGCCTCACGCATCTCAACAAGGTGGTCGAGGCGCTTCTGAAGCACGGCACGCGTGATGGGTTTGGTAATGTAATTGTCGGGCAGATATTCAAGGGCCCCCAGCACCATGTCTTTCGCTGTTTCCGCGGTGACCATCACAAACAGGGAGGTATGTTTGAGCACTTTGTTGTAGCGCAATTCCTCCAACACCTGCTGACCCGATTTGCCCGGCCCGAGGTTATAGTCACAAATAACAATATCAAACTCTTCGCGCTCACAGCGCTCCACGGCATCTTCCCCATTGCCCGCCACCTCAATACGGTCAACGCCAAACGTACGAATCATCTGCCGCATGGACATACGAAAATTCTCAAAGTCATCTACAACCAGAATTCTCAACTTGCGGTAAAATTTCGCCAGCTGAACCTGGCGTTGCATCTCACTCATGGCCACTCTTTTGTCGATCAAAAAGTTTTTATCAGTGTAGCTTGTATCACCGTTTTTTGTGGGGATAATTACGCTTGCCGTTTGCACACCTGCTTGCTCTTTTTTCAGGAGAAATGAATTCCCCATGTCGCTGCCGCAATTTTTGGATATCGAATTCAGCCATCGCAACGAAGACGCCTATCCGATCGCGCTAAGCTGGTCCTTATCTGATGGCCAGTTAAAGTATGCATTGCTGATTCCCGACGACAGCTGGTCCCCCCAGGAAAACCCGCCCGACGACATGTCGCTGCAACATCTTTATGACCAGGGCTTTGCCGGACCTGACATTATCAGGGAGCTACAGGAAGACCTTGCCGGACAAACCGTGTTTGTTGACGGCCTCGACGACGATTACGGCGCCATTGAACGATTATTTGAAACCTATGGCGAAGAAATCACCTTCGAAATCGCCAGCATGAGCGCGCTGTTCACCGGGTATTCACTGGAAGAATTGCTCGATCTGCAGCGCAATCAGAAAGAGGAGCTCGGCGTGCCTGGTGACAGCGCCGAAGACGGCGTGCGCAGTTTGCTCTATCTGGCTAAACATCTCGGTGAAATCGATTGATATTCAAATATTTGTGACCTTGATCTGAGCATTCTTAATAACGAACGGGCAGTATCGCCCTTTCTGTTTCACCACACTCAAAAGGTAGTCAACCGGATGACGCGTTGTATGCGATTATTGATGTCATGCCTGATCGCGATCGGATGCCCCATCGCGCTGGCGCAACAAGCCAGCGTGTCCGACATTATCAATACCGATACCAAAGCCGATAAAACCTACCTGAGTTTCGGTATGGGCCTGAACGAATTTCGCTCCGTTAATCTTGTTCTGGCCGAAGTCGAAGAGGATGGCAGTGAAAGCGCCATCGTCGAAGCCTTTTTCCCGGAAACGGCCCAAACCTATGGTGTGTTCGGAGTGCTCGGCACCTACATCACAGAATATGTCAAAACCGAACTGCGGTTTGGCACCGGCATCAAAGACGACACCATCAAAGAAGCGCTGGACGTTAACATTCACTATTGGCTAGCCTGGTACATGGGCGCAACCTACCCCATCACCGATTACATGTCGGCCTATGGCCTGTATGGCGTATCTCACTACGAAGCAGATGTCACCCGCCGCGAGACGCGCATTACGGTATCAAGCGGTGAGTCTTTACCCCAAACCTTTAACGTGATCCCCAGCTCTGCGCAGATGGAAGAAGACCTTTTTGGCACCAAATTCAGCACGTCCTGGCTGCTCGGCTTGGACTTTCGTATCACACCCGCCTGGTATCTGGCATTTGAATACGGTCGCCTACTGCGCGACACCGACACCAATATCAAGGTGTATCAGGGCTCCATGCAACTGCGCTACGAATACTAGTCAGCCCCGCCATGGCGGATAAACCAGCAATGGTGAATCTGTGGGTGCCGTTCAAAGTCCTTATCCAATGATGGCTTGTGCCAGTTTTGCACCCGGTACGTATTGGCCAGACTTTCATCGAGCTTGAACTTCTGCAGATTATTGGAAAACACCAGAACGCCCTCCTTGGCCAGGCGCTGCATGCACAAACTGATCAGTTCTGCATGATCTCTTTGTACATCCAGAATGCCCTCCATGCGCTTGGAATTTGAAAAACTGGGAGGGTCGAGAAAAATCAGGTCAAACTTATTCTGCGCGCCGGGCGCGGGCGTCTGCCGTAACCATTCCAGACAATCTGCTTGCAGCAACTCATGATCTCTACCAGACAGTGCATTCAAGGCAAGATTTCTCCCTGCCCATGCCAGATAGGTTTTCGACATGTCGATACTCAGGGAGCTTCGGGCGCCCCCCAGCGCAGCCTGCACCGTTACCGCAGCGGTGTAACAAAACAGATTCAGCACCCGCTTGTTGTCGCTTTGCGCTCGCATCCACCTGCGAATCGGCCTGTGATCGAGAAACAACCCGGTATCCAGATAATCGGCTAAATTCACTTCGAATCGTGCATCGTACTCACGCACAGTAAAAAACTGATTACGGCGCGCCTGCTTTTCGTATTGTTGCGTCCCTTTCTGCCTCTGGCGCTGCTTTAGAAAAATACGCTCTCCGGGCACATCCAACACTTCCCGCAACACAAACAGCGCTTCAGAAAGCCGTTCAAATGCGACTTTGTCGGGCAATGATTTCGGCGGCATGTACTCCTGTACATGCAGGTGCAGCAGGCCCTCCTCGCTATGGTACAGATCCAGCGCAAAGGCGTACTCGGGCATATCCGCGTCGTACAACCGGAAACAGGATATCTCTTTTTGTCGGGCCCACTTGCCGATGGACTTGAGGTTTTTCTGCATGCGATTTCGCAGCATGGCTGCGCGATCGGGCTGAGCGACCTGCCAATGTTCGGGATTCGCCAAACGATCAGCCTGACTCATCCAGGCTTCGCGATATCGTTGATCTTCATCCAGACGAAACAACAGCAACTGGCTTTCCAGAGCGCCATTAAAAAGTTTGTACTGTTTATGGCTCCGCCACCCGATGTGGCGGGAAAGCTCCGTATTACCGGTAAATACTGCGGCCTGCCAACCACCGAGTTCACGTTCAAACAGTCGACCCAAATCTTGGTACAGGGTCTCCAATGCTTTTTTCTCGCCCAAACGTTCGCCATAGGGAGGATTAGTGATAAGCAAACCCGTATGCAGCTTTTCATTCAGCGTAAACGCCCTCAGCTCACGCTTCTCGACATGCACCCAGCGCTCCATGCCCGCGCGCTGAATGTTCTCCCAGGCTTTTTTAATCACCGGACCGTGCTCGTCATAGCCAACAATCCGGACCTGTGAGCGCTCGCAAGCCGCCTCATGCCTTTCCCGGGCTTCCTGCACAAGTGCTCCCCAGCCGTCATCATCATGGAGCAGCCAGGCCGAAAAGCCCCAGACTTCACGTTCCAGATTGGGCGCTTTTTGCGTCGCAATCATCGCGGCTTCAATCAAAAACGTGCCAGACCCACACATGGGATCAATCAGGCTTTGATCATGCACCCGCTCCGCTTTCCAACCCGCCAAACGTAACAGGCCGGCCGCCAGGTTTTCCTTGAGGGGCGCTTTGCCTGCCGTCTGCCGATATCCACGTCGGTGTAAACTCTCGCCGCTCAGATCCAACCCAATAACCGCGTAGCCCTTGTGCAATCTGCCCGAAATGCGCACTGCGGGCGATGTACGGTCGACCGAGGGGCGTATGCCTGTCTGTTCACGAAACAGATCCACCACCGCGTCTTTTATTCGTAAGGCGCCAAAGGTTGAATTATTCAGCCAACTGGTAGTGCCATGGAATTCCACCGCAAAACTGTGCTCAACCTTGAAATGTGCGCACCAATCAATCTGTTTGGCCAGCGCATAAATCTCGTCGACGCTACCCACTTTGCCACGGGCGAGTTCGAGGATCACTCGGTTGGCCAAACGCGACCATAAAAGCACACGATAGATCTGTGACAACTCAGCCACCACTTCGACGCCGGCAGGAATAGCGCGCGTCTGCGTCACGCCCAGGTCGTGAATTTCCTGTTCCAGCGCATAGTGCAAACCGCGCGGCGCACTCACGAAAGCGGTAACCGTATGTGTAGGCATCTTTAATTTCCCAAAATTCGTTAACAAAATTCAAACACTCAGGCGCGAGGCGTTAGCGCCGCGATTCGACCACGCCAGCATCGACAAAACAAGACCTTAGAAGGCGATATGCTGAGTGCGTATAAAAACGACACAATTTAGATAAATAAAGTTGTGTACTTTTCTGCCCTTCTTCGCTTAACTGAAGAGCCGGCACCGAATTACTGTGCCGAACAACCCAGGGCTTTTGATAGGCGATGTTCGCCTAACTGTGGTGGGCAGCCGGTGCCAAACCAAGCGCACTGAAGCATACACGCTGCCACGACAAAAGCAGGTCATCATCCGGCCTTCCATCTTCTACGATGAGAGGCCCCGCATACGGAGGTTTATTCACGCTCGCCCAGTACGAGCCAGTTCAACCCAAATACGCTTAAACGTAATGATCGTGAGGTTCGACAAGAATGAGAAGACAAAAAAGAGATAGTGATCAACGTGCTTATGTTAAAGGTTATCAAGCCGGTGTTTCAGGTAAATCCAAATCACTTTGTCCCAATTCCACACAAGCGGTGCAACAAAATTGGTTAAACGGTTGGCGAGCCGGCCGAGAAGATAATTGGAGCGGTTTTACCGGCGTTTCCGGTATCCACCGCCACCCTGCACTGCAACAGTAAACCGCGAATATTTTCCCTGAGAGCAGCACATGCTCCTCTCCAACGGCCCGCAATAGCGGGCCTTTTCATTGCAGGTAAGCAGGGTTGATTAAGGCGCCAGAGCCCGCACACATTCACCTACCAATGCTGGCCCACGGTAGATAAAACCGGTATATATCTGCACAAGCTTGGCCCCCGCGGCAATTTTTTCCGCCGCATCCTCACCACGCATGATACCGCCCACGCCAATAATGGGCACCTGCTCACCCAACTCCGCATGGAGCAATTCAATCATCTGCGTCGATTTACGCGTCAGTGGCGCACCACTCAGACCGCCAGCCTCGTTCGCGAAGGGCGAGGACTGCACCGCCTCGCGATCGAGCGTCGTGTTGGTCGCGATCACCGCATCAAAATCCCGCTCCTTCAGCGCACCTGCTACCTGCCGGGTGTCGTCTTCATTCATATCCGGCGCAATCTTGATCGCGATCGGCACGTATCGGCCATGCTCCTTAGCGAGTACCGCCTGCTCTTCTTTTATCGCGTCCAACAGTTGATTCAGTGCATCACCGAACTGTAAATCACGTAAACCCGGCGTATTCGGAGAAGAAACATTCACAGTGACGTAGGCCGCGTGGTTGTATACCGCTCGCAAACCTTTCAGATAGTCGTCGTTTGCCTGCTCCACCGGCGTGTCAAAATTCTTGCCGATATTGATGCCAATAGGGCCTGCGTAACGCGCCTTGCGAACGCGTTCAATAAGGTGTTCCAGACCCTTGTTATTAAATCCCATGCGATTAATGATGGCCTGCTGCTCTTTCAAGCGAAACAAGCGTGGCTTGGGATTACCCGGTTGCGCGCGCGGCGTGACTGTTCCCACTTCCACAAAACCAAACCCCAGCGCGCCAAGCGCATCAAGGTGATCGGCATTTTTGTCCAACCCGGCTGCCAATCCGACTTGATTGGGAAAGCGAATCCCCATCACTTCAACAGGCTGCTCAGGCACAGCGTTGATAAAAGGCGACAAAACCCCCAGCCGATGCAAGGCGCTTAGCCACTCGAGGGATAGATCATGCGAAGTTTCGGGAGACAGTGTAAACAGCAATTTGCGCAACAATGTATAGGACATGCTTTCCTCGGTGAGCTAATCAGTGTGAGAGTCGGACTTTTACGTTTGCGGGTCGCACTAACCGTTAGGATACTTTGCAGGCTCAGGATGCGGGATTAAACCGGGATTCCGAGCGCTCGCGATGGTACCCGAAACGGGACCAAAAACGAACCCAATTTTAGTATCGATAAATCTTGACAATTTGCGATTATGTTCGGCTCTCATCACCTCTGTGACAGCTTTGTCATTTATCCACTAAATCTGTGGATAACTTTGTTGAAAACCGGCGAGAAACCGCTCAAACCCCTTGCCTCTTGGTGCTTTTGGTCAAATTGATCACTTTTTAACCATTTTATTTGTCTTTATTTTTCAACGACTTACAAAGCTTTTGTACAATAATGAGTGGAACGTCAAGTTTATACTATCCGCATGGTCAAGCCCCAAGACTGTGCATAAAAACGACATATATTTGGCGCTTTATGCACAATAATGACGTCATAACGTCACTAAACGCTGTTTCGCCTCATTAATCTGGTCTCTCAGCATCGCCGCTTTTTCAAAGTCCAGATCCCGGGCTGCCTGATACATTGCATCTTCCATGCGGGTGATCGCTTCCGTTAATTCCTGCGGTGTACGCGCCTGAATTTTGTCACCATAGGCAGACGCCTTTTCAGCTATTCGTTGCCCTTTGCCACCGCGCTTGCCAGGAATAAGCACTGCGCCTTCCATGATATCGACCACTTTCTTGTCGAGACCCTTGGGCACGATGCCGTTGGCCTTATTAAACTCCGTCTGTTTTTCACGCCGACGCTTCGTCTCATCAATAGCCAGTTTCATCGACCCTGTAATGCGGTCGGCATACAAAATGGCCCGCCCATTGATGTTGCGCGCCGCACGCCCGATCGTTTGAATGAGGGAGCGCTCAGAGCGCAGAAACCCTTCCTTGTCGGCATCCAGTATGGCAACCAGCGATACTTCTGGCATATCGAGACCTTCTCGCAACAGATTGATACCCACCAGCACATCAAACTCACCGCGACGCAGGTCCCGAATAATTTCCACCCGTTCGACGGTGTCGATGTCGGAGTGCAGATACCGCACACGAATGCCGTGCTCCATGAGAAAATCGGTCAGGTCTTCAGCCATACGCTTGGTCAGGGTGGTCACAAGAATGCGTTCTTCCCGTTGTATTACTGTGTGGATTTCAGACAGCAAATCATCCACTTGCGTCGTAGCCGGGCGTACTTCTATTACCGGATCAAGCAGACCTGTCGGTCGCACAACCTGCTCCACGATTTGCCCCGCATGCGCTTCTTCGTATTTGGCTGGCGTGGCTGAAACAAAAATCATCTGTGGCGCAATACCTTCCCACTCGTCGAAACGCATCGGCCGGTTATCCAGAGCGGAAGGCAGGCGAAAACCATACTCAACCAACGTTTCCTTGCGGGAGCGGTCTCCTTTATACATTGCACCAATCTGGGGAATGGTCACGTGAGATTCATCAATAACCATGAGCGCGTTATCCGGCAAATAATCAAACAGGGTTGGCGGCGCCTGCCCCGGTTCACGGCCAGATAAATACCGCGAATAGTTTTCAATGCCGTTGCAATAGCCCAGCTCGATCATCATCTCGGTGTCGTAACGCGTACGTTCTTCGAGTCGCTGCGCTTCTACCAGCTTGTTGTTGTCACGTAACTGCTGCAAGCGGCCTTTCAATTCGTCCCGAATACGCTCAACGGCATCAAGTATCTTCTGCCGGGGCGTTACGTAGTGGGACTTGGGGTAGATCGTGACACGGGGCACTTTGTGTGTGACTTCACCCGTCAGCGGATCAAAATAACTCAGCGCCTCCACCTCTTCGTCAAACAATTCAATACGAATTGCATCGCGGTCACTTTCGGCGGGATACACATCAATCACGTCCCCCCGTACCCGATATGTGGCGCGATGCAGCTCCACATCGTTACGCGTGTACTGCAGCTCCGCCAAACGCTGCAAAATAAAGCGCTGATCCACCTGATCACCACGATCGAGATGAAGCATCATTTTCAGATACGATTCTGGATCACCCAAACCATAGATGGCCGACACGGTCGCGACAATAATTGCATCGGGTCGCTCCATTAGCGCCTTAGTTGCCGACAACCGCATCTGTTCAATATGGTCATTCACCGACGCATCCTTTTCGATAAAGGTGTCGGAAGACGGGACGTATGCTTCCGGCTGATAATAATCGTAATAGGAAACAAAATATTCCACGGCATTGTCGGGAAAAAACTCTTTGAATTCACCATAAAGCTGCGCGGCCAGGGTCTTGTTGTGGGCCATGATAATTGTAGGGCGCTGCACCTGTTCAATCACGTTGGCAATCGTAAAGGTCTTACCGGAACCGGTTACCCCCAGGAGGGTTTGGTGCATGAGGCCATCACCGATACCCTCCACCAATTGACGTATCGCCTTGGGCTGATCCCCCGCGGGTTTGAAGCGGGACTTGACGCGAAATTCCTTGGACATCGTGTTTCCGATAGAAATTAAGAATGGTAGAATCCTGCAGTTTTGTGCTCTGTGGGCGCGTCGCTTTTGCGGCGCGCCCGAGAATCATACGCAGGCACAAACACTGGCGAATAAGCCAGCAAGTATACAGACATAAACGCGCGAAGTGGCCACTGGACGCTTCGCAGGCCCCAAACTTCATGTTCCAATTGAGGAAACCAGACTTGGACGCACAACTTTCCAATAGAGTTCAGCAAATCAAGCCTTCCCCTACCCTGGCCGTGACCAACAAAGCCAACGAACTGCGCGCAGCAGGACACGACATCATTGGTCTCGGAGCCGGCGAACCAGATTTCGACACGCCTGAGCACATCAAGCAGGCCGCCATCGACGCCATTCAACAGGGCCAAACCAAATACACCGCGGTAGACGGTACACCTGCTTTGAAAGCCGCCATCATCGAAAAATTCAAACGCGATAATGAATTGAACTACGAGGCCAATCAGATTCTGGTTTCCTGTGGCGGCAAGCAGAGTTTCTTCAATCTCGCGCTGGCGCTGCTGAACCCCGGAGACGAAGTCGTCATTCCCGCTCCGTACTGGGTGTCCTACCCCGACATGGTGAAAATCGCCGAAGGCGTTCCCGTCATTCTGGAGACCACCCAAACCACTCGCTTCAAAATTACGGCCGAACAACTGGATGCCGCTATCAGCAACAAAACCCGCCTGGTGGTGCTGAACAGCCCGTCCAACCCCACCGGCGTGGCATACAGCAAGAGTGAGCTCGCAGCACTGGCTGAAGTACTGCTTAAGTATCCCGACGTAATGATTGCAACCGACGATATGTACGAACACATCGTTTGGAGTCAGGAAGGTTTTTGCAACATTCTGAATGCTTGTCCTGATTTGTACGATCGCACCTTTGTGCTGAATGGCGTATCGAAAGCCTACTCCATGACCGGCTGGCGTATTGGCTACGCGGCGGGCCCAGCCAAAGTTATTGCCGCGATGAAAAAAATTCAGTCGCAGAGCACATCCAATCCGGCATCGATTTCTCAGGCAGCGGCAACGGCCGCTCTGAACGGCTCCCAAGACTGCGTGGCAAGCATGGTCACTGAATTCAAGAAGCGCCATGACTTTCTGGTTGCCGCACTCAACAAGCTACCCGGCGTCGAATGTATAAACGGCGACGGCACCTTCTACGTGTTCCCCAATTTCCAGGGCGCCATCGACGCCAATCCGAATACCGAGAACGATGTGGAATTTGCCGAACACTTGTTGAGCGAAGCCGGCGTTGCACTGGTACCCGGATCTGCCTTTGGCGCTCCCGGTTGCATGCGCCTGAGCTTTGCGACCAGCATGGTCAATCTCGAGGCCGCCATCGCGCGCCTGGAGAAAGCACTCGCGGGCGCTTAATTTCGCTTGACCAGGGCCTGCAGGGTGATTAGACTTTGCGGCCCTGAGTTCAGCTCTCAGTTGCTCGCCCGCTTGCTCAGCCGGGCGAATGAAGCGCGCTACAGAGCGATGCTTCGCACACGCAGAACCGACAGGAATCGACGATTCCTGACCGGGATGAGCAATACCATACCGTTCCCCGATAGCTCAGTTGGTAGAGCAACGGACTGTTAATCCGTGGGTCGCTGGTTCGAGCCCAGCTCGGGGAGCCATTTCTCCTGTTCTTATTCTTTGAAGCCCTTTGCAAGCCCCGCTCGCGCTAATCCATGCGCACATGCCGTCGCACCTGCCTGATTTGAGCAAAGTTTGGGGATACCTCATCTTTTAAAAATCACACAGCGCTCAACATCTCTCGGTGAAATTTAGACTACAAGCACACCCGGAAAAAACCACGAAAAACAATCCCTTGCTCGCGCGCGAACAGGAATCGTGATCTATACTCTGCTGATAGCGTCATCAACCCGGAGCACAACATGAACTGGCTAAACCAAAGCATTCTAAGGAAGCTCTCAGCAACAATTCTGCTGGGTGCATTTTTCATCCTTTCCGCAACGATGTTTTCCTATCTGAACACCAACAACACGATCAATGTATACGACTCACTCATCCATCACGATGTGAAACACGAGCGTGCAATCAACCATCTGCTGATCGACTTTAAAACTCAGATCCAAGAGTGGAAAAACACCTTGTTACGCGGCCATGATAACGAACAACGTACACAGCATTGGGCCAGATTCCAGCAACTCGAAGACAAGATTCAAGCGGAAGGCGAAGAACTCCTCTCCTCACTAAGTGAAGGCGAGTCAAAACGTCTTTTGAAACAGTTTTTAAGTTCGCACCGCGAAATGGGCGGCGCCTATCAACGCGGCTTTGATACCTTTGTATCCTCGAGTTACGACCAAACAGCTGGTGATGCTGCTGTAAAGGGCATTTACCACAAGCCGGCCAACAACCTTGCCGAGGCCGCCAAACTTATTGAAGACGCAGCCAAAGTACACAGCGTAGAAACCACCAATTCCGCGCTATCTAATGCCAACTTTTCCTTAATCGTACTGATCATCGCGATCATCGCATTCTCCGTCCTCACCATCATGCTCATTAACAGCGCAATCGTGATACCCAGCCGCAAACTGATCTGGAACATCGAACAAATCAGCCAAGGCGACTTAAGCGGGGATATTGACATTCAGCGCGAAGACGAGCTGGGCAAGCTTGCCGATGCAGCGCGCGCACTGCAGGCATTTCTGGGCAATATTGCCACCCAGTTACGCGCCAGTCAGGAGAGCCTCCTGCATGCTGCGAGCGATCTCGGCAGCGCCACAGAGGGCGTGTCTGACCGCGTAAATACAGCACATAGCACTACCGAACATGTCGCCTCTGCCATGACCGAAATGAGCGCCACCTCGCAAGAAGTCGCCAGTCATGCAGCCAATGCCGCCACGCTGGCCAACGAAGCCAATTCTGCAGCCCATGACGGCGTGCGCACCATGGAAATTGCCCAGAACTCCATTAACAACCTGGCTGAGCAGGTTGAGCAAACGGTCGAAACCGTGAAGAAACTCGCCGACGACACCAACAACGTAGGCACAGTGCTGAGTGTGATTCGCGGCATTGCCGAACAGACCAACCTGCTCGCCCTAAATGCTGCCATCGAAGCTGCGCGCGCCGGGGAACAGGGCCGCGGGTTTGCCGTGGTCGCCGATGAAGTGCGCACCCTGGCACAGAAGACGCAACAATCCACCACCGAAATCGAAGAAATCATCGTGAACGTACAAAACGGCGCGCAGAATACCGTATCGGTCATGGACGCCAGCTACTCTACCACCTCGGAGAGCGCCAAGTTATTTAAGGAAGCGGCCGACAAACTGAACGTCATCACCAGCAGCATTTCCCAGATTAACGACCTGAATACGCAGGTGGCCACGGCCGCCGAGGAACAAACCTCGGTCGCAGAAGAAATCACACGCACCATCGTAGAAATGTCCGACCTGGTGGAAGCCACCGCCGCCTCTGCATCCCAGACACGCGAAACCGCGACCGAACTCAACAGAATGGCAGCGACAGCCGATCAACTCGCCAAGTCCTTTGTGCAGTAACCACACATTGCCGGCACAGCAGGTCCCGCACCCCTTGGGTTTCGGCGCCTGCTGTGCCACGGCCACGCGCTCGAAAAAAACAGTTACGTCAGCACACTAATCAGCCTTGAGTGGAATAATACTGCGACCCCGCACCGTCTTGCCTGACTTGATCAAATGGCGCGACAACACCCGATACACATCGGCATCAAACCGGTAATCCTCTTCAGGCCATTGCTGCGCGTCGAACAGCTGCGACGCCTCATCCTGGGCAAAGGCCGGATCGGGCGCCTCGATTCGCTTGAGCACGCACCACTTATCCAAGAGATAAACCGTTGTAATGCCCGAGTCATCCAATTGCTCCCGCAAAAAAACCGGTTGCTCGTACGGCCAGTTTTTGAGGCGGTCCTTATGCAAAGCGATATTCACCCTTAGGTTATACAACTCGGCATTTTCCTTACCCTCACAGGCTCCCTTGCACCTCCCCAGATGACGCGCAAAACACGGCCCTGCCGTGATGTCCTGCCCCATCAGCCGGGCGCACAATTCATTAGCCTGAAACCATTTCTGCAAGGCTTTTTTTGCCGCACCCTTGGTGCGATACACACCAAAACAGTGCTCAAACTGAATGTCGTCCGCCTGCATCGACGCGATATCCATTTCGCGCAATACCGGCTTCAAGTAACCCTGCCTGCTGGTGTGTAAAACATAAGTAAAATACTGCTGACTCGGACGTAAACGCCGATTATGCAGAGGCTGAAAGCGCTTCACATGATCAATTTCCAATAACAGCGCATCCAGCTCACTCGCACAGGGATAACTCTTCAATGTGCGCACACTCTGGCACAGCGTCATTTCCTTTTGACTTTGGTGATCCGCCGAAAAATGCGACAACACGCGCTGATACATGTTGACGCTTTTGCCGACATACAACAGCACACCACCTTCTCCGCAAAAGTGGTAGACACCCGGCGCCTCGGGTATCGCATTCACATGCGACGCATCCAGCCCCGCAGGCAGCGATGTGCGCTTGAGCAGCTGTTTGCAGGCTTCTGAAAAGGTCTCTGCCCCCTTGTCCTGCTCGGCAAATTTGTAAAAAGCCCACATTGCCTCAACATCACCCATTGCCCTGTGGCGACTGCTGCAGGGCAGATTATGGCGTGCGATAAGTTTGTCGAGACCATGCCCACGGTGTTCCGGATACAAGCGCTTTGCCAGTTTCACGGTACAAAACACCCGCCGCGCAAAACCTCGCCCCAATCGCTTAAACTCCGCTTTGATAAAGGCATAATCGAAACGGGCATTGTGTGCGACAAACACGCAGTCTTTGGTATACGCCTCAATCTGATCGGCGATGTCCTCAAATCGCGGAGCGTGCGCCACCATCGCGTCATCAATCCCCGTCAGGCGCTGTATAAATAAAGGAATGCTGCACTCGGGGTTCACCAGGCTTTGCCAGCTTTCCAACACCTCGTCACCGGCAACAACCCGAATCGCAACTTCGGTAATACGATCACTGCCTGCCCGTGCACCGGTTGTTTCAATATCGATAAAGGCCAGCCTATCCAAGCGCACTCCCAGGAGCCGTGTCCGAGACGCCCCTCAATTTGAAAAATTCGAGAATCATTGCCACATTTACCCTACAAGCATCGATACAGAACCGCATCCAGCCACTAACCAGAAAGGGTGAACTCTATGATCATCGGCGTTCCAAAGGAAATCAAGAATCACGAATACCGTGTAGGCATGACACCTGCGGCCGTCCACGAACTTGTCACCCATGGACATGACGTATTGGTGGAACACCACGCCGGCGAAGGCAGCGGTTTTGAAGACCCGCACTATGCGCAAGCCGGCGCAGAACTCGTTGCCTCTGCAAGCGAAATCTTTCAGCGCAGCGAGATGATTGTCAAAGTAAAAGAACCTCAGAAAGAAGAGCGCGAACAGCTATCAGAGGGCCAGACCCTGTTCACCTATTTGCACCTGGCTCCCGACATCCCGCAAACCGAGGGCTTGCTAGCCAGCGGTGCCACCTGCATCGCCTATGAAACCGTAACCGATGCGCAGGGGCGCCTGCCATTGCTTGCCCCCATGTCTGAAGTCGCAGGCCGCATGAGCATTCAGGCGGGTGCCCGCTGTCTCGAAAAATCACAAGGTGGCCGGGGCGTACTGCTGGGCGGCGTACCCGGCGTCGAACCGGCAACGGTTGTTATCTTGGGAGGCGGCGTCGTAGGCTCCAACGCGCTACAAATGGCCGTAGGCCTTGGGGCCAAAGTCGTCGTGCTGGATAAATCGGTCGACACATTACGCCGCCTCGATGCCCACTACGGCAATCGCATTCAAACCGTATTCTCAACCCAACAGGCGCTGGCGTACTGGGTGCGGCAAGCCGATCTGGTAGTGGGCGCCGTGCTGGTACCGGGCGCTGCCGCACCCAAGCTGGTGACACGAGCACTATTAAGCGAAATGAAGCGGGGAGCCGCCATTGTGGATGTCGCCATCGATCAGGGCGGCTGCTTCGAAACCTCAAAGCCCACCACGCACGATGCCCCCACCTTTATTGTGGAAAATGTCGTGCATTATTGTGTTGCGAATATGCCAGGCGCACTCGCCCGAACCGCCACCCAGGCACTCAATAACGCTACGCTTCCCTTTATCCAGCAATTGGCCAGTAAAGGCCCCCTCCATGGCTTGGCCGATAACCCGCACCTGCTCAACGGCTTGAACATCACGCGCGGCAAACTTTGCTGTGCAGAAGTTGCAGAAGCGCAGAACAAAACTGCAATTTCACTCGACGAAGGGCTGCGCCTGCTACGCTAGCGAGCGCGCGGCGCCTACTATTAACCTACCGCGCGGTGTTGTCTGTTCGACACCGCTAAGCATCTTCTGCCCCCTCCTCTTATCCACACCTTATTCTCTGCCCGTCAAGAACGGGTGACCTTTCCAGCCCGGTCTGGCTCGTCTTTAAACAGCCGATATTTGAGTCCAGGCGCGACTCCCTATTGAGTTTTTCAGCGTACACGTGTACGCTATATTAGATCTTACAGAATACACACTGGGCGCAAGCTCTGATCGGGCTCGTTATATCTATGTTTTCAATCACTAAAACTCTTACAAACACCGAATCTTTTCGCGCCTATATGGCGCCGGTTATTCAGCTTTTCAGGCCCGAGTACCGGCCGAATCTTTATTGCACAAAGGTAACGCATGTACGCATTACCGGGAATACGATGCTACAGCTCTCGCTGCACGTGAGCGACCCACGCTGGCACACCTTTCTTCCCGGGCAATTTATCGAGCTCCACATAGAGCGCGAAGGCAGGTATGTATCTCGCTGCTTCAGTATTGCCTCCTGTACCGAGCGCTTTGAGAAGCATCGGGAAATCCGGCTGGGCATACGCATCAACGACAAGGGAATAGTAAGCAATTGGTTAGCGAAGCACCTCAATGCAGGGAGCACACTGTATATCTCCGAGGCCCAGGGCGCATTTACACTGGCGCCAGGTGAGCATCGGCGACTGTTTGTGGCCGGAGGCAGCGGCATCACACCTATTCTCTCTATGCTGCAAAGCATGCCTAACGAAGATCTGAAGCACAGCACACTGATGTTCAGTACGCCACATGCAGACTGCGTACCCTTTGAGCCCACGCTCAAGGCATTGGAGAACCGCGGGCTGCGCCTCACGCTGCATGAAAGCCGTACTCAGGGCAGAATCTCAGCCCAAACCCTGGCCGCAGAACTCGATGAACACCCTGACGCACTCTATGTATGCGGCCCAGAAGGACTGATACACACTTGCGAGCAAAGCTGGGCAGCCGGCCAGCATCCTGCCAAAGGCTTTCATTGCGAACGCTTTGGCGCATCCCAGGCACATTCCATCAGTGGTGCCGACCAGGAGCTGCCGCACTCGGCCACCATCAGCTTCCAGGCCAGTGGCACAAACGCCGAGTGGCGACGCGGCGACAGCCCGGCACTTCTTGAGTTCGCCGAACAGCAGGGCCTTACCCCTTCTTTCGGATGTCGCATCGGCATCTGCCACCAATGCACCTGCCGAAAAGAGCGCGGCCGCGTACTCAACCTGAAAACGCAAACACTATCCGATAACGGGCCCGAAGACATACAACTGTGCCAGTCGATTCCTATCGATGACCTCGTACTGGCACTGTGAGCGCAGCGCAGATCACGCTTCACCAAGGAGACAGCATGAACACCCTCAAACATGACGCTATCGAGCAATTTGGCGCAGAACTTGAACAACTCCGGCAAAACACTTTAAAACAGGTAGGCGCACAGGACGCCCGCTATATTCGCCGTTTAATCGCGATCCAACGCTTATTGGACTGGGGCGGCCGGCTGGTGATGGTATTAGGTTTCCTGCACCCCCTGTTCTGGGTGTTAGGGGTACTGATGCTCGCGATCGCCAAGATACTCGACAACATGGAAATCGGTCACAACGTCATGCACGGCCAGTACGACTGGATGAACGACCCCCATATCAACTCCCGCAAATTCGAGTGGGATCATGCCTGCGATAGCGACTCTTGGCGGCGCTATCATAATTTTGAACACCACACCTATACCAACGTGATCGGTAAAGATCGTGACTTTGGCTATGGCCTGCTGCGCTTGAGTGACGACTATGCGTGGCGCCCCAAAAACACTTGGCAGTTCTTGACCTTCGTGAAGCTGAGCGTTTTGTTTGAATGGGGCGTTGCCTACCATGAACTGGCCGCCGAACGGATTTTCTTTGGTAAGCCCCGCAAAGAGAGCAGCCTGCCTATTTCACGCCAGGCACTCAAACAGGCCTTCTTCCGTAAAGCCGGCCGGCAATTATTCAAAGACTATATTTTCTTTCCATTGCTTTTTTGGCCTGTCGCGCTGCAGGTATTGCTTGGTAATTTAACCGCGAATCTGCTGCGCAACCTGTGGACGGCCATGATCATCTTTTGCGGGCATTTCACCGAAAACATCCACACGTTTCGTGAACAGGATATTCAAGGCGAAACCCGCGCGCAGTGGTACTATCGCCAGATTCTGGGTTCCTCCAACTTGCAGGGCAGCAAGCTGTTTCATATTCTCACCGGCCACTTGAGCTGCCAGATAGAACACCACTTGTTTCCAGATATCCCAGCGCCCCGCTATCGCGCCATGGCGCCCCAGGTACAAGCGATTTGTGCGCGCTATGGTATTCCATACAACACCGGGCGCTTCGGCAAACAGTACAGCACCGTACTGAAGCGCATTCTGCGTTACTCGCTGCCCAGCCGAACGGCCTCGACCCAATCGGCTCAGGCCTGACTTGCCAAACGCTCCGGGCGACCGTTTAATGGTTTCATGAACTGGATTACCCACCATGAACTCGCTCTGAGACTCTGTTGCTTCGCCGCTATTCTGTTGGCCATGCTGGCGTGGGAACACCGCGCACCGAAACGTCGCACGCCGGCACGCACTGAGGTATGGCGACGCCGGGCTCAGCATTTCGGTATTACGGTTCTTAACAGCGTGGCGCTTCGCTTGCTTCCGGGCATTGCCGCCGTGCAGGCAGCGTTTCTGGCAGAGCAACATCACTGGGGCCTCTTGCACGCATTGGCGTGGCAGGGCTGGTCAGCCGCTTTGAGCACACTGATTGTACTCGACCTGTGCATTTACTTTCAGCATCGCATGTTTCACGCAGTGCCCATCTTCTGGCGCCTGCACCGCCTGCACCACAGCGACGCCGATTTCGACACCACCACAGCCTTGCGCTTTCACCCTATCGAAATACTCTTATCCATGCTGATTAAGTTCGCAGTGGTGCTGGCCCTTGGTGCACCGGCCGCTATCGTGATCCTGTTCGAAATCCTGCTTAACGGCTCAGCCTTATTCAATCATGGCAACGTACGTATTCCCGCAAGTATCGACCGCTATCTGCGCTGGTTCATCGTCACGCCCGATATGCACCGCGTACACCATTCCGTGCTGCCGTACGAAACCAATAGCAATTACGGTTTTAGCTTCCCCTGGTGGGATCGTCTGTTCGGTACGTATCGCGCACAACCGGAGCAGGGGCACACAGGCATGCACATCGGCTTAAAGGAATTCCCACGCGCCAGCACGCGGCGATTTATCGATCTCCTCTGCCAGCCCTTTATTCAGCCCCAAGCCGATAAACCCGACACACCATCCAAAATGAACTGAATAGCCAAGGCCGCCAACAACACACCGAGAAAGCGGCGCAGAATTTCATCACCGGTGCGCCCGATGATGCGTTTGACATAGCGCGACAGGGTAAAAAGCACCAGACTCAAGGCACAAATGGATGCAACAGCGAAAAACACACTCAGTTGCTCACCGGCCGTTTGGGTGTTGGAAAACAGCAGGATGGAAACCGTCAGCGAGCCCGGGCCTGCCAATAAAGGAATCGACAGCGGGAACACCGAGATATCGCCACTGTTATTTGTGGCCGCAAAACGAATTTCGCGCGTGACCATATGAAAGGCGGTATAAAACAACAACAAGCCCCCTGAAATACGCAGGGCATCAATACTGATCCCCAGGCTTGCCAGCAGCCCTTCGCCATAATTGCCGAACAGCACCAACAGGGCCGCCGAAATCACACAGGCCTTCAGTGCAACCAGCGCCCGTTCTCGCAGACTGCCCTCGGGCATGAGCGCCTGAAAAATCAGGGCTGTGCCGATGGGATCAATAATCACGAACAGGGCCGTCGCGGCATTCAGAAAGGTGGGCAGATCCACGCCTTACTCCTCATTATCAAAGCCCGAATAAGGGCGGATACGGGTTTCGCCCACATAAGTGATCGGCAAGGCAAGGGCCTGCCAATGCGCGATGAGCGCCTCACAATCCTCCTTGTTACACTCCCTCGCGAGCGACTGAGTGCGGCCGGCGCAACGTAACTGCAAACGCGGTGGCGACCAGGCATGCACGGGGCGCCAACATACCAGCTGCGTATTCCTGCGTGCACCTTCCCAAACGCCCTCCGGTTGCTCTCTTCCCCACGACAACCGAATAGCAGCTTCATCCACTTCAAGCACCTCCTGCCGGTGAACCCGTGCGCACACTCGCCGCAACAGAACATACACCAAAGCCACCTCAATGCCGGCAAACGGCAAGATCAGCCACGCACCTTGCAGCGCCCAAAACCCCGCGATCAACATCGACAACACCGCCAATGCGATCACCACGCGACGACATTGCTGCCAGCTGATAGAGTGATTTGGCTGCAGCACGCAGTACCACATCTCTCGCTTAAAGTGAGTCTCAAGCATCGCAAGCGCCTCATTCTGCTCGGCAGAAGTATAGGAACGAATCGCATGACTGACGAATCACGCAAGGCTTTCAACCACGGCGCTCCACCTGCATGAAGCGCCACCCGACTCAAAGAACGACAGCGAACTAGGCCGCCAGCTTGAACGACTTGATCAGATCCACCTTCATCATCACCGCTGCGATCAATACCGCTATCGAAGAAATGCCCAGAACGGGCCCCAATACCTTGCCTGAAACCATTCCGCCATACATCAGAAAAAGGCTTACAACCAACACCAGGGTACTGATCTGATGCACGACATACTGCGCCGAACGAAAGCCCACTGCTCCGGGCGCACACCAGAGCCGGTGACACAGCGCGTAGAAGATCGACAACAAAAACCCAACCAGCATGATGTGCGCATGGGTGACTAACTGACCGTGATCTTTGCTCGCCGCCATATAAATACCCAGCACCATGCCCAGTATTAAATAACCAAACCCGCTAAACAGATATTTCTTTTCCATACCGAATACCCTTAAATTTATTATCAAGCAGAGCCAGCCAAGTAACAGCACATCAACAGACCCAGCACGTAAACGATCGCGCAACACGCTGCTGCATCCATCGGGGCGCATCGCAAAGCCGTCTCAGGCAGTCTACAATTTCAACTCACTGGCGCCTAGCGCATGCGTTCAACAAATGAGTCGTCCAAACCGCGAAAGGAGTTCATTGTGCACCCGGAACACAGCGACATGGCGCAATTTCTCGCCCGACACCCGCCCTTCCAGGATCTACCACACGATGCACTCCAGCGCCTGGCTGCACAAATCGAAGTGAGCTACTACAAGGCGGGGCGCGATATCCTGCTCTACGGCGATCCGATCGCCGATCTCTACGTTATTCGCTCCGGCGCAGTAGAAATTTTTCGCCGCAACGGC
>JBFHUL010000017.1:0-46097 GCA_041590075.1 Oleiphilaceae bacterium
AGGCTAAGCTCTGCTGCTCTCAGGATGACTGCGGAAGGTGCGCGCGTGGCCGAGCGCTGAACCAGTCGCTCAGATGCGCATCGGGGAAGATATCAATGCCAAGCCATGCTTTGATCAGGTAAAGGCCGAGAAAGATAAGGGGAAGCAAGGCGCATAACAGCAAATATACGCTGCACATCGCGCTCGCGATACTGGCCTGTTGTCGGCGGCGCTGTTCTTTATTGCGCACCGGGCTGCGGCGATCCCGCCCCATCAGCAATACGAAATAAAAACGGGCAAAAAAGCATGGGAGAACGCCGCGCACATCAACCGGATGCCGTTGAAAGGGCTTGCTCGCGCGAATCGCATTTTCAATGGCATGTACCTGCCGTGGTGACAGCGTCGCACGCACATCTGCATCAATTTTCTGGTACACCGCGTGGGTAAAGGCGTCGGTGTGTTGGTCGATGTTAATGGCCATTCCGTTTACATCCTCATCACGGCTGTGCTCATGCTGTTGTTGCCGGCAGTGCCCGTTTGCGTGCCGGAAACAGGTAATGCCTCGTGCCGAGCAGAAGAGCAAACGCGGCGCTGATGCTACATGCCATCAGGCTCAGCCAGGCAATGTCGGTGGTGGCGCGGGCGTCGGTAGCCGTGAGCAACAGCAAGAGCAGGGTAATGCTGCCGGCATAGCCAAGCAGTTCACGCCCTGCATGGCCCTTGATGCGTTGAGTCAGCATGAGCTGATCAAATATCAGCGCTGGAATGGCCGCGAGGATCAGTACCTGGCAGGTAGTGATGGCATGATGCCAACGGTCGCCAAACAGCCATTCAACATAGTAGGGCGCAAGCAGGGCCATGCCGATGACGCCCACAGCAAACAGCAGACTGATCGTCCATGCACTGTGCAAGGCCGACGCCAGAGATTTGGCACGCTGGCGTTGACATAAGAACGGATATAGCGCGGTGAGGTAGGCCTGCATCAATGACTGTGCGATGCCGAGTCCGGCGCTTTTCGCAAAACTGTATACACCAAAGAGTTCGGGGCTCAGCAGGCGTGCCGCAATTAGGGAGTCGGCTTGTAAGCGGAAAGATTTGATCGACTCGCTGCCCAGTGTTTTACTGCCAAAGGTGCACAGCGCCTTGATTTCATGCCAGTTCCAGTCCAGCCCCGGCGCCGGATTTGGTGCGCGTAAAAACACCATTACCCAAACAAGGGCGGCCGCCACCTTGGTCCAGGCAACGGCATAGACATCTGCACCGAACATGACCAACGCAGCGACGAAGAGGTTCTCAAAAGTAATACAGATGCCCTGTGCCAATCCGAAAAAGCGCATGGCACCGTTGCGTTGCAAATGAAACACACGCATCGCCACCAAGGGGTAGATAACATGGGACGCCGCCATGATGCGCAGCAGATCGGCCAGCATAGCTTGTTGGTAGTAGTCGGCAACGACGTCGGCGATGGCGAGCTGAAAAACACTCAAGGCAATGGCCAATAGCCATTGCAGTGTGGCGGCACTGCGGGTGCGGGTATGTACGTGCGCGTCGGGACTTTGAATGATGCGTGCAGCGATGCCGAGTCGGGTGAGCACGCGCAGCAATTCGTGGCACACCAGGGCCAGCATGGCGAGTCCGTACTCGCTGCTGCTGAACGCTGCGGCGAGTACGAACAGGGTTACCAGTCGCGATAGGCGAGCCATAAATTCGCTCACCAGTAGCCACGACAACTTCCCCAGTAGCTCATGGCAACGTTCCCATAAGGCGTGCATGACATGCCTCATGGCGCGGTCACAACAGAATGCCCGGTTGCGTGCCCAGTAAGGGTAAGCGGGGCGTCGCCATCAATGGCTTTGGCCATTTCAACGGCAAATATCAGCGAAAAAAACAGAACGATCCAGGGCGGACGTTGTTGGCTAAAGGTATGCATGGGCGACTCCTCAACAAAAGGTGACGGACTGACTCAGGATCAGTGCCTGCTTACCCGTACTTCTATCAAGATTGGTGCCAGAATATAAAGTTAATATAAAACAGTAGGTTATGGCTTGCGTTGGTGTTGAAAGTTCACGCGATTCGCGAATTGCAACGCGAAATGCCTAGCGCAAGGGCAGAGGATGGTGATGGAGCGCGATACGCGTGAGGTGCGCGAGGCGTTTGTAGAAGGCGCCATTATTCGGAGGCTGGGGCGCCTGGGTGGCAAGTTTATTAGAAAGTCGTGTCAGGTGGCCGGCGATGCCGCCGAGCGCACTCATACAACGGTGGCCCAAAGGAGGCACGAATTCCTCGCTTAATGGGCCGGCACTATAATGCCGAATGTAGTCGTCAAGCAGCGGATCTTCATTGTTGTTCCAGCGCTGGTCAAGGTAATGCACGCAATCAAACTGATGCGCAGCGTCGATCAGGTGGCCGTTCTCGCCCCAGCCGATATCGATTTCTTTAGGTAATGGGCGCGTGGCACGGAACAGTGCGTGTTTGAGAAACGCCATCGCGGTGACAGATTGCTTTAAGATCATGACGCCAGAGTTAAGTCGCATGCTGTAGCCGCGCGCCGCAAAGACCGTTTTGTCACTGTGTGGAAGTTCGCTTAAGGCCGGGCAGTGGTGACGCACGAGGGTGTCGGCGTCGAGCCAAACCACTGCATCGTAACCGGTTTGCAGGGCCGAGAGCAGGAGGGGCACTTTCAGCCAAGCACATTCCGGCCCCATACGGGTCAGGGCGGGGCGGTCAAACAGAAGGTAGTCATAGCCATGGCGCAGCGTATAGGCGCGATGACTGCTGATCAGCGTGCGATAACGCCATTGGTAGCCATTACAGGCCATCGACATGACCAGAACCCGATCCGTCATGCGGCCACACTGCGAGAGTAATTCATAGCCACGCGCTCCAGCTTTTCGTACCAGCGTTTGGGCAGTAGACTCAACAATGCCGAGGCAAAGGTCACACTGCAGCGACCCGGTTCTTCGAAAAGAATTCTTGGGCTTGTCAGTATAGACCTTAACCAGAGGGAAAGCGCAGTTTTACTCTGGCGATTTTGTACCGCGCGGCGCGCCAGATAGCGAAGCTGGTAGGCCGACGCGAGCGGCAGCCAGCGTTGAATGAATTGCGGATCGAGTTTGCGATGTTTTTCCACCGCATACAGCCAGGCCTGGTACTGCTTCTCTAGGTTTGCCGACAAGCCAGACATATTGACGCGGTAATAGGTGAGAGGCTCGGGAATGCCGCCGATCTTCACCTGAGCTTTCAGCGCAGCACGCAGCCAGAACTCAACATCTTCAGATTGGCGCATGCTTTCGTCAAAGTATTGCATGCGGCGTTCACCGTTCGCGGTAATGGCTTCTGCCAACCTGCTTAGCATGGATTTGCGCAGTACCGGTGCTGAGCCATTGCCAATGGGATTACGACAGAAAATATCTTTCGCACTGACGTCTTCACACTTGGGATGTTGGCCAATACCCAAGGCTTTTCCTGCTTCATCAACAAACGCCGAAGCAGAGTAGCTGATCGCAATCTCCGGGTGCAGTTGCAAATGGCGATAATGTTTACTCAGCTTATCGGGGTGCCAGAAATCATCGGCATCTAGCAGCGCCAGATAAATACCTCTACTGGCATTGATTCCGGTATTTCTGGCGGCGGCCAAGCCGCGGTTTTCCTGACGTACCAGACGAATGCGTGCGTCGTCGTACGACGCGATGATCGCTACCGAGTCATCCGGACTCCCGTCGTCGACACAAATGATTTCAAAATTGGTGAACCGCTGGGCCAATACCGAATCGAGGCATTGTCGCAGATACCGGGCTACGTTGTAGACGGGGATGACAACGCTGAAAATAGGCTGTGATGAATAGTGGCACATAGTACTTACTCGCTTAATAGTTGGGGGGAAGGACCGTGTTTATTGTGGAAACGTCACCTGGACATGAGCCGTATCCAGATCGACCCAGGCCCGGTTTTCAAAGCCTTTCGCATTCAACTCCACGAGAAGCCGTTCGCTTGCGGTAGGCACTTCAATGGTCTGCTGAAAATATCCACTCTGATCAGTAAAACCCTGCATGACGAGCGCCGGTTGCAGCGTGTCGGTCTCGCTGCTGCCCGGTGGCAAACTTGTGAAATCATAGATGTTGACGGCAGTGGCAGTCGCTATATCACGGGCCACGACTTCCAGCGAAATGCGCTTGAAAAGGTGAAACGAGAAATCCTGTTCCACATAGAGTTTGGTTGAGTCACTGGCGGTTTGCAGTTGTCTGCTTGCATCGGGACTGTAATCGCGGCTTTGGGGGGCAGAGGTGGGTAAGTCGTTGCGGTCACTCCCGCCCGAAGAACAGGCGATCAGACCCAGTAAGCTGGCTGTACACAAGGTGCGTAGAAAAATAGGCATGTTGGTCTCCAAATATGTTCGGTCAATCAGTAGTAATGGGAATGACGTTCACTCAGGTCGTACCAGTTGTTTTTTTCACGACCGGAGCTTTCAACCCAGATTTCGTACTCCGGGTAGGCCCACACCACATCGATGTATTCCCGGGGGTAACGCCACTGCGTGGGAATCATGAGTGCCCAGGGCAGGTTGTTCTCATCACGAAAGTAACGGCCTGATCGAGCGTCTGAGTGGTCGGAAAATTTGCCAAACTGACTCTGGTCAAACAGTTGGGTGGGCGGGTAATCCGCTAAATGAATTTCACGGCCGCGAAAGTTGGTGCGGAACAGAAAGTAGTCGAATTGTTGCAGGTTCAGCTCGGCGAGCTCCGTGTTGAAATTGAGTTCGAACTCGAAGGGCACCGAAGGGAAATTCCTGCAGGTTTTCACGGTATTGAAATGGGCACAGGCGCCATCTTCTCCTGTGTACGTGAAAGCGTGGGTATCACGCCATAACTGGACCACCAGGTCATCCTGACCCCGTTCCGCCGTTTTTGTGTAGTCTTCGCCTGCGATGGTGATGCGCGCGCTGTCTAGCAGGCTGGCGGGAATATCCATAAGCCGCAGGGCAAAGCCATTGTGGTAAGAGGCGCCTCGGGCATCGATATAGCCCCTGATGCGCAGCCCGGTGATCAGGTTCTGGCTGTTGTAAAAGAGTTCGGTGCGTTGGCGAACCACGAGATCATTCAGGTCATAGTCGCCTCGGCGTGGCCAGTTGTCTTCGAAGGCCAGAGTGACCCAGCCTTGCCGTGACGGGAAGAAGCGACTACTGGCGCGCCGGTAGTCTTCAGGGAACGCATCCTGGCCATCGTCAATACCATCCGCATCGCTGTCGTTGGCATACGGGAGGCGCGAGAGATTAACTCGGCTCAGAGCTTCGGGCGGATCGACCTTGATCGCAAACACGGCGTCGTTGAAGTCGTTGTCGCCCCAGGTGCGCGGCAAATCTTCAAAGCCCAGCACTACCTGGCCGCTTTCTTCATCAAGCAGTAGCACCGTGTGTTGGCGCAGGCCGGCATCCTGTTCCGGGTTCAATGCGCTCAAGGAATAATAGTGATCGCTGCGCCGGGGGTGCACGCCGGTGTCATACCAGAAACCGTTCGCGGCGAGAAAAAAACCAATGGCACTGCCGGCTCGGAAGCGACCCAGATTTAGACGGTGGCCGGTGGTCAGATGCGGGTAGGAAAGATTTGGAAAGGCAATGCTTTCCTGTACTTCTTCTTTGTTTGCAGGTGGCGCGCTGGGGTCGAAGGTAAAAAATCCCAGCGCATTTTTATTTCCAGTACCTTCATGCAAAAAGGTGATGCTGACCTCTGCATCGGCGGCAAGCTCGATGTTGGCGCCGGCATCGCCGGTCATGAAGGCCTCGTTAATACGCGCTTCAGGTAAGGCATTATCAAGTCGCGCAAAGAAATCCTGAGAATACTCGGAGCGCGCATAAGTGAGTGCATCGGGTTTACCGGTGGCTTGCTGATATCCGGCAGGCCAGGGTTCACCACTCAGAAAGGACCATTGATATTGGCCGTCTGCAAGTTGGAGTGCGTTAACGGACTGGCACAGCAACAGGCTGGCGACGAAGAAGCATAGATTGCGTAGATGATGAAAATGGGCTGCGTACTGCATGGAAATCTCCGCTAGTGTGACAACGCACGCCGAAAGGCGCGCCACGTACTAGCGGTATTGCGGGAAGTGTGCCAGTTTTACTTGGTTTTATAAGGTGCTGATATTATTAAAAAATAATCTCTGGCGATGAGTGCGGGGAGTCGTTCCGGCCTGTGCGAATTGCAAACGGCTCCCAGCTTGCGAGGCAAAATGCCTAGGAAGCATCTTGCCAGGATTGCATCTTGCGATAGAGCGTCGAAGGGCTGACTTCGAGAACGCTGGCGGCGCGTACAATATTGCCTTCGCACAGCTCAATCGCCTGCTTGATGGCTTCTTTTTCGGTTTCCGCCAGGGGCTTGATGTCGTCGATACTGGCGGGCGCCTCGGCACCGGTTACCGGAGCGGCCTTTGCGGGGCCCGTATTGGGGGATGGGCGTGTTTCGTGCGCTGCGGTTTCCTGCACCACGGCACTTAAGGCCTCTTTATTCAAACCCAGCGCAGCCGCAACACACTCTGCGGTAAGTAAGGGGCCATTCGACATCACCACGGCGCTATGCATGGCGTTTTCGAGCTGCCTGACGTTGCCCGGCCAGGGGTAAGCATTGATAAAGGCTTCGGCATCGCTCGATAAACCTACGACGACCTTCTGTTCCATATCAGAAAACTTTTTCACGAAGGCCTGAGCCAGTGTGAAGGCATCCTGTTCCCGTTCTCTCAGCGGGGGGAGGGTGATGGATATGACATTGAGCCGATAGTACAGGTCTTCGCGTAACTGTTTGTTTTCGATCGCTTCCAAGGGTGCCCGATTGGTGGCGCACACAAAACGGATATCTACCTGCTCGGTGCGGCCGCTACCCACTTTCTGAAAGGTACCGGTCTGAATAAAACGCAGTAGTTTGGATTGCAGTGTAATGTCCATTTCGGCCAGTTCATCCAGGAACAAGGTGCCGCCATCGGAGAGACTGGCTGCACCATCGCGGTCGCTGCTTGCGCCAGAGAACGCACCTTTGATGTGACCGAAAATTTCCGATTCCATCAGTTCCCCCGGAATGGCTGCGCAATTTAACGCAATAAAGGGCTTGTCGCACCGGCCACTCAAGTCGTGCAGTGCGCGCGCGGCGACCTCTTTGCCAGTGCCGCTTTCGCCGGTAATAAACACCGATGCGCGACTGGCGGCTGCTTTTTCGATGGTGTTGTATACGAACTGCATAGGCATGGAGCGGCCAATAAACCCCTGAAACGCTTCTTTGTATTGCGCTTCGTAGCGATGCAGTGTGCGTTTGAGTAGTGCGCGTTCCGCAACAATCTGTTGGGTGAATACTGCCTGATCCAATGCCTGTTTGAGTTCGTTGTTGTTCCAGGGCTTGTGAATAAAGCCCCAGATGCGGCCTTCATTGATGGCGCCCATTACCAGGTCGTCTTCCGAAAACGCGCTCAGCACGATGCGGATGGTCTCGGGATAGCGACGTGCGACTTCGCGCAGCAGCTGTTCGCCCGTCATCTGCGGCATTTTCATATCTGAAACCACCACGTCGATGGTGTGGGTCTCGAGAATATGTAGTGCTTCGGCGCCGCTGTTGGCGTAAAAACATTCGTACTGACTATGGCGCATAAAGCGCTTTAAGGTGGTGAGAATGCTTTCTTCGTCATCCACAAACAGGATGGCCGCAGTTTTGATGGTTACGTCGCTGTCGCTCATTAAGAAGGCTCCTTGTTCTCATTCAGCGTAGTCGAACTTTGTGCGACCGGAAGCATAATATGCACTTGGGTAAGATCGGCGTTTCGCTCAATGCGAATCGTCCCGCCGTGTTGTTGCACGATACTTTGCGCAATCGATAGCCCCAGGCCCTGCTGAGGTGGCCTGGTGGTAAAAAACGGCTCGAAGAGTTTAGTCTGGATTGCAGGATCAAACCCGTGGCCACGATCGCTGAAACAGATATGAATATGATCGTCGCGCAGTGCCGTCTTGATGGCTACGTTGCCATCCTCGGGGTGGGCTTCGATGGCGTTTTTAATGATGTTGACAAAGGCCTGGCTGAGCAACACTGCCATTCCCTCTATGCCGGGTAATTCCCCCAAGGCATAGTGAAGCGTGCATTGCTGTTGTTCACGCTCCGACAGTAAACGTTCTGCCTGTTTCAGACAGTCATTCACCTGCACGGGTTTGCGTTTTGCCGATTCGGGATTGGCAAAGAAGCGTAAACTGTTGGCGATGGCGCTGATGCGGTTGGTACCGTCGACGGACTCCTTGATGAGCGGCGCCATATCGTCGCGAATGTAGTCGACCTCATAGCGCTGGCAAATCTGCTGCGACTGTGTTTCCAATGCAGGCGCTGCCTGCTGAATGAGGGAGTGGTGGGCGTCGCAGGCATCGCATAATTGTTCGACGTATTCCTTCAGGGTGAGCAAGTTGTTCTGGATAAAGGCATTGGGGTTGTTCAGCTCATGGGCCATGCCCGCGGCGAGTCGTCCGATTGAGGCCATTTTTTCCTGCGCAATGATCTGGTCCTGTTGCGTCCGCAGTTGCTCCATCGCCCGCAGCAGCTCCTGGTTCTTCATGTACAGCTCGCGCGATTTGTCTTCCAGCAGGCGCTCGGCCGTGGCGCGGGCCTTTTTCTGCAGGAGATAGGCGCGCTCCAGACTGTTGTAATCGGGTGCTTGGGTCATTGCACGACCACCTCAATCAAACAATGGTCGGCACCCTCATGCATGCAGAGCGATTGGCGGGTCGTGATGTGCAGGCCATACAACCGGGCGGCACCTTCCAGCAAGCCTTCGGCCAAATGGCATAGTTTGCGCTCGGATTCGTAACGCAACGTGGCTTGGCCTTCCGATTGTGCCACGACCTTGATGCTTGGGGGGCGCGCATCTTCGTCGAGCTTGTGTACTTCAACGTGGATGACGCCATGAATACTGTTGATAAAGGCAAAAAAGTCCGGCTGGCTCTCCGCATACGCGGTGTGGCCACGGTGCAGGCAATCAAACAAATGCACGCCAAATTGATGGAGCAACACCGGGGCTTCCATATTCAGTTTTTTGCACAGAATGCCAACCAGCGTAAAAATTTCCTGGTCATCATAAGTCGCGGTGGCTGTGTAGGCACCTTCGAGACCCGCTTCGTCGAGCACTTCCAGCCAGGCCTTCAGGCCAAGCTGCTGTTCAATCATGTCGTTGAGTGCGATGAATACCGAACCTTTCATCAGTGTATCTCCTGAGTGCCTAATATAGTGGTATGCGCGGAGGCATGCGCGCCAGATGCAGACAATGGGGTATCAAATTTCATACCACTGTGTGAATGCCCGTGTACCGCCCATCTGGGCGCTAATTGTCTGCCCGGACGCACGGTTTTGACACGTTTTTTGCAAAATGCAACGCAAAACGAAAGGGTGGGAATGATCACGCGGCCTCCGCCGGAAAGGTAATGTCGAAACGCGTGCCCACATCTACTTTGCTGGTGACGGTAATGTCACCGCCGTATTTCTTGATGATGTCGTAGGAGATCGACATGCCGAGTCCGGTTCCTTGTCCGACCGGTTTTGTGGTGTAGAACGGATCGAAGATCCGGTCCAGTTTGTCGGCCGGAATTCCGCACCCGTTGTCTTCAATTGTGATGCATATCTTGTCGTCGTGGTGGCGTGAGCTGATGTTCAGCATACCCTGTTTCCCTTCCATGGCATGGCCGGCATTGATGATGAGATTCATGAGTACCTGATTGATTTGCCCCCCTACACACTGCAGGGCGGGCAAAGGATTGAGGTCGGTATTGACTTCGCAATGATATTTGAGCTCGTTGCGCACCATATTGAGGGTAGAGGTAATACAGTCGTTGAGGTCGACCGCCGACTCGGTTTCTCCTGAGTGCGCATACCCCTTCAGGCCTTGTGTGATGTCCTTGATACGATCGGCGCCCGAAATGGACTCTTCTACCAGGGTCTGCATATCCTTGAGTACGAATGCGAGTTCTTCCAGTTCGAGCGTTTGTTTCAGGTGCTCTTGCAACTGCTTCGCTTCCTGGGTGTCGGGAAGCTCGGTGAGTGCCTGCCACTGCATGAGTTCTTCAATCAATTTACGGAGGAAAAAGTGATACTCGTGCAGGGTGCACAAATTGTTCATGATAAAGCCGATCGGGTTATTGATTTCGTGTGCCACGCCGGCAGTGACTTGTCCCAGCCCCGCCATTTTTTCGGCCAGCACAAGGCTTTTCTGCTTGCGTTTGAGTTCTTCGTTGCGTTCGATCAGCTTCATTTCTCGGCGGCGGATACGTTGCCCCATGTCGACGATCTGATCAGACAGCGCCTGTATTTCAACAGTCAATCGTTTGGTTTTATTGAGCTCGGAGTGGGAGCCACGGCTTAGCTGCGCTGCAAATGCCTGCAGACGTTCAAGCGGTAGAACAAAAAACCAGCGGCCCAGGGCCGCGGAGGCAAGGGCTGCAAACAGAGCGATAAGTATTGTGGTAAGGGCCAGGCGCTGTTCGGCCTGTGTAAAGGCTGCGGTAAAGTTGCTCATGTTTGGCCGGTAATGCAGATGCAGGCCAGAGTAGCTGGGTAGGTTGATCCATGACGGCTCGCTGCTCTTTCCCCATGCAATGGGGCTGGCACCTGAGTAACTGAGCTGTATTTCGAGGTCGACAAGTTGTTCCAGATTGAGTTGCTCGCGAAGTTCATCAAGCGGTATCCAAATAATCAACAGGCCCTCTGGTGCCTGGCCGTAGACAACGGGCACTGCAAGCTGCAGGAAGTAGACGCCTTGGCGGTCTTGTATGAGCCCTACGTTCTGTTCGCTGCGACCTTCGAGCAGACTGCGAAAGCGCTGTGCGATGTTCAGCCCCGGTAAGTCGGGCACGTCGCGTTCCGCGATCATCATGCCGTTAAAGTCAGTCAGCATCTGAGGGTAGGCATAGCCGAAGAAACCGGGTTCGTTAAACCAGTCGGCCAATACCATTCGGCCGGTTTCCGGTTGCATAATGCTTTGCTGAATCAAAGGCAAGCGGGTCTGCTTTTTGGCGAGATTGATGTGCACATCGAGAAAATAATGTACTTGCTGCGCCAGGGTTTCGGCCTGAAACGCCACAGACTTCAGGTGCTGGTCCCGTAAATCGTTTTTTAAACCGGTACTGAATACCTGAAACAGCACGAAGCTGGTCGCAGAAATAATGCTCAGCAGAAACAGCATCAACAGGCGATTGGTTTTGGGTGGCCGGGTTGAAATGAGATTGTGAGTAGCTCTCGATAGAGCTTGAAGCGCCGACTTCATGGCTGTTCACCGCGCGGTAATGTAAGCAGCTGTATTCGGCCGGAAGCATCATAACGCCCCATGCGCAGATTATCTGGGCCTAGCGCCTCGTGCGCATCACTGCCGATCTCCCGATAGTCACTGAATGGCTGGTAGTAGGTTTTTACGAGTCCTTCCACGGGATGTTGCAGGCGTTCAAGCGCTCGCTTGATGGCGTGTTTATCGTTTGGTGCGTGGCCCGTAAGTGTTGCCTGCGTCGCCGCCGCATGCAGCAACAGAATGAGGTCGTAAGCATGGGTAAAGCCGGTGGGGGCGGGGATGTCGTCGTGAGTAAAGTTCGCAGAATCCTGCACCTGAGCCGCTGCCTCTAATGCCTGTTGCACCACGATGTGGTCGGGTTCCTCATACATGCGTGAGCGGGTTTGTAAAAACTCCAGATCTATCTGACTAAGCTGTGCATGCCCCATTCGGTTAAAGAAATCTCCGCCCGTAATGCCCCAGTGGCTGCGTACCGGAAGGCGCAGGTTAGCGGGCAGCGATGCCATTGCACCAAGCAGACTAAGGCCCTCTGGAGTATTGGCGACCATTACAATCACATCCGCCTCTGCCTCACGAGCCTGATTGAGCAGTAACAGTGCTTCATTGCGCCGTATGCCCCAGTTAAAGAAGGCTAGGCCTGCGAGATCCGCCGTGCTGGCGCGCAGCGAGGACTTCATGGTTATTTCGTTGGCTCGCCCCCAACCGGTATTTTCCAGTAGTAAGAAGGGGCGGCGGTAGTGTTGATCATTCACCGTATGAGCTATCAACTTGGCGCCGGCGTAGCGATCGTCGAGCGATAAACGGAAAATCCAGTTTTCACCGTGCTCCGGGCGGGTAATCCCCGTGGCGGCCGCCCAGGGAACAAGGGTTAACACCTGTTGCCGGTTAATGAGTTCGCGGTGTGCCAGCAGCGGGGGAGAGTGCATACCACCAATGATAGCGATACATGCGGGGTCGGCAGCAGCCTTGGCGATATTGTTCTTGCTGCGAGCGGTGTTGCCGCGATGGTCGAGAATGGTGAGTTCAACGGGAACGCCCGACAGACGATGAGCAAGGTGCGTCAGGGCGCTTTTCACACCGAGAGCGATGCTCTGGCCTGCTGCTCGTTGATTGCTCATGTCGGCATCAAGGTACAGGCGATAGGTGGTCTCTCTATTCTCTCGACTGGCGCTGTTAGCGCTCACAGTACCCAGCACTTCCGCACAATGGCATAACAAGAAGAGGGCGAGTATGGGTTTGGCCAGTACCCGGTAATGGGTGTGCAGGGAATGCCTCATGGTACGCGTCTCAAACAAATCAATGATGCAAAGATCAACGATAAATCCTAACCTGTCAAATGTGACATTAGAGCTATTTGTATAAAAAATGTAATGCGCTATAGTTGCTGGCGGCCGGCGTTGTTTCTGCGTTGGCACTTACACAGTATAGATTGCTCTGGGTGTAGTACCTGAGCGGCCAACGGGGAACAGAATGAAAGATGTGCTAACCACCGGTGAGATAGCCAAACTTTGCGGCGTCAACTTTCGTACCGTGATTCGCTGGATCGATAAAGGCTATATCGAAGCCTACAAATTGCCTGGCCGTGGAGATAACCGTGTCACTCGCGAGAATGTCATTAAATTCATGCGTGCCAACGATATGCCTATTCCTCCCGAGTTGGGGGAGGCGAATACAGGCGACAGTAGGGTCGAAACCGCAGTACCCGAAGTGGCGGAAGTGGCGAAAGAACAAGCTTCCCGGCGCGTATTGATTGTAGAGGATGATGAGCTGATGGCACGCTCGATGGAGCGCACTCTCGCCAGAGCTGGTTATCTTACGGCCATCGCCAGCAACGGGATTGAAGCGGGCATTCAGCTCGAGTCGCACAAGCCTACAGCCATTACGCTCGACTTGCAGATGCCAGGTATGAGTGGGTTTGAGTTGCTGGAAGTGATTAGAGGTAATGCTTGTTATGGGCACATCAAAATATTGGTGGTGTCTGCGGCGGGTAAAGCGCGCGAGACCGAGTTGCGAGCGCTGGGCGCCGATAACGTGCTCGACAAGCCATTCAAAAACAAGGAGTTATTAAGCAGTCTCAAGGCCTTAATTGCAGACTGACAAGGTATTTCACAAAAATTATAAAAAATACATATGTCAGGTAAGACAGGTTGTGTCATGCTGTCACCTCACATTCGAACGGTGTGATGAGCACGCCGGAGTAACGAGAGGTATAGCCATGTCTGCGCGAGTCCTGTTAGTCGACGATGAACCCAGCGTTCTCAGCACCTTGAAGCGTTTGCTACGCCACCAATCCTATGCGCTGGATACAGCGACCGGTGGTGAGCAGGCGCTGGAACTGTTAGGTCAGCAGCGCTACGACCTGATTGTGAGCGATATGCGTATGCCGGGCATGAGTGGTGCCGAGCTGCTTGGCCGGGCACGTGAGCAATACCCCATGACCGAGCGCATTCTGCTCACCGGGTATTCCGATATGGAGGACACTATTCAGGCCATTAACGACGGAGGGATTTTCGGTTATGTATCGAAGCCCTGGGATCCTGAACAGCTCGTGGCTCTGATTGCCAGTGGTATCGAGAAAACCCGGAAGAACAAGAAAAAGAATAAAGTGCTGCATCAGTTAAAAAAGAAAACCGACGCGCTTGCTTCCGATGTGGAGCAAAAATCCCGCGAGGTCGCACAAACGGCTGCGCTGATGGACTTCGCACGCAAACAGTTGGATGCAAAACAACAAGCCGAATCGGCGCTCCGCCAAGAAAGTGAACAGGCACAGGCCGCTATGGCGCAGGCACTGGAGGACAGTTATCTGGTGGTTGAGCAGCTGTTACTTAATCTCATGGATCTTAAGCTGCGTGGGCAGCGCGTGTTCTGTCAGCGGGTGGCCGATGTGGCGGTTGCTCTGGCAGAGTCGATTTGCCTGGACGCAGTCAAGGTGACGCGCCTGCGTCGCGCGGCCCGGCTGCATGGCCTGGGAAAAATCGGGGTTTCCGAGGTGATTTTGCGCAAGGCGCTGAATCAATTGGACGAAGAAGAGCTGGCGAGTTATCGACAATACCCCGCGCATGGTGCCTGCGCGCTCATGGCACTGGCGCCATTTCAGGAAGTGGCGCAGTTATTGTTCAATCAGCGTGAATATCTCGACGGTTCAGGCTTTCCGAGTGGTTTGACTGCCGAGACGCTGGATACGTCCTCGCGCATCCTTGCCTTGGCGATAGACTATGTGGAATACCGTATGGGTCATCAGACTGGTAGCATGATGACGCACGACGACTGCGTGAATATGCTGCAGCGGTTTGCCAAACGCTATGATGAGCGTCTTCTGGTAGCTTTGGCGTCGGTAACACTCGAAATCGAAGCTCAGGGCGAGGGCAAGGAACTGGTGCTGCCGGTGCATTCTCTGACAGAAAACATGGTGCTGAACAAAGACATCGTGAGTGAAGCCGGGATTCTGTTGTTACGACGCGGTACCGTGCTCAACGAATCGGCCATTCGTCACATGCTGCGGCTTCAGGAAAATCTCATCGAGCGTTTGATGGTGAGTGTGCGCTTTCAGGCTGGCCTGCCCAAGGAGGGTGAAGCGGCGAGTTTTGCAGAACCGGAGTCTGCTGGTTAAAGTAAGCATGAACGGTATTTTCAGTTCGTAGGTAAAATAAAGATTGTTGTCACAGAGAGTCATGGAATGAATGAACTACTGGATGCATTTCGACAAGCCTGTCTCGACAAAGACTGGCAGGCTCTGGCAGGCATTGATGCGGATTTGCGCCGACAGTTGGGCGAGGATCTTGCGCACTGCCAAACAGAGCAGGACAAGCAAGCCATGATTGTGTTGCTGCAACGCTTACAGAAAATATATGCACTGGCTACGCGCAACGCACAGGAAAATTACCAGGAAATTGCTGGCGAACTCGCGAAGTTGAAGAAGGATCAGCGGGCAGTGCGCGCCTACGAACAGGGCAGCCGCTTCCCCTGATGTCTGTCGGCGCAGGAGATCCGCCGGCATACAGAAGCGACGGTATTTTGTTGAAAAGCAGTCAATGGCGCAATTGCGCCATTTTTTGCGTCACTTTATTGACTCTGGCGCGCTTTGCGCTTTTAATTAAACGCATGGTTAGAAGTTGTGAACCTTGCTGTACCCGCCACGCGAAGTGACCGTTGGACAAGCCAGATTTCTCGCACTTCGTCAACGACCCAATCACACTCAATACACAACGCGCAATGCATAATAAGAAGGTCTGACTTAATGGCTCAGGATATGAAAGTGCTGGTGATGCACGATAACGAAGATGTACTTCGTGATTTGACGGTCATTCTCCAGTTTCTGGGTGAAGAAGTGGTCACCGCTCCCGTGAATGAATGGCAGGACGCCGTGCGTCGATACAGCCATGACGATACGGAATCACAGTTGGGAGTGGTATTTATCGGTACCGATGAAACCCCTCTGGAGCCCATTGTGGCAGGGCTTGATGAACTGGATGATGGCTTGCCGGTGTTGCTGGTGGGCGAGTCGGAATTGGATGGCCTCGATGAGGTGTTGCGCAAAAAGGTCATTGCGCGGCTCGAGTTTCCCCCCAATTACAATAAAACACTCGACAGCCTGTACCGGGCACAGGTATTTCGAGACCAGTATTCGGCCCGCAACGGGCGCAGCAAGCAGCGTCAGGTGGAGCTGTTTCGTAGCCTGGTGGGCACCAGTCGCGGTGTACAGGTGGTGCGCGAGTTGATGTCGCAGGTGGCCGACAAAGACGTGAGCGTGTTGATTACCGGGCAGTCGGGTACCGGTAAAGAAGTTGTGGCCCGCAACCTGCATTACAACTCGCATCGCCGCAATAAGCCCTTCGTGCCTGTTAACTGTGGGGCAATTCCCGCTGAGTTGCTTGAAAGTGAACTGTTTGGGCATGAAAAGGGCGCCTTTACGGGGGCGATCACGGCGCGGGCAGGGCGGTTTGAATTGGCGGAAGGGGGCACCCTTTTCCTCGACGAAATTGGCGATATGCCGCTGAATATGCAGGTTAAAATTCTGCGTGTATTGCAGGAAAAAACCTTCGAAAGAGTGGGCAGCAATAAAACCACCGAAACCGATGTACGTATTATCGCGGCCACGCACAAGAATCTGGAAGACATGATTGTCGAAGGGTCGTTCCGCGAAGACCTCTATTATCGCCTCAACGTGTTCCCCATTGAGATGCCGGCCTTGAAAGATCGCGTAGAGGATATTCCTCTGCTCATTAACGAGTTGATCTCGCGCATGGAAACCGAAAAGCGTGGCTCCATTCGCTTTAATTCGGCGGCGATTTTGAGTCTGTGTCGACATGAATGGCCGGGTAATGTGCGCGAGCTGGCAAATCTGGTGGAGCGGCTGGCTATCATTCACCCCTACGACGTGATTGGGGTGAACGAATTGCCGAAGAAATATCGGCATGTCGAAGATGAGGATGTGGGTTTTGACACCCAGCAGGATGCGCACGGCCTGAATAATGGTCTGGTAGGGTTGGATTCGCCGGCCTTGTTGCCCGTGAACGGTATCGATCTGAAGGATTATCTGGCAAACCTCGAAAAGTCGCTCATCGAACAGGCGCTCGACGAGGCCTCTGGCGTGGTAGCGCGGGCAGCAGAGAAACTGCGTATCCGCCGCACAACCTTGGTTGAGAAGGTGCGCAAATACGGCTTGAACGAATAGCGCCAGCGAGGTGTCATGTTTTTGTCAATAAGCCGGAGCGAGTCTCCGGCTTTCGTGTGTCGGGCGCCATAAAAGCGTCATAGGGAGTCAGAAGGGTTTCTTGTTTTTACAAATAAAATGTTGATAAATAAGGGAATATAGTAAGTTGGAGTGATGCCTGCTTAGACTGTGGTAATCAAAGGCCGAACTGGCTTTATGAATACGACTTTGAATACCTTCAGGAATCTGCAGCATGGCTCAAGTACGACAACCCGTTGAACAGAACACCGGCGAGCACTCCGCACTCCCTCAGTCAGCCGTCACGCGTGTTGGCCAAAAGGGCAGCGAAGATAACAAAACTGCTGCGGTGACGTCGCTATTTGAACATCAACGTTTTCACGAGCAGCAGCAACTGGATCCAGAGCAGGACCCGGCACCTGTCGAACAGGCGCTGTCTTTATTTGATCAGTTGTCGTCCCAGCTCACCTCTTCGTATCGCACGCTCGAACAGAAAGTCTGCCAACTGCGCCATGATCTCTCGGAAGAAGAGTTGCAGCGCGAGGCTCAATTCAAAGAAAAAGAAGCCTTGGCGACACGCCTTTCAACCCTGCTCGAAATCTTACCCGCCGGTGTTGTTCTCCTGGATGACAAAGGGCGGGTGTCGGAATGCAATCCTGCCGCGGTGGATCTTCTGGGCGAACCCCTCGAAGGGCAGTTGTGGCTCGATGTCATCAAGCGCAGTTTTTCGCCCAAACACGATGACGGGCATGAAGTATCACTCAAGGATGGCCGCCGCGTGCGCATCGAGACCCGTTCCATGACATCGGGGCCGGGGCAGTTGATTCTGTTGAGCGATTTGACCGAAACCCGCTTGTTACAGGCGCAAGTGAGTCGTGCAGAAAGGCTCTCGTCGCTGGGAAAAATGGTGGCCAGTCTGGCGCATCAGATTCGCACGCCCTTGTCTACTGCCATGCTTTATGCCGGGCACCTGTGTCAGCCCGGAATCAACGATGACATGCGCGTCGACTGTGCTGAAAAACTGCTTGCCCGACTCACGCATCTGGAGCATCAGATCCGCGATATGTTGATTTTTGCCAAAGGTGAAACGCGCCTGGCAGAACAGCTCACGGCGGGGGAGTTTCTCGATAGTCTGCGCTACGCGGCCGAACCGGTGCTGGCCAAGGCTGGCGTAAAATGTAACTGGCGAAATGCAGCGGCAGACCGGGTCATTCTGTGTAACAAAGAGGCCTTGATCGGGGCCATTCTTAATCTCATCAATAACAGTATCGAGGCCGGCGAGTCGCATAAGCAGCGCGAACCGGCACTGCGCTTGAGTATCGGTATGAGCTCTCGCGCCGACAATACGGTATCGATCAATGTGCGCGACAACGGCCCCGGCATACCGGAGGACAAACGCGAACAGATATTTGAACCCTTCTTTACCACCAAGCCGCAGGGTACGGGTCTGGGTTTGGCAGTGGTACAAGCGGTGGTGAAAGCTCATCACGGAGTCTTCAAAATTGATTCTTCAGACCAGGGTGTGGCGACTACGATCACCTTGCCGGCCTATGAGATCAAACCCTCATCCAGTAAAACAAAAAACTGCGATACCAAGCGCAAGCAAAACCGTCCACAGGAGTAAACATCCATGTCCAACACTACTATTTTAATCGTCGAGGATGACCGCGAACTTCGCGAAGCGCTGTGCACTACCTTGCAACTGGCGGGAATGGATTTTATCGAGGCTGATTGCGCAGAGGCAGCGCTGCTGCAACTGGATAAGCGGTCGGTTGATTTGATTGTGAGTGACGTCAATATGCCGGGCATGGATGGCCATGAGTTGTTGGCACAGGTGAAAAGCCGCGCACCGGGATTACCGATGATGCTGATTACCGCCTACGGACAGATCAGGCATGCGGTAGACGCCATGCAGAATGGCGCCGCGGACTATCTGGTGAAACCCTTCGAGCCCAAGGTGCTGATACAGTCGATCGTTAAAATTCTGGGGCAGGGCGGTGAAGAACAGCATGAAGATGCACCCATCGCCGAAGACCCCTTTACCAAACAGTTCTTTCAGGTGGCACGGCGCGTGGCCGAATCCGAATCGACGGTGATGGTGTCGGGTGAAAGCGGCACGGGTAAGGAAGTGCTGGCGCGTTATATTCACGACCATTCGCCGCGCAAGAACAAGCCTTTTGTGGCGCTGAACTGTGCGGCGATTCCTGAGAATATGCTCGAGGCCATGTTGTTTGGTCACGAAAAAGGCGCCTTCACCGGTGCCATCGCCAGCTCGCCCGGTAAGTTCGAGCAGGCGAATGGTGGCACGCTGCTGCTCGATGAAATCTCCGAAATGGAATTGGGGTTGCAGGCCAAGTTGCTGCGCGTACTGCAGGAGCGAGAAGTAGAGCGTGTGGGGGGGCGTAAAGCCATTCCGCTGGATGTGCGGGTAGTGGCTACCACCAACCGTGACCTCAAAGAGTACGTACAGGAAGGAAAATTCCGTGAAGATCTTTATTACCGGCTAAGTGTCTTCCCCATGAATTGGAAGCCGTTGCGCGAGCGACCACTGGATATCTGGCCCTTGGCACAACGGCTGCTGCGGGTGCATGCCGGCAAAATGAAGCGAGAGGGTATACAGTTCAGTGCCGACGTGCGCTCGGCGCTGACTCAATATCACTGGCCGGGCAATGTGCGTGAGCTGGACAACGCGGTGCAGCGCGCGCTGATTATGGCGACAGGCCAGCAAGTCAGCGCAGCGGATTTTTGTCTTGATCTGAGCGAATCGCCGGACTGGTTGTTGCAGTCGCATGCGTCCCAGGAAGTTGAGCGTGATTTGAATGCATCTTCGTTGGAGGAAGATGGGAGTGCCTTGGGCAAGGATCTCAAGTTGCGTGAATATCAGATTATTCTGGATACCTTGCGCCAGGAAAATGGCCGTAAAAAGCAGGCTGCGGAGAAGCTGGGGATCAGCCCTCGCACGCTGCGTTACAAGCTTGCGCAAATGCGTGAGTCGGGTATTGATGTGGCGGCGGAGCTCGCCGCCTGAAGAATGGGTTTGTCAATCTGCTGATGACCGTTTGGGGCCTTAGGGCCCCTTTTTTTATGGAAGGGTGGAAGACGCTGGCGAGTGAACTTGGCCTACATGTTGCAGTAACCACATCAGTAACAGATTTTGACGATTAATTGACGGAGAGTGCTTATGTCTGGAATTGGTTCCGTATCGGGCAGAGCAGATATCAATCAGGTGTTGGCAGAGATGCGAACGCTCAAGGCGCAAGTGCAAAAGCCGGAAGCCTTGCGCCCTGAGGTGTCGCCTACCCGTATTCAGGGTACGCCTGAAACGCAAGAGACACCCAAGTTCAGTGACCTGCTGAGCAACGCCGTGAATGCCGTCAACACCGAACAGCAGCAGTCTTCCGCGTTACGCACCGCCTACGAAATGGGTGACCCCAACGTGAGTATTACGCAGGTAATGGTGCAGTCCCAAAAGGCTTCGGTATCGTTTCAGGCGCTAACGCAGGTGCGTAACAAGGTCGTTCAGGCCTACGAAGACATTATGAAGATGCCCGTTTAGGCATTTGGATACGAATACATGACCGAGGCGAACTGAGTTATGGCCATCGTCCCCTCCGATGCAAGCGCCGGATTACCGGCGGCGACTGACGACTCGCCAGATATTCCGGCGGGCGAAAGCGATCTGATGACGGGTATTAACCGTCTGAGTCTATTCCGTCAAATTGGTCTGATGATCGGGCTGGCTGCCAGTGTGGCGCTGGGGCTTGCCTTGGTGCTGTGGCTACAGGAGCCCGACTACCAGCCCTTGATGCACGACATAGCTGCTCAGGATATGGAAGAAGTGTCGCGCATACTCAACCTCAACAATATTCAATTTAAAGTCGATCCGCGTTCGGGGGTGTTGCTGGTGGAAAGCAGCCAGCTTTACGAGGCGCGTATCAAACTGGCTGCGGCGGAAATTACGCCCGATCGTAATGTCGGTTATGAGCTGCTCGACAAGGAGCAGGGGCTGGGTACCAGCCAGTTTATGGAAAATACCCGCTTTAAACGCGGGCTGGAAGGCGAACTGTCCCGCACCATCAGCAGCTTCCGTAATATTCGTAACGCGCGCGTGCATCTGGCGATTCCCAAGCGTTCGGTGTTTGTTCGGGATAATCGTCAGCCTTCTGCATCGGTGCTGGTGGAAACGTCATCGATGTCGTCGGTGTCGCGCGAGCAGGTCGAAGCCATTGTTAATCTGGTGGCAGGCAGTGTGCCCGAGATGGATAAGTCCTATGTGACCGTGGTGGATCAGCGCGGCAATTTATTGTCGCGTAATAACGAAACCGAAGAAGACCGCATGGTGGCGCGTGAGTTTGAATATTCGCGCAAAATCGAATCGGTGCTGAACGGCCGCATCGCGAGCATTCTTGATCCCATTCTTGGAAGTGGGCGCTTCCGCTCTGAGGTGTCCGCCGATGTCGACTTCACGGCGATTGAGGAAACGGAAGAGCTGTTTAATCCCGACATGCAGGCGGTGCGCAGCGAGCAAACGCTTGATGAGCAGCGTCAGATGGCGGCTGAAGGCGGCGTGCCTGGCGCCTTGGCGAATCAACCCCCCGCTGCAGGAGCGGCGCCACAGGTGGCGGGTGGTGCCGGCCGTGGCGGCGAAGGTGGCGTGCCGACCAATCTGCGCAAGCAAACCACCCGTAATTATGAAGTGGATCGCACCATCAGCTATACGCGGCATCAACAGGGGCGTTTGCAGCGCTTAACCGTGGCGGTCGCAATTGATGATATTCGTAATGTGAATCCTGAAACGGGCGAGGTGTCCTTTACGCCCTGGAGTGAGCAGGAGCTGGAGCGCCTGACTATTCTGGTACGTAATGCGGTGGGTTATTCCGCCGCGCGAGGCGACAGTGTAACGGTGATCAACACGCCCTTTGCGCCGCAGGAAATAGAGCCCTTCGTTGAGCCACCCATGTGGGAGCAGAACTGGTTCTGGGATGCAGTGTGGAAAGGCGTCGCAATTCTGGTTGCGTTGATTGTGATCTTTACGGTGATTCGTCCTACTTTCAAAAACCTGGCCGATGCCGGCGCGCAGGCGAAAGAGCTGGCACTCGCCGGCGACGAAGATGGTCTCGCTCAGCTGGATCAGATGGACGAGGGGCAGGCCGGTGAGCGGGTAACCCTCAGCGCGGCCGATGAGTTCCTTTTACCGGGTGCTTCCGAGGGGTATGATAAACAGCTCAATGCGCTGAAGGGTCTGGTGGCTGAAGACCCCGCACGCGTGGCACAGGTAATAAGGCAGTGGGTGAACGAAGATGGCTGATGAAGGCGATAAAAAACCGGCACAAAAGCTTTCTCGCGTAGATGCCGCGTCCATCTTGCTGATGAGTCTGGGTGAAGCCGACGCCGCACAAATCCTCAAACATATGGGGCCCAAGGAAGTGCAGCGGGTGGGGACCTCCATGGCTTCGCTGGCCAATGTCACCCAGGAGCAGGTTGAAGCGGTCATGCTCGAGTTTCTCGAAGCTGTGGGCACGCAAACCGGCATGGGGATCGGGTCGGATCAATATATCAAGAACATGCTGAATGAGGCGCTGGGCGAAGACAAAGCCGCGAGTCTCATTGATCGCATTCTGGTGGGCGGTAATACCACGGGGCTTGATACCCTGAAATGGATGGACGGCCGGGCGGTAGCGGAACTCATACGTTATGAGCACCCGCAGATTCAGGCCATCGTGGTGTCTTATCTCGAACCGGATCAGGCCGCCGAAGTGTTGGCGATTTTTGATGAGAAAGTGCGCCTGGATGTGATGATGCGTGTGGCTGCGCTCGATACCATTCAGCCGCAGGCATTGCAGGAACTCAACGATATTCTCGAAAAGCAGTTTTCCGGAAACGCGGCAACCAAGACCAGCAAGATTGGTGGCGTGAAATGCGCGGCGGAAATCATGAACTTTATGGATACCTCCCTCGAAGGCGACCTCATGGACAGTATCAAGGAAATCGATGCCGATTTGGGGGTGCAGATCGAAGATCTCATGTTCGTATTCGAGAACCTCAAAGATGTGGACGATCGTGGCATTCAGACACTGTTGCGCGAAGTGTCGTCCGAAGTGTTGATCGTTGCCCTCAAGGGTGCCGACAACGAATTGCAGGAAAAAATATTCAAGAATATGTCCAAGCGAGCGGCCGAATTGCTGCGTGATGATCTGGAAGCCAAAGGGCCGGTTAAAGTCAGCGAAGTGGAAGGGGCTCAGAAAGATATTCTTACCATTGCACGCAGGCTGGCAGATGCCGGTGAAATCGCCCTCGGCGGTTCCGGCGAAGAAATGATCTAGGGCGCTGTCGATGACTGACCATAAGAAGCGCATACCTGCGGGCGAATTAACGGCCTATGAGCGCTGGGAATTACCCAGTCTGGGAGAGTCCGCCAAACCCCGCACGCCGGCACGGCGGCGTGAAGAGGTTAAACCGCTGACCGCTGCGGATCTGGAGCGCATTCGTCAGGAGGCTTATCAAGAAGGCTTTGAGCAGGGCAAGCAGGATGGTTTCAAGGCAGGTCAAGCAAGCGGGCATGAAGAAGGCCTGAAGCAGGGGCGAGAAGAAGGTAAAGCGCAGGGCTTGCAGGAAGGTCAGGCGCATATCAAACACACCCAGCAACAACTTACGCGACTGATGCAGTGCTTGTCGGAACCCTTGAGTGAAGAACAGGGCAAAGCAGCAGAAAGCATGCTCAATGTGTCGCTGGCCATCGCACGATCGGTGATTCGCCGCGAGCTACTGACAGACTCCAAAGTGATTCAGGAAGTGATTCTTGAGGCGCTGTCATTATTGCCGCGTCACTCCAAAAATGTGGTGTTCCGAGTTAACCAGATGGACGCCGAGTATGTGCGTGAGTCGCTGGATGCCGCCGACAGCCTGGCAGAAGTAAAAGTTGATCCGGAAGTACAGGCAGGTGGCTGTCTGGTTGACTCCACGACTCAGCAGTACGACTTCACCATTGAGAAGCGCTTTCAAAAACTGGTGCATCAAATGCTGATGCGGGCAAGTAACGAACAGCCGCAGCAGAAGGCCGGTGGCCAAGTGTCGGCAACCATGGAAGAACGCGCAGACTTTCATGGCACTGTGCTGGCTGAGGCGGAGTCCGAACAACCGGATACGCCTGTGAGTGCCGCTTTGCCGGGAACGGACCTTGATGATGCTTCCTCTGAATCTGAGCAAGGTGGGGAAGCGCCCGAGGGTTCGGAGCAGGCGTGTTCTCCTGAATCAGACCATCACCCAGAACCCAAGCCAGCGCCTTCAGAAGAGCGAAATGCCAAACCTGAAGCCGACGCTGATGATGCTGGAGACGCAGATGTATAGTCCGGTGTCTGATAAGTTGACTCGACTTGCCGAGGCCCTGCCGCGTGATTGCAAGCCTGAAGTCAGTGGTCGTCTCACGCGCATGGTCGGGCTCACACTTGAGGCCGTGGGCTGCAATACCGTGGTGGGAGACCGTTGCCTGATTCATGGGGCCAATGGCCAGGAGATTGAAGCGGAAGTGGTGGGGTTCGATGGCGATCGTACCTTTCTCATGCCGCTAACCAATGCCGAGGGCCTCAAGCCCGGCGCGTTGGTGACACCGACGGAGTTTGATAACCAGTTTCCCGTGGGATGGGGGCTGTTGGGGCGCGTCCTTGATGGTGCAGGCAAAGCTCTGGATGGCAAAGGCCCGCTGATCGCCGAAGATCAGCTGCCGCTGTCGGGAGATATTATTAATCCTCTCGCCCGAGCGCCCATTCGTCAGTCGCTGGATACCGGGATCAAGGCCATTAACGGTTTGCTCACGGTCGGGGTGGGGCAGCGTCTGGGTCTGTTTGCCGGCTCCGGTGTGGGTAAAAGTATGCTGTTGGGCATGATGACGCGCTTTACCGATGCCGATGTCGTCGTGGTAGGTTTGATTGGCGAACGGGGCCGGGAGGTTAAAGAGTTTATCGAAGACATTCTGGGGGATGAAGGTCTGGCCCGTTCGGTGGTGGTTGCGTCACCGGCCGATGACTCGCCTTTAATGCGCTTGCGCGCCTCCATGCTGACTACGCGGATTGCCGAGTATTTTCGTGATCAGGGTAAGCGAGTTTTATTATTGATGGATTCGCTGACCCGTTATGCCCAGGCGCAGCGCGAAATTGCCCTCTCGGTGGGCGAACCTCCGGCTACCCGGGGCTATCCGCCCTCGGTGTTTGCCAAGATTCCCAAGTTGGTGGAACGTGCCGGAAATGGTCCGGTGGGTGGCGGTTCGATCACGGCCTTTTACACCGTATTAACAGAAGGCGATGATCAGCAGGATCCCATTGCCGATGCGGCCCGTGCAATTCTGGACGGCCATATTGTGCTGTCGCGCGCGCTGGCGGAAGAAGGCCATTACCCCGCGATCGATGTGGAAGCATCAATCAGTCGCGTCATGCCTCATGTGGTCCCCCCGGAACACCTGAAGGACGCGCAGCGTTTCAAACAGATTTATGCGCGTTATCAACAGGCGCGCGACCTGATTAGCGTTGGAGCGTATGTGCCGGGATCCGATCCGCACACCGATTTTGCCATTGAACGTATCGATCGCATGCGGCAGTTTCTGCAACAGGGGCTGAACGACGCGGCCAATGCAGAGGCCTCTGTGGGGCAGATGCGCAGTACCATCGCCCAGGGAGCAAGCGCTGAACCGGCGCCTGCCGGGCAGGGCTAAGAGCTAAACCATGGCGCAACGATCAGAGCGACTCAAACTGGTATGGGATGTCGCACACCGTAAGGAGCAGGCTGCCATGGAAAGTTTGCAGCGGGTGCGCCAGCAGCTGGATCAGCAGCGCCAACAACTCCATAGCCTGCAGGGATATCAGGCCCAATACCTCGAGAGTTTGAAGGGTTCCATGCAGGGCGCGATGGCCGTGCAGAACCTGCAATCCTATCACCGATTTGTCGAACAGCTGGCCTCAGCGATCACGCAGCAGGAACAGGTGGTAAAACACGCTGAATATGCGTTTGAGCAGGAGCGTAAGCAATGGTTGGCTTGCCGGGAAAAGTGCAAGAGTCTCAATGACTTGATTAAACGTTGTCGTACCGAGGAGAGTCTGGTGCGCGATAAACAGCTCGAAAAACGCCTCGAAGATGATTTGAATGCCCGCCGGGCAAGATTAAGCCGCTGAGGGTGGCGCATCCTCCACGGTAATGCCTCCGACGTATAAATTTCATCCGGCCAGCCTGCGTTTATGGAAAATGGTAAAAACTGGATTAAGCTGAATACAATAAGCATACGCTTTCCAGCCTAAAATTCAGGAGCTTGCCGCAGCAATGAGCATTACCAGCCAGATCGGGCCTAATGGCGATACCGTCACCATACGGGTAGAGGGTAGATTCGATTTCAGCGCCCACCAGGCTTTTAGGGAAACCTATGAGCACTTGGATAGTTCTATTCGCGAATACCGCATCGATTTGCAGGAAACCAGTTATCTGGATAGCTCGGCCTTGGGGATGCTACTGCTCTTGCGGGATTATGCCGGTGGAGATCAGGCGAATATCAAAATTCTGAATTGTAATAACGAGGTCAAGAAGATATTCGCCATCTCCAATTTTGAGCAACTGTTCGACATTCGTTAGTCCTCCGATTCGCTGATGTCGCCCAAAAAAAATATCAAGATTCTCATCGTCGAGGATAGCGAGCCGGACCGCATTCTGCTTGAGCGTATTGTGCGTGAGCAGGGCTATCAGACCTGCTGCGCGGCCGATGGCCGTGAAGCCCTGCATAAGTTTAAGCATGAATCTCCGGCGATGGTGCTCATGGATGCCATGATGCCTGAAATGGATGGCAAGCAGGCGGCAAAAGCCATTAAGCGTCTTGCCGGCGATACGCTTGTACCCATTCTATTCCTCACCAGCTTGACCGATGACGACGCGCTGGTTTCATGCCTGGAAGCGGGCGGCGATGACTTTCTTTCCAAGCCTTATCGTCCGGTTGTCATTGCAGCCAAAATCGAAGTCTTTCACCGGATGCTGCATATGCAGCGCACGCTTAAAGCGCAGCGAGATGATATTGCCAAGAGTAATGAGCGCTTCCTGCAGGAACAGCTGATCGCCAAAAAAGTCTACGACAACGTGGCGCACATGGGTTGTCTGGATCAGCACAACATCAAGCATATTCTGTCGCCCATGTCGGTCTTCAATGGTGACGTGCTGCTTTCGGCCCGCAAACCCTCGGGAGGCTTGGTACTCTTTCTAGGCGACTTTACCGGTCATGGATTGCCGGCGGCGATTGGCGCGATGCCCTTGTCTGAGATTTTTTACAGCATGGTGGCAAAGGGCTTTGGTACGGAAAGCATTCTGCACGAAATCAACCTTAAGTTGAAAAACATCCTTCCGGTGGGTTTTTTCTGCTGCGCTGCCATGGTGGATATCAGCTATGCCAAGCAACGCGCTAAAATCTGGAATGGCGGATTACCGGACTTGCTCTTGCGTCGCGCCTCCGGCGACATCGTTCACGTCTCTTCGGATCACCTGCCGCTGGGAATACTGGCCGCAGAGAAATTTAACGCTACCTGCGCGCTGCATGAAATGCATCTGCATGATCGTCTTTACATGTGGTCGGATGGGATTGTTGAGTTGCGGAATTCGCAAGGTGAACAGTATGGTCTGGAACGCTTGCGGGCTTGCCTGGAGCATGCCGCACCCGAACGCGCGTTCGATGCGATTGTCGATGGCGCACGAACGTTCTCGCGCAACCATGGCAACGAAGATGATCTGACCATGGCCGAGGTGACCATGGTGGAAGATGCCTGGGCTGTGCAGGATCAGGAAATGCTTGCAACCAGCAGTATGCCCGGTGCACGAGACTGGTCGTTCAGCTACGAAATGTATGACGATACGATTCGCAACTTTAATCCTGTACCGCTCATGCTGCACGTAAGTATGGAAGTGCCGGAACTGAAAGCGTTTGGGCAGGATCTTTACACGCTCTATGCTGAGTTGATTTCCAATGCCATTGATCATGGCTTGTTGGGTTTGGACTCGCGGCTGAAAGCCGATGCCGAAGGCTTTAAAAAGTATTACGCGTTGCGGGACGAGCGGCTGCAGGGCCTGCAGGATCAGAAAATCAGAGTGGACGTGCGGCATCATCCTGAAGACGGCGGGGGGCTGCTCATTATTCGTGTGGAGGATAGCGGCGAGGGCTTTGATCACCGCAAGCTGGATCTTTCTATTCCCAAAAACACGCGGTATTCGGGGCGAGGGCTCCCTCTGGTCAGTTCGCTCTGTGAGCGGCTTGATTTTTTAGCGGCGGGGCGAGCGGTCGAAGCTCATTATCGTTGGCGCAGTGAAATACACAGCGTTAAATTACCAGCCAGTGCCATGCGCTGAGGAGAGATGGTTGATGTCGTTGCTGGATCAGGAAATTATGGCCGAACTGCAGCTCATCATGGAAGATGATCTGCCCAAGTTAATTCACAGTTTTCTTCAAAATTCCCAAAAGTTGATTCGTGAACTCGCCGACTGTGTTGCGCGGGACGATCGCGAGGGTTTCGTCATGCGTATCCACAGCTTGAAAGGCAGTTGTCGCAACATCGGCGCATGCCGCATGGGCGACTTGTGCCAGAGCATTGAGCACAAAGCCCGAGCCGGTGATCTCGATGCCGTGCCCGCGGATTTGGAGACGCTCAACGCCGAGCTTTCTGAGGTTGGGCAGGCCTTGCAAGGCTACTTGTAGACACAGGGCCAACAAGCTTGGCCCGATTTTCGCTTTTCCCTTTGCAGAGATGGTTGGCTGCGCGATGAAAATTGCGTAGCAACTTGGTCGATATGTGCGGGTTTTGTGCCATGCGGGGGAGCTTTCATGCAATCGTTTAATCTACTCAATTTGTCTTCGCCTTCAGCGGCGGCTCCTCAGGAGTCGGTCGGGAAGGGGCTCAAAGGAGGCTTGGGGGGGCTGGTCCAAGCTGTTGATTCTAAAGGCGCTCCCGATGATTCCAACGGCTTTGCGCCGGTGTTGCATGACTTGTTGATGCAGGCCCAGCAAGCTGGAGTGGATACCAGCGACCCGGCTGCTGTCAGACAGTTTCTCAGCCAGGAACTGATGAGTGAGTTTGAGGCCTATTTGCAGGACCAGGGGCTGGACAGCGCGTCTTTGTTGGACATGAATGGGCAAGAACTGGCCGATAGTCTTGAGCAAGCGGGTATTCGCTTGCCGCCGGGGCGGCAAGCCGCGCTGATTGAGCAGTGGGATGAGTCGAGCGAGTCAGGCGCGAAACTGGCGTTCCTGGCAGCCATTGTGAAACCGGAAATGGCCGCTGGTGGACAAGGTAAAGCCGTTGATATGGCGGCGCACGACTTGAATCCTGAGAGCCACGCTCACGATGCGCGCGCCGGATCTGACGATAATGAATCGGTAGAGCTTGCGCTGCACAATTCCTGGACGGTGCCCCTCACAGCGCAACGCGGCGAGGGCCGTGCAGAGTTTGGACAAGCAGAACAGCAGCAGGGCGCTTCGGCTTGGCTACTTAATGACGAACTGCATGCGAAAATCAAGGTAAGCGGCTCAACGGCTTCAGGCTTCTCGGCGCAAACCGGTGCGGTGTTGGCGGGAGAGTCGGGCCTGATGCCTCGTCAGGGCGGGGATACCAGCGCATGGCAGATGATGACTTCACAGCAAAACACTTTGGGCCAATACACCGCGGCGCCACTGACCAGCGAGTCGGACACGTTGTTCAGAACGCAGCTGGATGCAGCTTCTCTGACATTGGCCGCAGAAGGTGCGGAGGGGGCCGACGAATTATTACAGGATAAATCTTCTGGCTTGACGCGCGGTATTGATCTTCAATCGCGACAAACCGCCGCGACCGCGCGCCCCTACACCACAGCGGTAAACGTACCCGTAGGTGACCCGCAATGGAACGACCAGGTTGGTCAGAAGATCGTTTGGTTAACCGGACGTCAGATTCAATCCGCAGAGATTCATGTAAATCCCGCGGAGCTCGGCCCTGTGGAGGTGAAAATTTCCGTCAGCAATGATCAGGCGACGGTGAGTTTCAATGCGCAGCATGCCAGTGTGCGTGAATTACTGGAGGCCAACGTACACCGCTTACGCGAGATGATGGAAGCGAATGGCGTGAATCTGGGTGAGGTGAATGTTGGGAATGGGGATGCGGACGCACAGTATGCCTCGGAGCACGGTGAGTCGGCCGGGGGGCGCGCCGGTTCAGAAGACGGTGACGGCCATAGTGATTCTGACGACAATGAAATGCTGGTGCGCAAGGAAAGCGACCGTTTGATTGATTTCTACGCCTGAAACTTGCCTCTATCCGCGCGCCTCACTGGTTTGAGGCGCGCACCCATTTGAATTTCCTGCCACCTTTACCAATGTCTTTCAATGTCGTTTTGCGCCGTGATTGTCCATGGCCTGGTTTTAATCCGATAGCAATTCGTCTTTCTTGTGTCTGAGTACGCCCAAACCCGCCAAGTTTGCGCTAAACTTAGCAGTTCTCATTACTCGCTATTCCACTTTTGAAATGCTTATGTCTGAAGGACTTATGCGTGGCTTCTCTAGTGGAATGTAACTCTGGCACAGGGATTGCTGTGATACTTTTACAGCGCCCTTATTGGTGGTAAAACGACGGGAAATTGGCGTGGCTGAAAACGATACAGAAGCAAACGAGAATCCGGCAGAAGAAGGCAAGTCCAAGAAAGGCATTATCATTATTGCCTTGGTGGTGCTGATTGCCATTGGCGCGTCGGTGGGCGTTACGATCTTTTTACTGAGCGGTTCCGATACAGTCGAAGAGAGCGAAGAGGTAACAGAAGAGCTGCCACAGGGGCCGGCGGTGTACCACGACATCAAACCACCTTTTCTGGTTACGTTTAATGTGGGTGGGCGCCAGCGTTATATGCAGATACATGTGGCGACATCTTCGCGCGACGAAAATGCCTTTGCTTTGCTCGAACACCATATGCCCTTGATTCGCTCCAGAATAATAAATCTGTATGGCGGGCAGGACTTCGAGACCATTCAGACCGAAGCGGGCAAACAGGCCCTGCGTGAAGAGACCTTGCGCATTATCAACGAAGTGCTTGAGGCGGAAGGGTCGGCGTTGATGGAAAACGTATTTTTTACGAACTTTGTATTGCAGTAATCCTCAGGGATTTGGTGCATTCAATTTAACGAGAGCCGGGTGAACAAGCGTGCAAGATTTACTTTCGCAAGACGAAATTGATGCGCTCCTCCACGGTGTTGATGATGGCGACATCGACACCGAGGACGAAGGTGATGAGGAAGGTGTCCGGTCGTATGACCTCGCCAGCCAGGACCGCATCGTGCGTGGGCGTATGCCCACGCTCGAAATGATCAATGAACGATTTGCCCGCTACACCCGTATCAGTCTGTTTAATTTGCTGCGCCGCAACGCCGATGTTTCAACGGGCGGCGTGCAAATAATGAAATTTGGCGAGTACATTCATACGTTGTACGTGCCCACCAGTCTCAACATTGTCAAAATGCGCCCCTTGCGTGGGGCCGGTCTGTTTATCTTCGATGCCAAGTTGGTATTCAAACTGGTGGATAACTTTTTTGGCGGGGATGGCCGGCATGCCAAGATAGAGGGTAGGGAGTTTACGCCTACCGAAAACCGCGTAGTGCAGATGGTGCTGGATCAGATCTTTATCGATATGAAGGAAGCCTGGAACGCGGTCTTCAAGGTTGATTTTGAATACGTGAATTCCGAAGTGAATCCCTCCATGGCGAATATTGTCAGCCCCAGTGAAGTGGTGGTGATTTGTACTTTTCATATTGAATTGGATGGCGGTGGCGGTGACTTGCATTTGGCACTTCCGTATTCGACCATCGAACCGATTCGGGAGCTGCTCGACGCCGGTGTACAGAGTGATGTGGATGATGTCGACGAGCGCTGGATGAATACCATCAAGAAGGATTTGCTTGAGGCTCGCGTACCGGTGAATGCAACGGTGCTAGAGAATCAGATCAGTCTGCGTGAAGTCTCCAATCTGCGGGCGGGCGACATTATACCTGTCGAACTACCCGAGTTGGTCACGATGACTGCCAACAAGGTGCCCATGTTTACAGCCCGTCTGGGCGAAAAAGGCGGGGCTCTGGCATTGAAAATCGAGGAGCGTATTGAACGTCCGAACTTTATAACAGGTGTAATGGAAGATGAGTGATAATGATACGCCCCCAGAAGGGCAATCCGAAGATGAGAAGCTCGCTGCTGAATGGGAAGCCGCCATGCAGGAATCCGGTGATTCCGATGAAGAGGGCAGCGGTGCCGAAGATGAATGGGCTGCCGCCATGGCGGAAGCCGAGTCGATGGGGGGAGAAGGCGAGGATATCCAATCTGCGCCGCTTGAATCTTTTGACAGTGCGCCACCTCAGGCTTCGCCGGGCTTTGGTGCAGGAGGTGGTTCGACCCCCGATCTGGATGTGATTCTCGATATTCCGGTGACCATTTCGATGGAGGTGGGTAATACTTCCATTCCGATTCGCAACCTATTGCAGCTTAATCAGGGCTCGGTGATCGAACTGGACCGTTTGGCAGGTGAGCCTCTGGACGTGCTGGTGAACGGGACGTTGATTGCCCATGGCGAAGTGGTGATGGTCAACGAAAAGTTCGGTATTCGATTGACCGATGTGGTGAGCCCTTCTGAACGTATACGTCGGTTGGGTTGATGCGCGCTACCGGGTCTATGTCATCGAAGATTCAGGTATGGGTCGCCACGCTGGTATGTCTCTCGTTGGTGTGGCCAGCGGTCTACGCAGAGACCCCGCCAGCACCTGTGGCGCAGGATGTGGTGGCACGCACAGCATCTGCGGCAGGTGATCAAGAAACGCGTTCCGAATCTGAGGTAGCGACCGCACCGGAGATCTCCGATGTGTCGGGTCAAAAGCCTGTGCGCGTGAGTGACGTCTCAAACTGGGCAGTGGTGCTGGTGAGTTTGCTTGGCATCATTTTCATGATTTTCGCTCTGGGGTGGATTGTTCGGCGCATGGGCGGGTTGCGGGCCATGGGCGTGCGAGACATGAAGGTGGTGGCTGCCTTGCCGGTGGGTAACCGTGAACGTGTTGCGGTGGTGCAGGTTCAGGGTAAGCAGTTTTTATTAGGTATTACCGCGCAACAAATTACACACCTGCACACTTTTGATGCCCCTGCCGTGGAAGATACTCCGGAAAGCCGGGATTTTCTCGCGACCTTCAAAGGCGTGATGGGTAATAAACACAACGCAAGCCAGACGCCGCAGTCGGAACATGAAGCCTAGACTTTTTTCTTTTATCGCACTATTTACTGCGCTTTTGTTTTTTCCTTTCGCATCGACAATGGCTGCCGATACCGGCATTCCGGCGGTGCAACTGGTTACTAACGAAGACGGCTCGCAATCCTATTCGGTAACGCTACAAATACTGGCGCTCATGACGGCGCTGACCTTCCTGCCGGCCATGCTCATGATGATGACGTCTTTCACCCGCATCATCGTTGTATTTGCGATCTTGCGTCAGGCGTTGGGGCTGCAGCAAACACCTTCCAACCAGATTATTTTGGGCTTATCGCTGTTCCTCACCATTTTTATCATGGCGCCTGTTCTGGAGAAGGTGAATGAAGCTGCAATACAGCCCTATATGGCCGAGGAGTTGGCGCCTCTGGACGCGGTAAAGCGAGCAAGTGAGCCATTTCGTGATTTTATGCTCGGGCAAACACGAGAGGACGATTTGAATCTGTTCGTGCGTATTTCGGGCGTTGAATACGAGTCGCCAGAGACGGTCTCTTTCTGGGTGTTGATGCCGGCCTTCGTGACCAGTGAACTGAAAACGGCCTTTCAAATCGGCTTTATGCTGTTTCTGCCCTTTCTGATTATCGATATGGTTGTGGCCAGCGTCTTGATGGCCATGGGTATGATGATGCTGTCGCCCATTATTATTTCCTTGCCGTTCAAGATTATGTTTTTTGTGTTGATCGACGGTTGGGCCTTGATTATTGGTACTTTGGCCGCGAGTTTTGGCGTATAAGTGCAAAGCAGGAGGATTGCAGTATGACCCCCGACGTCGCTCTGGATCTGGTGCGCGAAGCCATCTATATCATCGTGGTATTGGTGGGCCTGATTCTCTTGCCCGGCCTGTTGGTAGGTTTGATGGTGAGCGTGTTTCAGGCCGCTACTCAAATTAACGAACAGACCCTTAGCTTCCTGCCCCGCCTCTTGGTGACCCTGATTACGCTGATTGCGGCTGGCCCGTACATGATGCAGAAGATTATCGATTTTTCGGAGCAGCTCATCATGAATATTCCTACCTTGATCGGATAGAGCCGTGGTCTTTACCGACGCGCAAATCGGGGCCTGGCTGGGTTCGTTTCTGTGGCCACTGTTTCGTATCGCCAGTTTCTTTATGGTGGTGCCGGTGATCGGCACTCAGCTGGTACCCATGCGTGTGCGCATGGGGCTTGCCTTAGCCGTGACCATTGTGGTGGCGCCGCTGCTGGGTGACATGCCCGAGGTTGACGCGTTAACCATCGAGGCGGCACTGATCACGCTGCAGCAGATTTTTATTGGCACCATACTCGGCTTTGTCTTTGTATTGATGATGCAGCTGTTTGTGGTGGCAGGCCAGATGATTGCCATGCAGATGGGGTTGGGGTTTGCGTCCATGGTCGATCCCTCCAATGGCGTGAGTGTGGCGGTGTTGTCTCAGATATTTCTGGTCGCCGTTACCTTGATGTTTCTGGCGATGAATGGGCACCTCGTGATGATCGAAGTGATTATCGAAAGTTTTAAAACCTGGCCGGTATCCAGCGAAATTCTGTCGGCGAACGGGTTTGGCAAAGATTTATTATGGGAAGTGATTATGCGCATCAACTGGCTGTTCGCCTCGGCGTTGCTGCTCGCCCTTCCGGCCATTACCTCGGTGCTTATTATCAATCTGTCGTTCGGTATCATGACGCGTGCCGCACCGCAAATGAATGTGTTCTCGCTGGGCTTTCCGATTGCCATGATATTTGGCCTGTTTATCATCTGGGTGAGCTCAAGAGAACTACTGCCGCAATTTCAGCATATCAGTGAAGAAACGTTCCGGTTTCTGCGCGAGTTACAGCGCGCGTAGGAGTGTTCGTATATGGCAGAAGAGAACGATAACAGTCAGGAGAAAACCGAAGAGCCCACCCCCAGGCGCCTCGAAAAGGCGCGGGAGGAGGGCCAGGTTCCCCGGTCAAAAGAACTGAATACCGCTGCAGTGCTGATTATGGGTACCGGTGGACTGTTGATCTTCGGCGCGCAAATTGGCAATGCGTTGCGCGATATTATGTACAGCAGTTTCTCTCTGCCGCGCGAAGCGATATTCGACTCGAAACAAATGGCGCTGTACCTCGGTAATGCAGCCGCCGATGCCGCTGAAGCTCTGGCGCCGATCATGATTCTCCTGTTTTTGGCCTCCATCATCGGCTCGATTGCGTTGGGTGGCTGGCTGTTGTCGGCCAAAGCCGCGGCGCCCAAATTCAGCCGTTTGAATCCCATTAAAGGTTTGCAGCGCATGTTTTCTTTGAAAGCGCTGATGGAGCTGGCCAAGGCGATTGCCAAAGTATCGGTGGTAATGTTCTTCGCTGTTTTGCTGCTGCAAATGCAGACCCCCGAACTGCTCGGCCTGGGGGCCGAAGGGGTTGTGCCGGCAATGGCGCACGCTACCGACATTCTTGCTTGGAGCTTTTTTCTGCTCTCGTGCACGATGATTGTGATTGTGCTGGTGGATGTACCTTTTCAGATCTACGACCATCAGAAAAATCTCAAAATGACCAAGCAGGAAATCAAAGACGAATATAAGGATACCGAGGGTAAACCTGAGGTAAAAAGCCGTATACGCCAATTGCAGCGGGAAATGTCTCAGCGCCGTATGATGCAGGACGTACCGCAGGCAGACGTAGTGATTACCAACCCCGAGCATTATTCGGTTGCGCTGCGTTACGACCCCAAGAAAGACCAGGCCCCACTTCTGTTGGCTAAAGGTGGCGATCAGCTGGCCTTGAAGATTCGGGAAATTGCCAAAGAGCATGGTGTGGAAATTGTCGCGGCTCCGCCTTTGGCGCGCTCGGTGTATTATCACTCCGAGGTGGGCGAGGAAATTCCCGCCGGGCTTTACATGGCCGTGGCCCAAATACTGGCCTATGTCTTTCAGCTTAAACAGTTCCGGCGTCGTGTTTCTCCGCGACCCAGCATGCCCGACTTCCCGATTCCTGACGAATTACGTCGGGACGAATAGGGCATCTCCTTTCCAAGTGCATGATATCAATATAAATATAAGAATGAGCATGGACTTTGCTGTAGTAGGTGTTGCGGTACGTGTTTGTCAGTAAATTGACGTTCGCGATGATATTTAACTCCGGATGGTCCGAATTTCATGCAGCAAATGGTAGGTCTCAGCCAACTTAAAATGATGCGCAGTCATATTGCGATCCCGATTTTGCTGGTCGCCATACTGGGCATGATGACGCTGCCGGTGCCGCCTTTTCTTCTCGACCTCTTATTTACCTTTAATATTGCTCTGGCTCTGGTGGTGCTCCTGGTGTGTGTGTACGCCATGCGGCCCATGGAGTTTGCGATTTTTCCGACGGTTCTGCTGGTTGCCACGCTCTTGAGGCTGGCGTTGAATGTTGCCTCCACGCGCGTGGTGCTGCTCGAAGGGCATGAAGGTGGCGATGCCGCGGGTAAGGTGATTGAAGCCTTCGGTGAGGTGGTGATCGGTGGCAACTATGCCGTGGGTCTCGTGGTCTTTGCGATTCTGATGATCATCAACTTTGTCGTGGTAACCAAAGGTGCCGGCCGGGTGTCGGAAGTGAGCGCGCGCTTTACTCTGGATGCGATGCCCGGCAAGCAGATGGCCATCGACGCCGACCTCAATGCAGGGATTATCAATCAGGAAGAGGCCAAAACGCGCCGTGAAGAAGTTGCCATGGAAGCGGACTTTTACGGCTCCATGGATGGTGCCAGTAAATTTGTGCGTGGCGATGCCGTTGCTGGTTTGCTGATATTGGCCATCAATATTATTGGTGGTTTGAGTATTGGTATGTTGCAGCATGACCTCGAATTTGGTGATGCGATGGAGAAATACTCGCTACTCACTATTGGTGATGGTCTCGTTGCACAGATTCCCTCATTACTGCTGTCTACCGCGGCCGCCATTATGGTCACGCGGGTGAGTACCACCCAGGATATGTCCTCACAAGTGCTCGATCAGATGTTTCTGTCGCCGAAGGCGCTGTATATTGCCGCGGGTATATTGATTGTGATGGGGCTGGTGCCGGGCATGCCGCACGTGGCTTTTCTTGGTTTGGGAAGCTTGATTGGCGGGCTGGCCTGGTGGGGTGAAAAAAAACGCCAGACGACAGCTGCAGAAGCCTATAGCGGGCCCATGCCTACACGAGGAAAGGGGGCAGTTCGGGATGCATCGGGAGCCATTACCAAAGATCTGGATGCCCTGCCTGCTGGCGGTGGTGTAGGCGATGAACCTGTAAAAGAGCTGGGTTGGGATGATGTGGTCGCGGTCGATATTATCGGCCTTGAAGTGGGTTATCGCCTGATTCCCCTCGTCGATAAATCGCAGGGTGGGCAGCTGCTTGGGCGGATCAAGGGCGTGCGCAAAAAGCTGTCGCAGGAACTGGGTTTTCTGATGCCCTCGGTGCACATTCGCGACAATCTGGAGCTGATGCCTAACGTATATCGCATCACCTTGATGGGCGTCACCCTGGCTGAAGCGGAAATTCACCCCGACCGGGAGCTGGCCATTAATCCGGGCCAGGTATTCGGTACGATCGAGGGGATCGAAGGCAAAGACCCTGCCTTTGGGCTGGATGCCACATGGATTGAACCGACGCAAAAAGATCACGCGCAAACACTCGGTTATACGGTTGTGGATGCCAGTACTGTGGTCGCTACCCATTTAAATCAGGTGCTGCAGAAGCATGCCAGTGAGCTGATCGGCCATGAGGAAGTGCAGCAATGGCTGGATCAGCTGTCCAAGGCCTCCCCCAAACTGGCTGAAGAATTAGTGCCAAATACCCTCTCGGTCAGCCTGTTGCTGAAAGTGTTGCAGAATCTGTTGATTGAAGACGTACCCATTCGTGACATGCGCTCCATCGCAGAGGCACTCGTGAATGTGTCGCCCAAAAGTACCGACGCGGGTCAATTGACTGAGGCGTGTCGACAGGGGCTTAAACGTCTCATAGTGCAAACCTTGTGTGGCGCTGAGGATGAAATACCGGTGATCACCCTTGAGCCGGATTTGGAACAGCTTTTGCTTAAGTCTGTGCAGCAGTCGCAGAAAGTGCCCGGAGCCGAAGATATGGGGCTGATTCTGGAGCCGCGCATTGTGGAGTCGCTTCAGAAGTCGCTGACTGAATCAGCGCAGCGACAGGAAATGTTAGGGAAGCCGGCAATACTGCTGGTTTCAGGGCCTTTAAGGCCGGTATTGGCGAAATTTGTTCGTTTTACCAGTGAGAGTCTGCGCGTCTTGTCTTATCAGGAAGTGCCGAATAATAAGCAAATCAACATTGTTGCGACGGTTGGTCAATAGTGACGAACCTGTGGCGCGGCACAAGGTGCCGAAGTCAATAGTTTGGCGTGGTGGGTGTAAACATGAAAGTACAACGCTTTTTTGCAAAGAATATGGCCGAAGCTCTGCGTGACGTGCGTGAAGAGCTCGGACCCGATGCGGTGATTCTTTCTAACACCAAAGTGGAGGGTGGCCTGGAATTGGTCGCGGCGCTCGATTATGAAGAAGAGGTTCCGGTGGAGGAGGTAAAAGACACACTCTCCAGTCACGGTCAGCCTAGCCCTTCACAAATAGCGCGCATGCATGCTGAGAAACATCTCAAATTACAACAGGAAATGGATCGGGCTCGTCGCCGCATTGAAGAAGTGCGGCGCAAGCGCAGCGCAGAAGGTGAAAAACTGGCGCGATCAATGGCGGCGACAGAATCGGGTCGCCAGAGTACATCCGAGCGTGCTATGCCTAACTCTCGTTCCGAGAAAGGCAAGGGGGGGTGGGATGATCTCTCCGACATGAAAGCTGAAATTCTTGAGTTGAAAAACCTTATTAACGACCAAGCCCGCGTACCGGCGCCTTCATTGGGCCGCGACCCTGTGGTCGAGCAGGTAACGGAGCAAGTGAATAAAATGCTTTCGTCGCTGTGTCTGACACCTTCTCTCTGTGACACGCTAAAGCAAGGCAGTAAATACTGGTCGGACTATGAAAGTGCTTGGTCCAGCGTGCGCGAAAAACTGATTGCTGGTGTGAAGGAAGAGCAGGGCGAACTGGTGGATAAACAGGGTGTGGTCGCTCTGGTGGGCCCTACCGGAAGCGGCAAGACCATGACTATCGGAAAAATGGCTGCGCGTTATGTGATGAAGTACGGTGCGGAAGGGTTGGCGTTGGTGACCACAGACCGCTACCGTATTGCGGCGCATGAACAACTGAAGGTGTTTGGTCGAATTCTGAATGTGCCGGTACATGTCGTCGATGAACAGCATGATCTGGATAGCATTTTGAGTACCCTGCAAAGTAAAAAGCTGGTGTTGATTGATACCGCAGGACTGATGCATTCCGATTCATGCTGGTCCGAACAGTTACAGGAAATTCGAATGGCGAGCCATGCGATCAAAACGTATCTGGTTGTTCCGGCAGTAGGGCAGTATCAGGTGATGTGCGCAAGCTATCAGCACTATCGAATGGTAGGTCTTTCCGGCGCGATTATGACCAAGCTTGACGAAGCTGTGAGTCTTGGTGAAGTCATCAGCTTCCTGCACGAAACCGGTTTACGGTCGGCGTATTACACTGATGGGCAGCGCGTACCGGAAGATATTCATCTGATGCAGGGCGAGGCTCTGGTCAACAAAGCCGAAGCTTTGTTGAATAGTTCGGAGCGATGGGTAACAATTCGCTCTCACGAATCGGAACCTTCCGGCTCGTTTTATTTTCACACCGCCTGAGGCATCAATTACTTGGGCGAGGAGCGTCGGCTCTCCGCATCAACAATAAGAGGCTTGCAGAGCAGGTCCGCAGAAGTAAAGAGGAAACAGACCGGTATGGCGAATTCTAGCCCGGTGCAAGTCATTGCAGTCACTGGCGGTAAAGGTGGTGTCGGCAAAAGTAATGTTTCAATCAACCTGGCTTTGGCGTTAGCCGAGAAAGGACGCCGGGTTGTTGTGCTGGATGCGGATCTTGGATTGGCCAATATCGACGTTCTGATGGGATTGACAGCCAAGCGCAATATCGCCGATGTGATCAGCGGCGAATGCAGTCTGCGTGAAGTGATGGTTGAAGGGCCAATGGGTGTGAAAATCGTGCCTGCCTCTTCGGGTACGCAGAAGATGGTGTCGCTCAATCCCATGGAACACGCCGGACTTATCAACGCATTCAGTGAAATTTCTCACGATCTCGACGTATTGATTGTCGACACGGCAGCAGGTATTTCAGAATCGGTGGTCTCGTTTCTGAGAGCCGCGCAGGAAGTTATCGTCGTGGTGTGCGATGAGCCTACATCCATTACCGACTCCTATGCTCTGATCAAGTTACTCAATCGTGATTACGACATGTATCGCTTCCGGGTGCTGGCAAATATGGTGAAGACTCAGGAAGAGGGGCGACACCTCTTTTCCAAGCTCACTAACGTGACAGAGCGCTTTCTGGATGTGGCCCTTCAGTTTGTCGGCAGCATTCCTTACGATGAAGCGGTGAAAAAATCCGTGCAGCGTCAACGTGCAGTGCTCGACGCCTATCCCCGTGCCAAAGCTTCTATGGCGTATCGCTCCCTCGCGCAGAAAGCTGATAGTTGGCCCTTACCCTCGACGCCGCGAGGGCATCTCGAATTCTTTGTTGAACGACTCGTGCAAGCCTGAACAACGCCTGCTATGTTTCTATGAACGGGATTCGGCCTTGCCTGACAGGCGGTCGAATTGACACGAGGCAAACTTAACAAGAACCCTGACCCGCCATCATGTATAACGAAGTACAGGTACAACACGCCGACGAGCTGGTGCGCAAACATGCGCCGCTGGTTAAGAGAATTGCCCATCATTTGATGGCGCGTTTGCCTGCAAGCGTACAAGTGGAAGATCTCATTCAGGCCGGTATGATCGGCTTGCTCGAGGCGGCTCGTAAATACGAGGCAAGCAAGGGCGCCGCATTTGAAACCTACGCCGGTATTCGTATTCGCGGCGCCATGATGGATGAGGTGAGAAAGGGCGACTGGGTGCCTCGTTCGGTGCACCGCAATGCCCGGCGTATTTCTGAGGCGATCAAAGTTATAGAGGATCGTGAGGGGCGGGATGCACAGGATGAAGAAATTGCGGCCGAGTTGAATATGACGCTGGACGAATACTTCGCCTGCCTGAAGGATAGCAATAGCGGTAAGTTATTCAGTCTTGAAGAAGTGTCCGAACATGGCGACGGTGCTTTTGAAGGCGTCGCTGATAGGGGCGGGGGGCCAGACAGAGAGTTTATTCAGGGTGCGTTTCGAGAAAATCTGGTGCAGGCGATCGAAGGGTTGCCTGAGCGAGAGAAACTGGTGCTTTCTTTGTACTACGAGGAAGAATTGAATCTTAAGGAAATTGGTCTGGTGTTGTCGGTAAGTGAATCACGCGTCAGCCAGATACATTCCCAAGCGGCGGCGCGCTTAAGGTCGCGCATGAGTGATTGGGCATAAGCTAAATTTGACCTTTTAAATCCGCAGGTTATGCTTTGCGCTGCTGCGTACTCCCGAGGCGCTGCAGCACTGGAATTAATGCTAAAAAAAACTGGCCAGCCGAAGAACTCCGGCTAGACTTGTTTTATGGTTTTAAACTCAATTTCGGGTATCGACGTGAGTGGAGGTCGACTTGAATAAAGATATGAAAATCCTTGTGGTAGATGATTTTTCTACGATGAGGAGAATTATTAAAAACTTGTTGAGAGATCTTGGGTTTACCAATACCGATGAAGCCGATGACGGAAACTCAGCGTTGCCGATGCTGCAATCCGGTAAATACGACTTTTTGATCACAGATTGGAATATGCCGGGCATGACCGGTATCGATCTTCTGCGTAATGTAAGGGCTGATGAAAACCTTAAAACGCTGCCTGTGCTCATGGTGACGGCAGAAGCCAAGCGCGACCAGATTGTTGCTGCCGCTCAGGCTGGTGTAAACGGGTACGTTGTCAAACCCTTTACTGCAGCGGTCCTCAAGGAAAAAATTGAAAAAATCTTCGAACGTATCGACTCCTGATTTAGGTACGCCATGAGTAATGAAGAAACGGTGAGTGGTACTTCAGGAAGCGTGCTTGAAGAAACGCTGAAAGAACAGGCAAACCAATTAAAAATTCTGGTTGATTCGGGCGACATGACCGGCGCGATGGCGCTGATTTCAGAGATCAACCACACGCGCGATGAAACGCTCTATCAGGAAGTTGGAAAACTGACACGTTCTCTCCACGAGTCTATCCGAAATTTTCAAATTGATACCAGTCGCACGACAGGCGACGAGGACCTCTCAAAGATAGAAGATGCCACCGATCGGCTTGCCTATGTCGTTGATCTGACAAATAAAGCAGCCAATAAAACACTCGATCTGGTTGAAGCTACGATGCCGATGGCATCGGAGATCCGCGATGAAGCTAACAAGCTAAAGAAAGAGTGGGGAAGGCTGCGTCGCAAAGAGATGAAACCTGACGAATTTCGTGTACTGACGACCCGCATGGATAGCTTTTTAGGTCAACTCGGTACCGATTCGGATAAAGTTTACAAGAATCTGTCAGATATATTACTGGCACAGGACTTTCAGGATCTCACCGGGCAGGTGATCCAGCGCGTTACAAGTCTGGTGAAGGAAGTTGAAGATAATTTGGTGAATTTGGTCAGAATGGCAGGAAAGGTCGATCAGATTGCCGGAACGGTCTATGTCGCAGAACAAAAACAATCGGATATAGCAGGTGAAGGTCCACAAATGAAGACTGATCAGCGTGAAGACGTGGTTTCCGGTCAGGATGATGTGGATGACCTGTTATCCAGTCTGGGCTTTTAAGGGGCATACGCATGGGTTTTGAAGCGGACGAAGAGATACTCCAGGACTTTCTTGTTGAGTCTGGTGAGATATTGGAGCTTCTATCCGAGCAACTCGTTGATTTGGAGCAGAATCCCGAAGACAACGATTTGTTGAATGCTATTTTTCGTGGGTTTCATACGGTGAAAGGCGGCGCAGGCTTCTTGCAGCTGGATGCGCTCGTGGATTGTTGTCACGTTGCTGAAAACGTGTTCGATGTATTGCGTAATGGCAAGCGCGGTGTTGATTCCGAGTTGATGGATGTGGTGCTGAGAGCGCTCGATACTGTTAATGAAATGTTCGATGAAGTGCGCAATCGAAAAGAACCGACGCCAGCGGATCCGCAATTGCTTAAAGACCTGGAACGTTTTGCCAAACCTGCGGGTGAAGATGATGCCGCTCCGGCGGAACCCGCTCAGGCGCCAACATCACAACAAGCAGCACCGGCTGATTCCGGTGATATTACCGACGACGAATTTGAGCAGTTGCTCGATGCACTGGATGGTCCCGAAGGCACGAGTGCCGCGCCTGCTGCTCCATCGGAAAAAACCGGTGGTGAGGATGAAATTACCGATGATGAGTTTGAGCAGTTGCTTGATGAGCTGCACGGTGCTGGAAAGCCGGTAAATACAGGCGCAGAAGCTGCTTCTCCCGCTTCAAGCAGCGGTGGTTCTGACGATATCAGTGACGAGGAGTTCGAAAAGCTTCTAGACGACCTGCACGGCAAAGGAAAATTTGATACCGGTAAAATCGACAGTGGAGAATCTGCGCCGGCCGCTCCGCAACAAACTGGAGCAGCGGCGGCATCCGGTCAAGGTGGTTCTGAGCTCATCACCGACGATGAATTTGAAAACCTGCTGGATGAGCTGCATGGTTCTGGCAAGGCGCCCGCGGCTGGCGCCGCGGGTACTCCTCCGCCACCGCCTCCTCCGGCCAAAGAGCCCCCTAAAGCAGCGCCACCTCCAGAACCTGAAAAGAAACCAGCGCCGAAACCCGAGCCAAAACAGGAGCCGAAACCGGCCCCAGCGCCCCGCAAAGCGCCGGCAGGTAAATCGGAGAGTATTGCAACTGAAACGACTGTACGGGTTGATACCAAACGCCTTGATGACATCATGAACATGGTGGGCGAGCTGGTATTGGTGCGTAATCGTTTGAAGCGTCTGGGTGACGAGAGTGCCGACGAAGCCTTGCAGAAAGCGGTGTCGAATCTGGATGTGGTGACAGGGGATTTGCAATCGGCTGTCATGCAGACGCGAATGCAGCCCATCAAGAAAGTGTTTGGGCGTTTCCCGCGCGTGGTACGTGATTTGGCGCGCAACCTTAAAAAAGAAGTCAATCTGGTGTTGGTGGGGGAAGAAACCGACCTGGACAAAAATCTTGTTGAAGCTTTGTCTGACCCATTGGTGCATTTGGTGCGTAATGCAGTGGACCATGGTATCGAAATGCCAGATGTGCGTGAGCAGAGCGGAAAGCCGCGTATCGGCAAAGTTGTGCTCTCGGCGCAACAGGAGGGCGACCATATTCTCTTGGCAATAGAGGATGATGGTGCCGGCATGGACCCGGATGTATTGCGTCGTAAAGCAGTAGAAAAGGGCATTTATGACGAAGACGCCGCCGAGCGTTTAACCGACAATGAGTGTTTCAATCTTATCTTCGCGCCGGGCTTTTCAACCAAGTCTGAGATATCTGATGTATCGGGGCGCGGTGTGGGTATGGATGTGGTGAAAACCAAGATTACCCAGTTGAATGGCACGGTCAATATCGACTCGGAGCGAGGTAAAGGTTCACGCCTGACGATTAAGGTGCCGTTGACGCTGGCGATCATGCCTACCCTGATGGTGAAACTGAGCGAGCAGTCGTTCGCCTTCCCATTGGTGAGTGTGGTGGAAATTTTTCATCTGGATTTGACGCGCACCAATGTCGTCGACGGACAAGAATGTGTTGTGGTTCGCGATAATGTTTATCCCTTGTTTTATATCAAACGCTGGCTCGTTGATAGCTACACTGAGAACAGTGATTCTGCCCACGTAGTGATTGTCGCCGTGGGTACGCAGCGCGTTGGGTTCGTCGTAGACCAACTGGTGGGGCAGGAAGAAGTTGTCATCAAACCTTTGGGAGGAATGCTGCACGGTACACCTGGTATGGCCGGTGCGACGATAACCGGAGATGGCCGCATTGCTCTCATATTGGATATTCCGAGTTTATTGCAGCGTTATGCGTAATGCCTGGCGTCGGCTCGGTTCGATTAGTCTGCGGGTTTTTCTGGCGCGCAGGTAAGCCGCATTTATGCGTCAACAGCGAACAGCGTGAGGGAGGTCAATGGTAGCTACTGTTCTGGTTGTTGACGACTCCGCATTCTTCCGCAAACGCGTGTGTGAGATTCTCGAATCGGCTCCCGATATCAAAGTCGTCGGTGTTGCATCGAACGGTCGAGAGGCGATTGAGTTAACCAAAAAATTAAAGCCCGACGTCATCACAATGGATTATGAGATGCCGGTGATGGATGGCGTGACAGCCGTGCGGCTGATCATGCAGGAAACGCCCACGCCTATCCTGATGTTTTCCTCGCTTACCTATGAGGGCGCACGCGTCACGCTGGATGCACTTGAGGCCGGTGCAGTCGACTTTCTACCCAAAAATTTTGAAGACATCGCGCGTGACGCATCGAAGATGCAGGATGTATTGCGCAAGCGCATTCTTACCCTCGTTAAGCCGTCACGTAAAAAGCTCGCGGAACAGGCCTCTGTCGCGCCTACCTCGCCATCGGTCGCGCCTGATGTCTCACCCAGGCCTGCTGAAGCTTCCCCAACGCCGCCGAGCGCCCGTGCGCCCTCAAGGGCCGGTCGTATCCGAGAGGCGCGTCAGAAAATCGCTCACCCCGTGGATCTGTTGCTCATCGGAACATCTACAGGCGGTCCGGTTGCTTTGCAGAAGATTCTTTCGGCGCTGCCGGCAAACCTGCCGGTGCCAGTGTTGCTGGTACAACACATGCCCGCGACCTTTACTCCGGCATTCGCCGAACGTTTAAATTCGCTGTCTAAATTGCGCATCAAGCACGCGGAAGATGGGGATGTTGTTCGCCCTGGAAATGCTTATCTTGCACCGG
>JBFHUL010000018.1:0-45742 GCA_041590075.1 Oleiphilaceae bacterium
GCGCTCTTTATGCAGAGTAGAGATCTGGTTGCAGAAGCGCTTGAACTTGTGCGTGTGCTGGCGGCAGAGGCGCCGCCCAAGAAGGCTGCGAACACCGACGAAGAAAATGAAGAACGGCGCAAACAGTTACGTATTAGTGTTTCTGCACCGGTCAAAATAATCTGGTCGGGTAACGCACAACCTAGCACGGCCCGCACGCAGAATATCTCGTGGGGTGGTGCGTCGATAGTCGTGGACAAGGCGCAGACGCATTCGGGCGATACCATACAACTGCTTCTACCGGGAATTACCACCCCATATATCAGGCTAGAGGCAAAAGTACTCAGAACCTGGCCATTAAGCTCTATACAGGGTGAGGGTATGGCCTTGCGCTTCTCAAGTATTGCCACCAAAGATCAGGACGCCTTTGAAAGCTTACTGAAAAAGTTGGCGCAATCGGGCGATAATGAAGGGCTGCGACAGCATGCCAGACTCACGCAACATCTGGATATTCAATTCGATGGCCCTGACGACTTGCACGCCACGCTGGACGACATCTCCGCTGGCGGCATGGGCGTGACCGTTCCGGACCCGATACAAATCGGGCAGTCTTTAGAAACCATGATCAGTACCATGGATGGTGGGTTTAACCTGAAACTGCGCGCTCGCGTGGTGAGAGTGGAGCCGGTGAAAATGGGCTCTGTGGTGCTCTACCAGGCGGGTCTCAAGTTCGAACATCCCTCGAAAGAGCTCAACAGCCTCACGCGGGAGTTGATTGCTCAATTAGCCGGTAATAGTAGATAAAAATGGTGCCCCCTCCCTGACTTGAACAGGGGACCTACCGATTATGAGTCGGGTGCTCTAACCAACTGAGCTAAGGGGGCACTAACTTGTTATTTTAATTTGATGCGTCGTCGCGTGCTCGCCCTTTTCGGTCACATACTTGGTGTATGCTCCCTCAACGATCTGCGCGGCGCCTTGCCTCAAATCAAAATTCCTGCGTTAGCTGACAGGTCAGGCTAATGCAGCAGCGGCGCATTATAATGCGCCGCTTTGCAAGTTTCTATATCGCGAAAGGATTATTCGTCGAGGAAGCTTCTCAGGTGATCGGAGCGACTGGGATGACGCAGCTTACGCAGGGCCTTGGCTTCGATCTGACGAATACGCTCACGGGTTACGTCGAACTGTTTGCCCACTTCTTCGAGCGTGTGGTCGGTGTTCATTTCGATACCAAAGCGCATGCGCAGTACTTTGGCTTCACGCGCCGTCAACCCGGACAGCACCGACTTCGTCGCTTCTTTGAGACCTTCGCCGGTGGCGGTGTCTACTGGCGACTCAGCCATGTTGTCTTCAATGAAGTCACCCAGATGGGAATCTTCGTCATCACCAATGGGCGTCTCCATCGAGATGGGCTCTTTGGCGATTTTAAGTACTTTACGCACCTTATCTTCCGGCATATCCATGCGCTCACCCAACTCTTCAGGCGTGGGTTCGCGCCCCATTTCCTGCAGCATCTGGCGCGAAATCCGATTGAGCTTGTTGATGGTTTCAATCATGTGCACCGGAATACGGATGGTACGCGCTTGGTCGGCGATGGAACGGGTAATCGCCTGACGAATCCACCAGGTGGCATAGGTCGAGAACTTGTAGCCACGGCGATATTCAAACTTGTCTACCGCTTTCATCAGGCCAATATTGCCTTCCTGAATGAGATCCAGAAACTGCAAGCCGCGGTTGGTGTATTTTTTCGCAATCGAGATCACCAGCCGCAGGTTGGCCTCAACCATTTCCTTCTTGGCGCGACGAGCCTTAGCTTCGCCGATGGAGATACGACGATTCACGTCTTTGATTTCAGAAACGGTTAAGCCGGTGTCTTCAGCTACCGCCCCTATCTTGCGTTGTGCGCGTACAATTTCTTCCTGAAATTCTGCAAGCTTGGCGGAATAACTGTGCCCTTCATCAATCAGATCGGCCAACCAGTCGAGATTGGATTCGTTACCGGGAAAGCGCTTGATGAATTCTTTGCGATCCATGCCGCAGTGGCGCGAACAAATATTCATGATGCTGCGCTCATTCATACGCACGATTTCGTTGGACGTGCGCACTTCAATAATCAGGTTGTCGAACTGCTTCGCATTCAGTTTGAAGGGCGCAAAAATCTCACCCAGACGATTCAGCTCTTTGACGGCTTCCTTGCTGGAACGGCCATGCTTGGCGATAGCCTTTTCCGCAACCGCAAGCTGATCCTTCAGTTCACCAAAACGTTCGCGACAGACTTCAGGGTCGGGGCCTTTTTCAACCTCGTCATCGCTGTCGTCGTCATCGTCGCCGCTATCGTTGCTGTTGTCGCTATTGCTGTCATCAACAGTAGGCGGCGCTGCGATCACACCATCATCATCAGGATCAAGAAAGCCGGTAAGAATGTCGCTCAAGCGCCCTTCTTCTTCGGTAATGCTCTCATAGGCTTCGATAACAGAGCTGACGGCACCGGGAAAGTGCGCCAGAGAGGCCATAACATCACGCAAGCCTTCTTCAATACGCTTGGCAATACGGATCTCTCCGTCGCGCGTGAGCAGTTCTACCGTGCCCATTTCCCGCATGTACATGCGCACAGGATCGGTGGTACGGCCAGCCTCGGTTTCAACCGCGGCCAGTGCCGCAGCCGCTTCAGCTGCGGCCACTTCGTCGGTGGAGTCACCGTCGGCCATCAGCAGGGAATCGCTATCGGGGGCTTCCTCAACAACCTGAATGCCCATATCGTTGATCATGCGAATAATGTCTTCGACCTGATCCGGGTCTGCAATATCTTCAGGAAGGTGATCATTAACTTCTGCGTAAGTCAGGTACCCTTGTTCTTTACCGCGAGCAATGAGATCTTTTAAACGAGACTGTTGAGAATTGCCTGACATGTTCACCCTATTAGTTGGCGCCGATCAAAAAACAGCCGGCTATTATACGGAAAGATTGCTCTGCAACCAAATCAATATGGGCGTCATTTCCAATAATTCAACCTGCATGGGAACTTTCTGTCACGGCGCGCGCCTACTGGCCCTCGCGGGAACGGGAAATTGACTTAAGCGCGCGTTTTTCCGACTCACTCAATTGACTTGGTAACTTATTAACTTTAGCTGCTTTGAGCGCAGCATGACGGTTTTTTTCTTGCTGAATACGCTGCAGCAGATCCTCGGCAGCCGACACCGCCTGCTGGGCGTCGGGCAACCATTCGAGGCGATCAAACAGGCCCGCAAACTGTTCGCGCCTACCCTCGCGATCGGTCGCCAGCGCCAACAACATCGCCTGCTGCGTTTGCAGCTGATGCGCGGCCAAAAAATCCGCAAAGGCTTTGCAACGCGCATAACCCTCGTGATTCTCAAGCGCCGCAAGAAAATCCGGCGCCCGCTCCGGACAATAATGCAAAGCCAGGCACAGCGCCGTATCGGGGTCCGACACTACCCGCGCCGACGCCAGCGCCTGCTGCTCAACACGCGGCGCCTTATTGCTTTTAAATTCCTTGTCGCGGCGAGGGAACATAAGACTGTTGAGCTGCGTACGCAATGCAGACTTGAGCACCCGGCTCTGTACTTTTTCTATTTGCGCTTCGGCGCGCTCCTTGAGTATGCCGCGCTGCTCGGCAACGGTGAGATCCAAACCCCGGCCATATATCTTGAAGAAGAAATCTGATAGCGGCATCGCTCTATCAACGCGGGCCTGAAAACGTTCCTGCCCTTCCTGACGTATGAGCGTATCGGGATCTTCACCCTCCGGCAAAATCAGAAATCGTAACTGCATGCCGTCTTCATAGAGCGGCAGGGCGTTTTCCATCGCTTTGCGCGCAGCCGCCAGACCCGCAGCATCACCATCGAAACAGAAGATCAAATGCCGGCAACGCTTGGTAAGCTGCCCCAGGCTCTCGGCATTGGTGGCCGTGCCCAGGGTCGCCACAGCATAGGTAATACCAAACTGGGCGAGCGCCACCACATCCATATAGCCTTCAACGATGAGCAGCTGATCCAACTGCCGATTAGCCTGCATCGCCTCAAACAAGCCGTAGATCTCGCTGCTTTTATGAAAGACCTCCGATTCCGGCGAATTGATATACTTGGCCTTATCGTCGGCGAGCGTGCGCCCCCCAAAAGCAATGGTCTTGCCGCGCGCATTGCGAATGGGAAACATCAAACGCTGCTGGAACAGCTCGAAGGGCTTGTCATACTTCTGTGACATGAGCTTGAGATCGAGCAGCGCCTGTTTGATCTTGGGCGAGCAGGCGGCACTCAGAAAATCACGCTCGGCAGGGGCATATCCGATCCCGAAACGTTCGATGACCGCATCACTGAGGCCGCGTCGCTGCATATACCGGGTAGCCACATCCCGATCGTCATGCTGCTTCAGGGCATCGCGATAACGCATCGCGGCATAGTCCAGCGCCTCCAGCATTAATTTGTGACGGGAGTATTCCTGTTGATTGGCTTTATCTCGCGGCACTTCTACCCCAGCTATTTTCGCCAGCTCTTCAACCGCTTCGGTGAAGGTGAGGTTATCGTGCTCACGCAGAAAGCTGATGCTGTCGCCATTCGCACCACACCCGAAACAGTGATAGAAGTTTTTCTGTACGTTAACGTGAAAGGAGGGCGTTTTTTCTTGATGGAAAGGACAGCAGGCCTTGAGTGAGGAACCACTTTTCTTAAGCGTGATGCGCGAGGCGACGACCTCAGCAATGGGTACGCGAGCCAGAATGTCTTCTATAAAGGACTGGGGAATCAAACCCGCCATACCAGCTCTACCTGCACACCTAAAACTCCTGAACGGAGCTTAGCTGGACAGGCGTTTTTTTACCAGCTGACTCACCGCACCCACATCGGCCCGACCCTGAAGCTGGGGCTTGAGTATCGCCATGACCTTGCCCATATCCCGCACCGACTCGGCACCGGATTCACTCACCGCACCTTCCAGCAACTGCTCAATTTCCGCATCGCTCAGGGCTGCCGGCAAGAACTCTTCGATCACCTTCACTTCGGCTTTTTCAATATCCGCCAGGTCCTGACGGCTGGCCGCCTCGTATTGGGCAATCGAATCACGACGCTGCTTGATCATTTTATCGAGCACTGCCAGCACACGGGCATCATCCAGCTCGATACGCTCGTCCACTTCAATCCGTTTCAGCTCCGACAACACCAATCGCAAAGTACCCAGGCGCTGCTTATCACGCGCCCGCATGGCATCTTTGGATGCTGCATTGATCGTGGCTTTCAGTGTCGCTTCAGACATAGCTTCCTCTTACTCGTGTGAAGTGTGAAGTCGTGCTCACCCGCTGTATAAAGATGACTCTGGCGCTGCTTACGCATGGCAGGGGCCGCTCTACGCCAGCACCCTAACTTGTACATTGCATCCGGATTCAGCTTCACAGCTACTACCGACCAAACAACAAAAATCTGCCCAACCACCACATGAAGAGTTCTCAATACGGGGTGATTTGGCAGATTCCTGATGGAGTGCAAACACCTGCACCCCGGCCTGATCAATCCTGTTCGCGCAGTCGCGTCTTAGTACAGACGCTCGAAACGACGTTGCTCACGCTGAACTTTCTTAGCGTGACGCTTAACGGCCGCTGCAGCTTTGCGCTTGCGTACAGAAGTAGGCTTCTCGTAAAACTCGCGACGACGCACTTCAGACAGGACACCGGCTTTTTCACAAGAACGCTTGAAACGACGAAGCGCTACGTCAAACGGCTCGTTTTCTTTAATTTTTACAGAAGGCATTCACATTACCATTTAAGTTGTTTGTCGAACACGCAGCGGATAAAACACACACTGCTTTCAATCAGGGGCGCGCATTTTAATGTTTAATCACAAACAAGTAAAGCGAGGTGTGGGGATTATTTAGTCCTGCTTATTTTGGTCCTTTTTATAAGGCAGATAATCCCGTGCATTATCCTGATACGCCAACACGGCAGCGGCTTCCTGCTGAACATAGTCGTCAACGGCTTGCGCGAACTCTGGGTGGTCGATCCAATGGTATGACTGGGTCGTGACCGGTTCAAAACCGCGCAACAGCTTATGCTCCCCCTGCGCTCCGGCGTCGAAATGCTTCAGGCCTTCGGCGATGCAATGCTCGATGCCCCGATAGTAACAGGCCTCGAAATGCAACCCGGGAAGCGATTCCAGACACCCCCAATAGCGCCCAAATAAAGACGCCTCGCCTTGAAAGAAGAGACTTGCCGCGATCACGGCACCGGCCCGTCGCACCAAAAGTATCCGGGTCGCAGCCGGCATGGTACGCCACAACAGGTCGAAGAATGCCGCATTCAAGTAAGGTGCCTGCCCGCGCTTGGTGTACGTCGCAGCATAACAGCGGTAGAACGCCGTTTTTTCCTGCTCACCCATGTCACCGCCACACACCCAATCAAAGTGCAGCCCGTAATGCGCCACCCGCTGACGCTCTTTACGAATCGACTTGCGGCGCGACGCACTCAGCCCCGCAAGAAACCCGTCAAAGTCACGATAGCCGCGATTGTACCAGTGAAACTGCGTCCCGGTGCGTCGTGACCAGCCAGGCGACGCGAAGGACTCTTCGGGGAAAAGCAGATGCCAGGAAGAGCACTGGTTCTGTTGCAGATACGCCATCACCGCCTGCCGGTAAAAGGTTTGCACACCTTGTCGACGACCCGCATCATTTTGGTGCAATTGAGCAATGAGCAAGCGCGGTCCGACCACCGGCGTAAACGGGATTGCCGTCACATACTTCGGATAATATGCCAGACCATTGCGGTGATATGCCTCGGCCCACGACCAGTCAAATACGTATTCGCCATAGGAGTGATGCTTGATGTATCCGGGAGCCACGGCCACCACACCTTTATCGTCATGAATCCTTACGTGGCGAGGCTCCCACCCTGTTTGCGGCGCCACCGAACCCGAGGCTTCGAGCGCATGCAAAAAGGCATGCTGCATGAGCGGCATGTCGGCGCCCACCAAGGCATCCCACTGTGCAGCGGGAATACGGGCTATTTCATTTTCGAACACGATTTGCACAACATGGCCTTATATTTGCTGAGCTAGAAACCAACCCAGTTAACCCGCCAGACACGCAAGGAGAACCCTGCAGTGCCTGGCCAAAGGAGATGACATCGTGCACGATTGCAGCAGTGTCCACCACATTGGCACGCAGTCAACCAACAATAACAACGAGGACCGCCCCGTGGCCGACCTGCAATGCGCCTATCGGCAACATATCCAGCGGCGCGATGCCATCAAGCAAGGCAAGCGGCTGATCAAGCTGGTTCTGGAACTGCAAAAGCACCGCGGCTGCACACTTGCGATTCTTTCTGGCGACCACTTTTTTGCCTCACAGCTGCACGGCATCCAGCGGGAAATCACGCAGCTGTTTCGCGATATCCAGCAGCAAAGCGCCCCCCATCAACGGGCCGATCATACAGGCATACTGCAGGAATGGATCGTGCTGAGGCAACACTGGCCGAAAGACGAACCGCATGAAAACTTTCTCCACCACAGCAACCTGATTGCCCGCCTGCTGACCCATATCTGGCAATCCTGCGGCGAAACACTGCAGCAGGATCTCGACACCGCACAACAGCATTTGGCGCGCTTTTTCCTTAAAGACTGGCTGAACATGATCGAGACCTGCGCGCAGGCACGCGGGCTTGCAACGCACTCCGCCGTGCTGGGCACACTCACCGACGAAATTCATTCGCGCATCCGGTTCCTGAACACGCAAATGCGTGAGCACGACAAAGGCCTGAGCACCTTGCTGCCTACCTTGAGCGACCTGCACCAACGCAAACTGCAACAGCGGATCGACAACACCGACTACCACCAGCACCTGAACGATTTTTTGACCACAACACAGCAGGGGCTCTCGGAACGGCATTTGGACGACGCAGACCTGCTGTATCGACTGGGCAGTCAGTCAGTGTCGGCCTGCCAGCAGGTACTGTGGTGTGCCCTGCAATTATTGGAACAGTGCATGCCTCAAGACCTGCAACGCTGGATCAACGGGCAGTGCAGCGCAAGTCAGGAAGCCCACGCAGCTGCTTCTTCGCTTCAGGCAAAGCCCTCAAACACGATTTTTCCGATGGTTGCACCCGCCTCCAAGTCCTGATGCGCGCGACGCAGATTTTCGGCCGTCACCGCCCCCCCATGCCGGCCGAGTGTGGTGCGAATGGGGCCGGCTTCAACGAGGGAGGCAAGCTTGGCGAGTATGTCGCCCTGCTTGGCCATATCGCCGGTTTTGAACAGCGAACGGGTAAACATAAACTCCCAGTGCAGGGAGATACTCTTGCGCTTAAAGGCCTTGATGTCGAGATGCTCCGGGTCATCAATCAACGCAAAGCGACTCTGCGGCTGCATTAACTCAATCAGCGCGGCATAGTGCGTATCGGTATGGCTCAAACTGGCAACATAGTCGAGGGCCGGCATATTGAGCTCCCGCGCCTGCGCGACTAAATCCTCGTGGTGATTCAAGACCTGCTCCGCACCCATTTTGAGCGCCCACTCGCGCGACTCGGGGCGCGACGCCGTGGCAAATACGCGACAACACGAAAGCTCGTTAGCGAGCTGCAAGGCAATGGAGCCGACGCCACCCGCCGCCGCACTGATCAGTATGGAGGGCGGCGTTTCAATCGCCTGCCCCGAGGGTATCTGCAAGCGCTCAAACAGCATCTCCCAGGCCGTGAGCGTGGTGAGCGGCAACGCCGCAGCTTCAGCAAAACCAAGATGCTGTGGCTTCAGTGCCACAAGGCGTGCATCCACACACTGCAGCTCAGCGTTGCAGCCCGGGCGATTCAAGTCGCCCGCATAATACACGGCATCGCCGGGCTTGAAGCCTTTTACCTCTGCACCCACGGCCACCACTTCGCCTGCAGCATCCCAACCCAGAATCCGGTACTCGCCCGGCGCGGGCTGCATGCGCATGCGGATTTTACAATCCACCGGATTCACCGCAATAGCTTTCACCGCCACCAGCAGGTCGTGCGCCCCCGGTCGCGGATCGGGCACCTCACAATCGATGAGGCTCTCTGGGTGATGGGCTGGCAGGGATTGTTGGTAGGCCACCGCGCGCATGGTTCGTCTCCATGTTGTTTGCAAAAGGGCAGACTGCCTGCAAGCGCGACCTTGCGTCAAGCCACTTTGCGCTCTAGTCTTGCCGCCTGAATAGTAAAGGAGAGCGCCATGCCCGACACCAACACCCCCCTCACCACATTTTTGAAGCGCGTGCGCCAGCACGCCGAAGAGATCAGTTTTACCGACACCCTGTCGCTGATCGATTACCTTTACCGGCACGCCCCCGCAGCCTTTCGCGTTGGCGAACAGCACAATGCCGCCGGCACCAACAATGGTTCGAGTAAAATTCTCGCCTTCGCCCGTCTCCACGGACTCAGCGAGGCGAACACCCTGCAATTATTTGGTGATTACTATCGCAAGGATGTATGTGAACACCCTGAAGGTGACGACCATGCCAACATCCGGCAATTTCAGCGCTGTGGCTGGGAAGGCGTAGTGTTTGAGCAGGACGTGCTGACGCCGCGCTAGTAAGCACGGCCCGGCGCTAGGTCTCAGGCCACTTTGGGTCGCGTGCAATTGCGCCCGCCTTCTTTGGCCTCGTAAAGATTGATATCGGCGGCCTTGATCACATCATCAAAGCGTGAGTGAAAGCATGTGGAAGCAAGCCCACAGCTCATTGAGAGGGCGATCTCACCGTCGTTCGTGGCGAGCGGGCGCTCGGCCACCAATCGGCGAATCCGCTCGATCAGGTGATAGCCCTCCACCAGGGAGGTATTGGGCAGCACTATCAGGAACTCTTCACCCCCCCAGCGGCCCACAACATCAATCGCACGCACGTTGTCGCTTAGCAGCTGCGCAACATGACGCAGGGCGCGATCACCCACATCGTGGCCATACTGGTCATTCACCGCCTTGAAGAAATCGATATCGCATAACACCACACTCAGCTCTCGCTGATCACGCGCCACGCGGTGCAATTCGAGTCGCACTTTCTCTTTGATACCGCGCCGATTAAATAGCCCGGTCAGTTCGTCACGGCGCAGCAACTGGCGCAACTCAAGGTTGGCACGCTCGCTCGCCAACTGTGCATGCATACGGGCATGCTCCATGGTATAGGCCATCGCGCTGATAAACAGCATCGATGCACTGAAGCGATAACGTGTGTTGTCGGAATAGCTGTGCGCAATACCCACCCAATCGGGCGCATACAGAATCACGGCCGAGCAGGACAGTACCGCCAGCATCACCGCGCCGCCCTTGCGTGACCCAAGCAGCGAGAAGGTAATCAGGGGCAAGGCACTGCACCAGAGAATGCCGGAGTTTTCCTCGCCACCGGTGATGAGCAGAAAACCGTACAGCACGACGAACTCTGCGACCAGAAAATTACGGTGCGCGCGCCAGTTTCCATAGCGTTTGTAGACCACAAAGCTCGCAAGGCACGCGAAGGCAAATGCATACAGACAGTAGGCATATAGCTGCAAACCAGAGAGCTGGGATTTGACGCCAAACCCCAGCAGAAAAATGCCGCCCAGCAAACACAGCCAATCGCCTACAGTGCGGGCTGTGGCGTTCGTATGGCTGAAATTTGCGAGAAAGGGTAGCGGCATGCAGTGGGCCCCGGGCAGCAAGGAAGAAACCGCATTATTCAAGTCTGAGTAAGGGCCAGCAAGCACAGTTTAGTAACGGTATGTTATACCGCGAACGGGTCATCACTGGCCTTACTGAACGGGCCCCTCGGCCATGGATTCCAGCGTTTCACTCACTGCAAACCAGCGCTCTTCACATTCGGCGAGTTGCTGCTTGCAGCGCGTTTGCTCTGCCAACAAGGCGGCCAGATCCGCTTTCTTGTCGGCGGTATACAGACTGCTGTCGGCCAGCTGTTCTTCGAGCGCCTGCAGCTGCGCTTCCAAGTCACCGCTGCGTTGCTCGAGCTGATCCAGTTCCTTTTTGAGCGGCGCAATCTGCTGGCGACGCTGGGCCTCAAGCCGTTTGCGCTCCTTGCGATCCTGGGCTGACTCACTTTGCCCAGCGGCTTCCGGCTGGGGTTTAACTGCCTGCTCCTGCCGCCGCTGATAGTCGAGCAACCAGGCGTGATAATCCTGCAAATCGCCCTTGAACGGTGCCACCTGACCATCAGCCACCAACAGAAACTCGTCGACGGTGTTTTTCAACAGATGCCGGTCGTGCGACACCAGCACCACCGCGCCCTCGAACGCCTGCAGCGCAACGGTAAGCGCATGCCGCATTTCGAGATCCAGGTGGTTGGTAGGCTCATCGAGTATCAGCAGGTTGGGCCGCTGCCAGGCAATCAGTGCCAGCGCGAGGCGGGCTTTCTCCCCCCCGGAAAAGCGTGCGATGCTTTCCAGAGCCTGATCACCACGAAAATCAAAACCACCCAGAAAGTTGCGAATTTCCTGATCGCTGGCCTGCGGTCGTTCCCGCTGCAAGTGCACGAACGGGCTGGCATGCATATCCAGCGCCTCCAGCTGGTGCTGTGCAAAATAGCCGATGTAGGCGTGTTCGCCCGTGGTACGCGAGCCGGCTATCAGGGGTAGATCACCAACCAGCGTTTTGACCAGCGTTGATTTACCGGCCCCATTGGGCCCCAGCAGGCCGATGCGTGAGCCCGGCAGCAGACTTAAGGACACCGCTTGCAACACTGCCTGTTGCCCATAGCCAAGTGACGCCGCTTGCAGATTCAACAGCGGGCTCGACATTTTGTCGGCAAGGGGAAAACTGAAACTGAAAGGCGAATCAATGTGCGCCGGCGCAATGGCTTCCATGCGTGACAGCTCTTTGAGACGACTCTGAGCTTGCTTGGCCTTGGATGCTTTGGCTTTAAACCGCGCCACAAAACGATGGATTTCATCCACACGTTGCTGCTGCTTCTCGAACATGGCCTGCTGCTGGGCAAGTTTTTCGGCCCGCAAACGCTCAAACTGGCTGTACCCACCCGCGTACTGATGCAGCGCCTTATGTTCGATGTGCAGAATATGCGTGGCCACGGCATCAATAAAATCACGATCGTGGGAAATAAACAGCACGGTACCTGCGTAACGCTTCAACCACTGTTCGAGCCAGAACATGGCATCCAGATCCAAGTGGTTGGTTGGTTCATCGAGCAGCAACAGGTCCGACGGGCTCATCAGCGCCTGCGCCAGATTCAAACGAATACGCCAGCCACCCGAGAAGTCGCTCACGGGGCGTTGCATATCACTTTGCGCAAAACCCAGACCATGCAGCAGCTTTTCGGCCTGCGCCGGCGCTTCGTAGGCACGAATCGCCTCCAGCTCGCCGTGCACATGCGCCTGTTGCTCGTCGTTTTGCGCCGCCTCGGCTTCGGCGAGCTGTTGCTGAAGGTGACGCAGGGGGCGATGACCATCCAGCACATAATCCAAGGCCGAACGCGCACTGGCCACAACCTCTTGCGCCATATGCGCGACACGGCAATTGCCCGCCAATGACCAATCGCCGGCATCCACCTGCAGCTCCCCCAGAATCAGTTTGAACAGGCTGGTCTTACCCGCGCCATTAGCCCCAATCACTGCCACGCGCTGGCCTGCGTGAATCAGCGCATTGGCATCCTCAAGCAGGGGGTCGGGGCCGCGACGCAAAGTCAGGGAATCGAATTTCAACATGCAGAGGGTGCCCTCGGTGCGCGATCTGAGTACGTGAAAATAGTGTAATACGCGTGACGCGGCGGAGACCTTAGCCGATCTGTGCGCCCGCTTCAATCTCGAAAGTAGGCCCGTCGGAGTTTTCGGTTTATGCTATCGCCTATGCCGCAGACACTCCCCCAAGCACTCACTCTCGATAATCCCTTTTGGCACTTCTCCTGCCAAGTGTGGTCGGAAGAAAACAGCCTGAAGCAGAGCCTGCTGCGCGCGCAGACTCAAGGCATCGCCATCAATCTGTTGCTGTTCGCGGCCTGGACCAGCCGGGAGGCACTGGACGCCAGCGGCTGGTGCAATAAAAAGTGGCAGCACTGGCACCACCAGCACACCCGCCGAATCCGGGCGCTGCGTGAAACCTACCCGTCATCGTCGGTGTGTGCCGCGTTGTACCAACACCTGCTGGATGCCGAACTCAGTGCAGAGCAGATTGAACAGGCGCTACTGTTTGCATCGGCGCAGCATTTCAAGCCCCATGCCCTGCAAGGCCAGGCGCTGCTGCAGCACAACCTCCACGCACTGCTGACGCGCTGCCAGCAAAATCCGGCTACACTGGAAACAGCACTGATCGACGAACTCTATGCCGCCACTGTGAGGAGCGTGCGCTGATATGAAATGGATCTACCGCCTGTTCACCTTCGCCATTCTGGGCCTGGCCTTGGCCTTCCCGTTTTTCATGGAAAACAAAGATGGCAAACCGATGCTCTCGCTCCCCTCACGTGACGACCTGCTGCCCGATGCGTCTGCGACACTGCCCCCAGCCACCATTTACAAATGGCGTGATGCCAACCAGCAATGGCACTACGGCGACAACCCGCCAGCGGATGCCCGCGAGCTGACGCCCATGCAGATTGATACCAATACCAATATTGTGCAGAGCCTCAAGCTTCCTCAGGCAGCACCCGAGGCCACGCTGGCCCCGGTGAAGGATGCCCCCAATGCCTATCAGCCACCGGCCAGCAATGAAGACCTGCTCACGGTTGAAAACGCCTTGAATTTAATGAATGATGCGCGCGCCGTGCGCGACCAGATGGAAGCGCGTAATTCCCAACTTAATCAGATCGTCGGTGAACAGAATCAGTAAGCAAGACGCCAGGCCAGACACCAAGGCCTACCGGGTAAAGGAAATGTTTTACAGCTTGCAGGGTGAAGGCGCCCGCGCCGGCCGGGCAGCGGTGTTTTGCCGATTCAGCAAATGCAACCTCTGGAACGGGCGAGAAGAAAGCCGGGCTTCGGCAATCTGCCGCTTTTGCGACACCGACATTGTGGGCACCGATGGCCAGAACGGCGGGGTGTTTGCCAGTGCCGAGACGCTGTCGGAAGCCATCCAGCGGCTGTGGCCAGCGACCAACGCCGCATCCACCGCACACCCCTATGTGATTTTTACCGGTGGCGAGCCGGCTCTGCAACTCGACGCAGCTTTGGTGAACAGCATGCATCAGGCCGGTTTTGAGGTGGCGATCGAAACCAACGGCACGCTGCCGTTACCCGCAGGTATTGACTGGATCTGTATCAGCCCCAAATCCACAGCCCCTGTCGTACTCCCGCGCTGTGACGAACTGAAACTGGTCTACCCGCAGGCCGACGCCATGCCGGAACGCTTTGCCTCGTTCAACGCCGACTGCTTTTTCCTTTCGCCCATGGCCGATCCGCATATTCATCGGGGCCCCGATGCCACCAAACAGAGCCATACCGAGGCGGCGCTGGCCTACTGTCTGGCACATCCCCAGTGGCGCCTGAGTTTACAGCAGCACAAGCTGCTCGGTATCGACTGAGCGCTTAGAACGACGAACCCGGCTGTTCGAGAAACGCGATTTCCTCGGGCGTCGAACTGCGGCCCAAGATTGCATTGCGATGTGGATAGCGCCCAAAACGCACAATGATCTCGCGGTGCTTCAGCTCGAAGGCATGGTTGTTTTCCAGGCCGGGCTCGGCAAATAACACCACAGCCTGATCGTGAATCAGTAAGGATTCACTATGCATGTAAGGCAGGTACAGAAAGCTGCGCTGTTCCGGCGGCAGTTTGCTGGCGAGCCCTTGCGCCACGGCCTCTTGCGCGAGCACCAGAGCCATTGCATCGGCGGCGAAACTGCGCGCCTGGTCGCGATAGATATTGCGTGAAAACTGGTCGAGCACAATGATTTCGGCAAGCCGCCCGTGAATATTCTCACGCCATTGCCAACATTCACCCCGCACGGCGCTGGCATGCACCCGCGCAAAACGTGCTTGAATCTGTGCATCCAACTGCGCATCTTTCTGCCAGTGCTGTTGCGGCGTCAGCTCTTCAAACCAGAACCTGAGCACTGCGTGTACATCCTTCATGTTGCCTCCTTTATCGGTTCATTATTCGCGCGCCGCAGCGTCGGCATCACACACCTGCCAGGCATGGCAGGAAGTCAAATGATCGTTCACCATGCCCACCGCCTGCATGAATGCATAGCAGATGGTGGGACCGACAAAGGTGAAGCCTCTTTTTTTCAGCGCCCTCGACATGGCCTCCGATTCCGGCGTAGAGCTGGGTACGGCAGCCATATCGGGCCAGCCATTGCGCAAGGTGCGCCCCCCAACAAATTCCCATAAGAACGCGCTGAAGCTCTCACCCCGTTCGCGAAAGTCGAGCAGCCCACGGGCATTGTGCATGATCGACTGCACCTTGAGACGATTGCGGACGATGTCCGGATTCTGCAACAAGGCATCGATACGGGCCTGATCGTAGCGCACAATTTTCTCCGGATCGAACTGATCGTAGGCTGCCTCATACCCGGCCTGCTTGCGCAGAATGGTAATCCAGCTCAGGCCGGCCTGTTGGCCGTCCAGACACAACTTGGCAAACAGCTCGCGCTCATCGAACACGGCACGCCCCCACACGGCATCGTGATAACGCTGATAAAGTGGGTCGTCACCGCACCAGGGGCAACGCCCCTCGGGCTTTGGCGTGGTGTACGGCATTCGCTGCCTCCTTTCAAGATCGCTGTGTCGCCCGGCAGCACCATTGCCTATAATGATTCGCTCGGGAACACACCCATGGCCAACAAGAGGGATGATTGTGACGAACTCTGCATTGAAGCCGCAAGCCCTGATGCGCTCGAAGTCGTTCTGGCTGGCAACGGTTTTCGTACTCTACAGCGTATTCGGTTGGCTGATCGCACCGCTCATCATCAGCGATCAACTGCAGTCACAGTTGAAACAACTCGCCAATTGGGATGTGCGTGTCGAACAGGTGCGCCTGAACCCTTACCGGCTTGCACTGGAAGTAGAGGGCCTGAACGCCCAGGACGGTAATGGCCATACCGTTGTTTCCTGGCAACGCCTGTATGCCAACTACAATCTGCTCGCCCTGCTGCGCGGTGTCATTGCTCTGGACGAAATCAGCCTCGAGACTCCCTATGTGCGGTTGAGCTTCGACGCCAGCGGCACAACAAATTTCCAGAAAGACTTTAGCCGCAACAGCACCGACGAGCCGCCTCAACCCGAGACCGAAAGCGATCCACTGAAACTGTATTTTGGCAAGATTCGCCTGAGCGATGGCCACATTGATCTGGAAGACAGCTCACAGGGCGAGGTCATCAATTTTCAGCTGGAACCGGTCGCACTCGAACTCGACAACTTCGGTACGACAACCGAAGAAGGCGGCGAATATGCCCTGCGCCTGTCGCTGGGCGAAGGTCAGATTGTCGATTGGCAGGGCCAGCTCGGCATTGCGCCGTTTTACAGCAGCGGCAAACTGTCGTTGCAGAACATTCGTAGCGACAGCTTCTGGCCCTACCTGAAAGCATATTCGCCTTTGCTGCTCCAGGAGGCCCGCGTATCGATTGACGCCGAATACGATACGCGCGGTGCGGACGGTACCACCTTGCAGATTGAACAGGGGAGTGTGCGGATCGACAACCTGCGCGCCCGCCTTGATGCAGGCAGCGAAGAAGACGTGTTGCAGCTTGAGCAACTGACCCTCGGCCCCGTGCGCCTATCTCTGGAAGAGCAGCGGGTACAGCTGGGCAACCTGATTCTGGCGGCGCCCTCCGTCATTCTTGAGCGCCGGGCCGATGGCACTCTGGACATCGCTAGCGCCTTTGCGTCTGCGTCCACCACCAGCACCGGCGGCGAGAACGACAGCGATGCAGCGCCCGCCGCCGCGCCTGCCCCCGCATCGCCGGCATGGCAATGGCAGCTCGATCGCCTGGTAATGAATCAGGGTCGGGCCACCTGGCGGGACAACACCCTGGCCGCGCCCGCCGAGCTGCAGGTAAGCAGCATCGACCTTGCCCTCCAGGACATCAATCAGGATTTGAGTCGCCTTTCCCCTTACGCACTGCACCTGAAGATTGGTGAATCCCGGCATCAGTTCGGCGGCCTGTTGAGTGCGCAACCCTTTGTGCTGGAGGGGCAGTTTGACATTGCCGCGCTCCCGCTGGCGATCAGCCAGCACTATCTGAGCGATCTGGCCAATGTGCAGCTGGATTCGGGGACGTTGAACCTGTCGGGCGACTATGCGCTGCGCCAGCAAGACACACTCACGGGCACCGTGACGATGGTGCTCACTCTAAATGAAATAGCCACCAGCGATACCGCCATGCGTAAATCGCTGGCGGGCTTCAAACGCCTGCACATCCAGCCCATTAATGTGCAACTCCATCCTTTTGCTATCTCAGTGGGAGAGGCGACGCTGGACGCCCCTTATGGCGACATCATCATTGATGCACAAGGCAAGCTGAACCTTGCCCAACTGGCTCGCAGCTCAAAAGCTGCGACGAGTGCCAGTCAACCACCGGCGCCCGGCACTGAAACTGAAACTGAAACTGAAACTGTCAGTGTGTCCTTGCAGCGCTTTGCGATCACCGGAGGGCGCGTGAATTTTTATGATGCGAGTATTTCGCCACCCTTCAATACCTATCTGGGCGACATTGAAGGTTCGCTGACCGGCCTGGACAGCGCTACCAGAAAGGCCTCGCAACTTGTTCTCAAAGGCAAAGTCGACCAATTTGGCGCACTGGATACCCAGGGGTCGTTGAATCTGTTTGACCCTGCACAACCCAGCGAGTTTGACATTGCCGTGCAAAACATCAATCTCAGCAGCTTGAGCCCCTACGGAGCGCGATATCTGGGCTACCCCATCGATAAAGGCAAGCTCGATCTGGATCTGGACTATGCCATTGCCCAGTCCAAACTCGATGCCCGCAACCATGTGGTGATCGATAATCTGGAGCTGGGCAAGCGCAGCAACAGCGACAAGGCGCTAAAGCTGCCCTTACCCTTGGCCCTGGCCATTCTCGAAAACACACAGGGCGTGATCGATATTAAATTGCCCGTTTCCGGCGACTTGAATGATCCCGGCTTCAGCGTGGGCAATGTACTGTTCACCGCCTTCACCAATCTGCTCACCAAGGCGATCGCGAGCCCCTTTACCATTTTGGGCAGTCTCATCGGTGGCGGTGCCGACCTGTCGGAAGTGTATTTTGCGCCCGGCACAGCCTCTCTCGACTCTGCCGAAAACCAGCGTCTGCGACTGTTGGCCGAAGCCTTGCAAAAACGCCCCAACCTGAACCTTGAAATTCGGGGGCAAGCCGATCGCAGCAGCGATCTGGATGCGCTCAAGTCACAGCGCCTTGAAGAAGCGCTGGCCAGCGTGTCGGACGCCGATGCCTTGCAGGCACGCAAGCGACTGGCCGATGAATGGGAACTCGATCAGCCCTATACCGAGCTGGCACGCCAATATGAAAACGAACGGGGCAGCGCGCAACATGTGCGGGCCATCGACACCTTGTTGCGTGCACAGATCGAGATTGACGATCTCAGTTTTGTCCAATTGGCAAAACAACGTGCCCAAGCCGTGTTGAAGAACCTGCAGGAACAACATGGTATTGCGGCAGAACGTTTGTATGTGCTCGAAGCACAGATTATCGACACCCAAACGAACGCCAAGAAGGTCGCCGTGCCCTTCAGTCTTGGCGTTCGGTAAACCGGAGAACGCATGTCTGGAATCAGCCCTTTCTTTGCTTATTTATCGCGACTACGCTGGATTAAACGCTGGAGCCTGATGCGCAATGCCATCAGCGAAGACGTCGCCATCCACTCCTGGGAAGTCGCGAGTATCGCCCACGCTCTGGGCTTGATCTACAACCACCTGAACGAAGACGCAGTGGATGCCAATCGGCTGGCGGCCATCGGCATTTATCACGATGCCTCGGAAGTCATTACGGGGGACATGCCCACACCGGTCAAATACCACTCTGAGGCCATGCGGGAAGCCTACAAAGGGGTAGAGAAGAAAGCCCAGAACGAATTGCTCGCGCTGGTCCCCGAGGCCTTGCGTCCCGCCTATCGGGAGATTCTGCTGGAACATGAACTGCCGGAGACTTACCAGATACTTCTCAAAGCTGCCGACCGCTTATCCGCATTGCTGAAGTGTCGTGCCGAACGACGGGCCGGCAATCCGGAATTTGAGCAGGCCGAAGAAGAAATCGAACGCCGTTTGCGGGCCATGCACTGCCCCGCGGCCGATTATTTTCTGGAGGTATTTGCACCGGCCTACGACAAGTCTCTGGATCATTTACTGGGCTAACGCACACGTGAGGCACCGCCCTCACACCATGCCCTGTTCCACAAACCAGGTATGCGCGCGCCGCAGCGCGTCATCGAGGGTCACTTTAGGCGCATACCCCAACTCTCTCCGGGCCTTACTGCCATCGAGAAACTGCCCGCCCGCCATCACTGCAATCGCCGTTTCGCTGATCTTGGGTAGCGGGCCATTCAGGTGCCGGTAACGCCAGGCCTGCACTTTGGCCAACAGGCCGGCAATACGCAAAGGTACGGCCCGGGGTGGCGCCACTTGAGCAATGGTGGCGATTTTGGCGACGAGCGCATCCATGCTGAGATTTTCTCCGGTAATCAGGTAACGCTCGCCGGGCCGCCCTTTTTGCAGCGCCAGGGCGAGTCCGTACCCCGCATCACCGGCATACACGGCATTGCGCCTACCCCGCACATACGCCGGCAGTCGCCGGGCAGCGATTTCGCGAATCAATGCTCCCGTGGTGGGGCCATAATCGTATTCGCCAAAGGTCATGCTGGGAATGCCCACCACGATGGGCAATCCACTGCGGGCCTGCTCGATCGCCTGACGGTCGAGCGCCCATTTCAGCTGCACGTAGGCATTTTTCCCGGGTGGACGGTGTGCATAGCTAAGCGTCTCGTGACCGGGCTGCCCCAAGGGATGTTTGCGCAGGGCTATGGCAGCGCCGAGATACACCGCCTTACGTAAACCACAGGCCCGCACCGCCTGATAAAACCCGTCCATTTGGCTTAGCGCCGTGTGCACTTCGGCTCGCCACGGACGTGGCACCGTGGGGTAGTAGGCCGCACAATTGATGGCAGCATCGAGACCACTGAGCGCACGCGTGAGTGACGCGGGCACCGCAAGATCCCCCTCTCGCGTGACACAATTCAGGTCGCTGATTTTGTTCAGATCGGAACCCGCGCGCTGCACGGCAATCACCTCATGCCCCTGCTCTTGCAGGGCCAGCGCGGTATGATGACCAATCATGCCCGTGGCGCCAATCACCCCAACGCGTAAGGGGCCTTCCAACACAAAAGCGCCCTGTCTGGCTTTCGCTGGAAGCACTGGGCTACATCCTTGCGATGAGTGCAGTGGGTAGAACCTGCATCACTCGCCCCATAATCGTCCAGGGCCAGGCCGGTATACAGGCACGTTTCGCCCGCGCTTCGATGCGGTCGGCCACCATTGCTGCGCCTTTGTTCACGTCGATCACGAAAGGCCGGCTATCCAGATCGCGATTGATAGCGGTGTCGATAAATCCCGGATGCAGCACCGTTACGGTAATGTTTTCGCGGTACGTTTCGGCACGCACACCCTCCATAAAACAACTCAATGCCGCTTTGGAGGCAGAATAGGCCGCGTTGCGAGGCAAGCCACGGAACGCCGCAACCGAAGAGGTCGCAACCAGATGCCCATGCCCCTGCTCGCGGAATATTCGCAGGGCCGCATCTACCGTCGCAATGGCCCCGCTCAGGTTGGTATTGATGACATCCAGCTGCTGCTGCAGCGCGGTTTTACCCACTTTGCCGGAGCGTGCAATCCCGGCATTGGCCATCACAATATCGATGTGCCCCAGGGCCTGCTGCAATGTTCGAAGGATCGGTTCCACGGTGTCGCTTGCCGTGACATCCATCGCCGCGATCTCCACCCGGCAATCAGGGTGCTGCGACAGGATTTCCGAGCGCAATGCCTCCAGGCGCTCATGCCGGCGCGCGGTCAGGGCCAGATCGAAACCCCGTTGCGCCATTTCCTTCGCCAACGCATAACCAATGCCATCACTGGCACCTGTGATGAGGATGCTTTTATTAGCCATGTTATATTCCTGTTCGGCTGTTATTCGGCTGCTATGCAGCCCTGCTTTCGGCTTGTTTACGGCCCCGAGCGGCCGCTTGGTGCGTGCCAGCATAGAGCGCCGTGCCGCGCGCTTCAAGCTTCTGCGCAGCGGGCCACCAGCGTAGCATGGACTTGCCCAATTATTCCTGAAATAATCCTCCAGCAGCCGACGTCTCCGAATTCAATGAATCGCTCCAAAACGGTGTGTGCATTTGCTGTTCGAATAACAACAAGAGCGACCATCCCGAAAAGGATCTGCCATGAAGCAAGCCAAAGCCCAGCAGCATTTCCGTACCTGTAATCTGTGTGAAGCCATGTGCGGCCTGGTGATTGAAACAGAGGATGAGCAAGTGCTCTCCATCAAGGGCGACAGCGCCGACCCCTTAAGCAAGGGTTATATGTGCCCCAAAGCGCTGGCTCTGAAAGACTTTCATGAAGACACCGATCGCCTGCGCGAACCCCACATGAAAACCGCAGAAGGCTGGAAGAAAATTTCATGGCGCAAGGCCTTTGAACTCATCGCCTCACGCGTCAAACGCATTCAACACACCCATGGCCGCGACGCCGTTGGCGCCTATTTGGGTAATCCCAATGTGCATCACCACGGCAATCTCCTGTTCGGTATGCTGTTCGTTGAAGCACTGAATACCCGTAACCGTTTCTCGGCGACCTCGAACGACCAACTTCCGCACATGCGTGCAAATCTCGAGATGTTCGGCCACCAATTGTTGTTCCCGGTGCCCGATATCGATCACACCGACCTGTTTATTCTGCTCGGCAGCAACCCGGCTGCCTCCAACGGCAGCCTGATGTCGGCCCCCGATTACATGGGGCGCCTCAAAGCCATTCGGCGACGGGGTGGCGAAGTCATTCTGATCGATCCACGTCGTACCGAAACCGCGCGTGCTGCAGATCAACACCTGTTTATCCGGCCTGGCACCGATGCCCTCATGCTGCTGGGTATGATCCATACTCTGTTTGATGAAGGACTGGTGGAAACCGGGCGACTCAAATCCAATATTGATGACATTGCGCAAATTCAGCTCTTGTGCTCGGACTTCGATGCCAATACGGTCGCGCCGCTTACCGGGATAGACGCCGAGCAGATCAGAACGCTGGCCCGCAAACTGGCAGAAAAACCCCGCGCCGCTCTGTTCGGGCGAATGGGTACCTCTACACAGGAATTCGGCACTCTAGCCACTTGGCTGGTTTACGTGGTGAATGTGCTGACCAACCATCTCGATGAGCGGGGCGGGCTTATGTTCACCAAACCCGCGGCCGAGATGGTGCAACTCACTGCGCTGGCCGGCCTGCAGGGCAGCAGCAACACCTTCCAGAGCAAATCGGGTCTGCCCGAATTTGGCGGCGAATTACCGTCTTCGACCATGGCGGAACAAATCGAACAACCCGGCCCGGATCAAATCAAGGCCATGTTTGTGATCGCCGGCAACCCTGTCGTCAGCAGCCCCAACGGGCAGCGACTCGACAAAGCCTTTGCGGCTCTCGAATTCATGGTGTCGGTAGATGCTTATATCAACGAAACCTCGCGCCACGCCGATATCATTCTGCCGCCAAGCTCGCAACTGGAGCAGTCCCATTTCGACTTAGCCTTTAATATGGTGAGCGTACGAAACGTTGCCAAGTATTCGCCGCCCTTGTTCAGCAAACCCAAACACAGCCGCCACGATTGGGAAATTCTGCTCGAACTTTCGCGCCGGCTGATACCCCACTCGCTCACCACAACCGTGCAGGTTGAAGCCGCCTACCAGGTGCTGAAACGCCTCGGCCCCGACGGTGTGCTCGATCTGATATTACGCGTTGGCCCCTATGGCACCCAGATTCCGGGCACCACACAGATCGGCGCACTGCTGATCGACGCAGTGCAGGATTTACTGAGCCCGGGCCACCCTCTGCGCAAATTGCTGGACATTGGGCCCTACGGCGCGCCCAATCGCAGCCTGAGCAAGGGCCTGTGTGTCGCATCGTTGCGTAACTACCCGCATGGCATCGATCTGGGCTCCCTGCAAAGTTGCCTGCCCGACCGACTGTTCACGCCCAATAAACACATCAAACTGGCCCCCGCTGCCTTTCTGGCCGACATGAAACGCCTGCGCACTCACGCCGCGCAGTTACGCCGTCAGGCCCGCAATCCCGGCGAATTCCTGCTGATTGGGCGGCGGGATCTGCGCAGCAACAACAGCTGGATGCACAACAGCCAGCGACTGCTCAAAGGCAAGCAGCGTTGTACCATGCTCATGCACCCCGATGACGCTCAAGCCTTGCAGCTGAACGACGGCGAGCTGGCGGAAGTACGCAGCAGCGTGGGCCAGATTCAGATACCGGTGAGTATCAGCGATGGCATGATGGCCGGCGTGGTCAGCGTGCCGCATGGCTGGGGCCACCAGCACGAAGCGCTGCAGCTATCGGTCGCCAAAACGCGACCGGGAGTGAATGTAAACGTGCTGACCGACGACCAGTTTGTCGATCGCTTAAGCGGCACATCGGTGCTGAATGGCGTGCCAGTTACGGTGCTCAAAACCGCCAGCCCGCCGCAAAACAAAAAGGCCGCCTCGACAACGCGCAACAAAGGCAAAAGCCGTATTCGGGTCAGCGCCCGCCTCGCTTGAGGCCTTAAGGCCAGATAGCAGCGCGCCTTAATACAGTGCTACGCGCCTGAGGCGGCGCGCGCGCGCTGTGTTACCTGAACATCCGTGTTATGCTTTCGCCTTTGGCTCATCCATTTCCTGCGAGGCGATTCGTGATTATCCCGCCCGACCATCTCAGCGCCGAAGCGCTCACCAATCTGGTTCAGGAGTATTGCCTGCGCGACTGGGGACTCAACGAAACCGAAGCGCCCCTCAGCGAGCGACAACATCAGGTACTACAGGCACTACACCGTGGTGAGCTGGTCATTTTGTACAGTGAATTACATGAAACCGCCCAGCTGGTGGAGCGCAGCCGACTGACCATGAGCGAAGAGCACTGAAGCATGTCACTCGCGCCCATTCCTTCCGATCTCATCAAAAAAACCGCCGGGGAAGCTCGTTTTCAGGCAGGCCTGCAGGCCGCCCAGCATGCACAGGTGATGCAACTGGAGCTGTTGGAAAAAGGAGCGCAAGGCTTCGTGGATCATCACCGGGTGAAGATCGAGCGGCAAGGCGAGCAGTTATCGGGCAACTGTGATTGTGACGACTCGGATGGCTTTGACTTTTGCACCCATTGCGTTGTGCTGAGCCTGTTTGCCAATCGCCAAACGCAGGCGCGCCGATCTCTGGCCAAGGGCCCGGATCGCAGCAAAGTACTCGCTTACCTGCTTAATCTCGACAAGCATAGTCTGGCGAAACATCTGCTCGATATTATAGAAAATGATGCCGATCTCTTTAAGCGCTACGTGCTCAAGGCGGCGCTCGAATCCGCCGAAATCGATTACAGCGACCTGCGCCGACAGATCACCGCCATCACACGCCATAAAGATCGCCTGTTCAGTCAACGCCAGGTGAAGCACTTTTTTGTGCGCATCGAGCAGTTTCTCGAAGAACTAGCGCTGGCCACGCCGGATGCCCCGGAACGCATGCTCAAACTGCTCGATTACCTGATTCAACGACTGGGCCTGATACTCGACAGAACCGATGACCGTGCCGGGCTGCGACTCCCCAGCGCCGCACGCCTCACTCAGATGCACCAGCGTATGTTCGCGCAACTCGAGGGGCGCAGCACCACCCTCGCCAAACGCTTTTTCGAAAGCTGGCAACTCGACCGGCACGAGCTGCTGCAGGCGAGCCCCGACGCCTATCTGGCCGCCGACGCGCTGCCGCATTTTATCACCGCGCTCTACCAAGCGTGGCCGCAGGCTACACCCGAAGAATCCCGGCGCATTGCCCGCACACTTTACCGAATGCAGGCGATCGATCTGAGTCGCAAAGAGGGAATTGCCATGCGCATCAGTCTCGCCAAAGAAGCGCAGGACTGGCTCGATCTTGCCGACGCGCTGATGCAGGAAACACGCAGCACGCAAGCCATTCAGGTACTCGAACAGGCCCGCACGGAATTTCCCGAGCACACAGGTATCGCCTGCCATCTGGCACGCCTGTTTTTAGGGGAGAGTGTGGGCGAGGAGGATGCCGTCGCCCAGCAACGGCTGGCAGAACTATGCGCGGCGCATCCGGAGCATATTTCGCCACTGGTGTTCCCCGACCTCGCGCCGGCACCTTCAGCCGATCAAGGGAAAAGGCTGAGCCCTCTGCAAACACTCTGCTATGAACACTTGCAAGGCAGCGCACAGCCGGCAGCACAGGCAACCTGCCTGGCAATCCAGCTACATTGCGGCGACGGCGATGCCGCCGTGCGCACGCTCGCCACCCTCGATGCGCCACATGCGCAGCAAATGCTGGCATGTGCTCAGTTGATGGAGACGAATCGCCCTGATACCGCCCTGCAACTCGTTCGCCAGTGTTTTGAGCTGCTATTGGCGAAAGCGCGCCCCTCCGCCGACCGGGAACTGGCCGATCTGTTGATTCATTTTCCCATTCAGGTAGACGCCCATCATGAGCAGGCGCTGATTGATGAATTTCGCACGCGCATTCTGCGTCGCCCGGCGATTGTAGAAGCCTTGCGGCGCGCCGAACACGCGCTGGAGCGGCAACGCGGGTGACTTTCGTAGCCGCTTTGCTCTACACTGCTGCTTTTTGACAATACCCAAACGCCGTCTACCGGCAGGATTGGGTCAGTAGTGACGAGGATTATCCGCCATGGCAGATCAGCAGCTTCCAGAAATTAAACTCGATACCGACAATTTGTATCGGGAAGAAACCTTTACCGATCAAAAAGTAGGCACCATCCGCCGCATGACACCGGTGACTAGCGATGGCAGTGACGACCCATCACGCCCGGTGCAATATATTGGTCAGGCACAGATGATGACGCCGGCAGGGCCTCTTCCACTTACCTTTGAACTCGAAGCAAGCGCATTATCCGAAGCGCTGGCCTTGTTCCCTGAAGCGGCGAATCAGGCCCTCGAAGATACCATGCGCGAGCTGCAGGAAATGCGCCGTCAGCAAGCCTCACAGATCGTTGTTCCGGGCGCAGAACAAAGCAAGATACACATGCCCTAAAACCGCCCGACGCAGCCACCGCGCCACACGCTGGTTTCCCGCCCTGTGTGGCGCCGACATGACTGCCGCTGTATAGCCTTACGTTTACGCAGCACGCTAACTCAGGGCGCATTCGCTTAAACATGCAAGGAAGTTTTATGCTAACCATTCATCATCTCAATAATTCCCGCTCCCAACGTATTCTCTGGTGTTTGGAAGAGCTTGGCGTCGACTATGACATCAAACGCTACGAGCGTGATCCGGTCACCATTCGGGCGCCACAAAGCCTCAAGGATGTGCACCCCTTGGGTAAGTCACCGGTCATTACGGATGGCGACCACGTGATCGCCGAATCCGGCGCGATTATTGAGTACCTGCTGCATCAGGACAGCGAACAACGCTTTATTCCTCGCGATAGGCAAGGCTTGCTCGACTACCGCTACTGGCTGCACTTTTCCGAAGGCTCACTGATGCCGCCGCTGATCATGCGCCTGGTGTTTGAAAAGATGAAAACCAGCCCGATGCCCTTTTTCGTTAAGCCGGTTGCCAAAGGCATTGCCAACAAGGTGCTTAACACCTTCGTGATGCCGGAAGTACACAGCATGCTGCGCTACATTAACGAGGTATTAGCGGAACGGGAGTGGTTTGCGGGCGACGCGCTGAGCGGGGCCGATTTTCAAATGAGCTTTCCGCTCGAAGCCAGTGTCGCCCGAGGTCTGGTAGACGAGCGCTATCCCCACATCCAGCGTTACGTTACTAACTTTCAGGATCGTCCTGCCTATTTACGCGCCCTGAACAAAGGCGGCGACTACGACTACGGCCCGCAGTAGCACCGGTTACTCTGGCACCTTATCAGTGAAGCACGCAGCACATGGACAACCCGAACCCCACACAACAAGCCAGGGTCATCGCGCCGGACGAAACTCGCGAATATTACTTTAAAGAAGGTTGCCATATTCTGGAGCTCAATAACGATCCCGACGACCCTGCGCTGTCGATTGCCCGGGCACGCGTAGCTCCGGGGCACACCACACGCAAGCACCGCCTTGCCGGTATAACGGAACGTTATGTCATTCTCTCCGGACAGGGGCGCGTTTTCCTCGACGGTGTCGAGACCCGCGTTGCGCCCGGTTCCGTGGTCTGTATTCCTCCCGGCGTCTGCCAGAACATCTGCAACACGGGCGCCGAAGATCTGGTATTTCTGGCCCTGTGCACCCCCCGCTTTACCCCGGAGTGTTATCAGGAGCTGAATACCTGAGCATGCCCTCCCACCCATGTGGCGTGTAAAAGGCAGCTCCCGGAAGAGGCCGTTTTGCTCACACACGAATATTCTCAACTATACTAGTTGCCGGCACTCTGCGGCACTCCCACAACCGCAGGCAAGACAAGCCTTTTTTGCTGATGTGAGCGTGCTAGAATGCCGCCCCCGAGAAACCAATGGAGGCAAGGTCGTATTCATGTCATTTTCGATCGGACAACGCTGGGTCAGCCAGACTGAACCCAAACTCGGCTTGGGCATTATTGCCGAAGCTGCCAACCGCCGCGTAACCATCAGCTTCCCGGCCTCCGGCGAAAGCCGCACGTATGCGATCGATAATGCTCCCATTTCTCGCGTCAGCTACAAACCCGGCGATCGCATCACCAATCATGAAGAGCAGCATTTTGTGGTGGAAGAAGTCGAAACGCACAACGAACTACTGCATTACCTGGTGCGCGATGAGCTGGGTCAAACCTCGCGGCTGAGTGAAGTTGAGCTCAATTGTTTCATCCAATTCACTTCGCCCCTGCAACGCCTGATGAGCGGCCATTACGATCGCAACCGCGCCTTTCGCATGCGGTATCAAACACTGCTCCATCTCGATCGACTCCAGCGCTCCCCGGTACGCGGCCTGATCGGCTCGCGCACCAGCTTGCAAGCTCATCAGCTGTATATTGCCGACAAGGTCGCCCAGCGCCATGCGCCGCGTGTGCTACTGGCCGATGAAGTAGGGCTTGGCAAAACCATTGAAGCCGGCATGATCCTGCATGCTCAACTGCATAAGGGGCTGGCCCAACGCGCTTTGATTGCAGTGCCTCCCAGCCTTGTGCACCAATGGCTGGTGGAGATGTTGCGCCGCTTTAACCTGCCCTTCGCCATTTTTGATGAGGCGCGTTTCGATTCCCTGCGGGAAGAAGGACAGGAGAACCCGTTTGAAAGCGAGCAGCTGGTACTCTGCGACCTTGATTTTCTCACCCTGAACGAAGATGCGCGAGACGCCGCCATTGCAGCGGGGTGGGATTTACTGATTGTGGACGAAGCCCACCATTTGCACTGGACGCCCGAAGACAGCAGCCCGGATTATCAATGCGTGGAACAACTCGCACGGGCCAGCGCCGGCCTGCTGCTACTCACCGCCACACCGGAACAGGCCGGGGTGGCCAGTCATTTCGCCCGCCTGCGACTGCTTGATCCGGATCGTTTTCACGATCTCACCGGCTTTATCGAGCAGGAACAGCGATACGGAGAAATCTCCGCATTGGTGAAAGCGCTGCAGACACATGCCAACGATGACACCATGCCCGCCGAACTCATCGATCGCCTGCAAGCGGCGATCGGCAGCGAGCAGCTAGACATGCAGGGCGCGCCGTCCGCATGGCTACCCGATGCTCTGCAGGCGCTGATCGACCAACATGGCACGGGGCGCGTCCTGTTTCGTAACACGCGCCAAAGTGTGAGTGGCTTTCCGCAACGCGTGCTGAACCCGCACCCCCTGAGCGCCGACGAAGATCCGGCTGCCTCGCGGCGCGACTGGCTTACTCGCTTGCTCAAGTCTCTGCAACCGGAAAAAGTACTGATTATCTGCCATTCCGCAGAAGCGGCTCTCGCACTCGAAAGTCATTTACGTCTCAAGGAAGGTCTGCGCAGTGCGGCCTTTCATGAGGGCCTGAGTATCATCGAGCGTGACCGCGCCGCAGCCTTTTTCGCCGACCGGGAAGACGGGGCACAGGCACTTGTGTGTTCCGAAATTGGCAGTGAAGGGCGCAACTTTCAATTCGCCCAACACATCGTACTGTATGACCTGCCCGCCAATCCCGACCTCGTCGAACAGCGCATTGGGCGCCTCGATCGCATCGGACAAACACGCGATGTACAGATTCATGTGCCTTATCAGCCGGACACCCAGCAGGAGGTGCTGTTTCGCTGGTATAACGAGGGCCTGGATGCCTTCACGCACAGTTGTGCCGCCGGTTATGCTCTGTACGAAGAGTTTCAGGCTGAGTTAGAGGCCTGCCTGCGGGCGCAGAGCATCGATCAGGCCTTTCTCGAACAGGTACGCGCCCGCCGCGATGAGGCCATGGCTGAACTCCAACAGGGCAGAGATCCCTTACTGGAGTTGAATTCATGTCATCCCGATCAGGCCGCACAACTGATCGAGCAAGTAGAGTGGGAAGAAGAAAGTCAGACCCTGGCCGGATTCATGGATCTGGTATTCAACCTGTACGGTGTGGAACAGGAACAGCAATCGGACGGCACGGCAGTCATACGCCCCGGCGAACATATGCTGGATCATCAGTTTCCCGGCCTGGGCGATGAGGGCGCCACCGTGACCTTTCACCGACTCAAGGCACTGGTGCGCGAAGACGTGGATTTTCTCACCTGGGAACACCCCATGGTGGTGGACGTCATGGAGCAGAATCTGGCCAGCGAACTTGGTAATGCCGCATTATCCACCATGTCGGTGAAGGGCGTGCCGGCGGGCACCCTGTTCCTCGAAGCCATCTTTGTGCTCAACAGTATGGCGCCGCGCAGCCTGCAACTGGATCGCTTTGTGCCTTTGCACCCGCAACGATTTGTGGTGGACGCATCGGGGCGCAACCTGAGCGAAGTGCTGCCGCACGATAAACTCAATGACCTGTGCACCGGGTTGCGACGCAAATTGGCACCCGCGATTGTGAAGGAAATACGCGGCGAAATGCCCAAACTGCTCAACCAGGCACAGAAGCTGGCAGAAGCGGCCTTGCCCGCCCTTTTGAATGACGCTCGCACGCAATTCGATGCCTTCTACGAGCGTGAAATTCAGCGCCTGGTCGCGCTCAGCGCGCGTAACCCACTCATACGGGAAGATGAGATTAGCGCACTCAGGGAACGCCATCAGGCCGGCCGCGAATTTATAGACAAAACCGGTCTGGAGCTGCAGGCGATGCGTATCGTCATCAATACGTGATACCTTTTACACCTTAAAAGGGGGAGGTTGCCTTATGACGGACTATCAGAAACCCAGCGACGCACAACTGCGCGAACAATTGGATGATGTGCAGTACGCGGTGACGCAGAACGATGCGACAGAGCGCGCCTTCGAGAATCCCTACTGGGACAACAAAGAAGCAGGCATTTACGTGGATGTGGTTTCCGGCGAACCGCTGTTCTGTTCGGCACACAAATACGATTCGGGCACCGGCTGGCCGAGTTTCTATCGCGCCATCGCTGCCGAACATGTGACTGAGCATACCGATCGCAAACTGTTTATGACCCGCACAGAAGTGCGCAGCAAGCAGGCCGACAGCCATTTGGGGCATGTGTTTCCCGATGGTCCAGAACCTACCGGCCTGCGCTACTGCATCAATTCGGCGGCACTGCGTTTTGTGCCGAAGGAGCAAATGGCCGAACAGGGTTATGCCGACCTCCTGCATCTCTTTGAGTCTTCAAATGGATAAGCAGGATCTGCTTGATCTCGCACGCATGCCTATGCCCTTCGGAAAATATCAGGGCAGGGTACTGATCGATCTACCGGAGGCCTACCTGCTGTGGTTTCGCCAGGAAGGTTTTCCCTCCGGACGGCTGGGGCATTTACTGGCTCTGGCGCTTGAAATCAAGGTAGAAGGATTACAGGGGCTGATCACCCCGCTCAAGCGCCGACCAAAAGCGAGCGCGACATGATTTAAGCGTTCCAGCGCTTACCGGCCTTTTGCCCTGCACCACAAGCACGACTACACTGCCTCATTTATTTACCTTTCGGACAGCTATTTTGCCTCGCAACGCCAGCATGCACGGTCTGTTTTTCGCCCTGTCAGCTTTTACACTCTGGGGACTGTTCCCTATTTATTTCAAAGCCGTGGCATCGGTGGCGGCAACGGAAGTGCTGGCACACCGCATTATCTGGTCTTTTCTGGTTCTGGTGTGTGTGCTGAGTGTCCGGCGGGAATGGCGCAGCTTGTGCACACTGAAGCTTCCGGCGCTACGCACGCTGTTTTTTTCTTCTCTGTTTATTTCCAGTAACTGGCTGGTCTTCATCTGGGCCGTAAGCCATGACCGCGTGCTCGAAACCAGCCTGGGCTATTACATCAACCCCCTGCTCAGCGTCGTCATGGGAATGCTGTTCTTGCGCGAACGTTTACGCCCCGCTCAGGCTCTGGCGTTTTTATTGGCGCTATTGGGGGTGATCAATCAGATTATCTGGGTGGGATATTTGCCTTGGGTTGCGCTGGCTCTGGCCGTTTCATTTGGCTCTTACGGTTTGCTGCGTAAACAACTCGACATCGGGCCGGTACACGGCCTGTTTATGGAAACACTGCTGATGCTGCCTTTCGCCATGGGGTATCTGTTGTGGTTGGCGCATACCGAAACACTCGTATTCGGCCAGGAAGGTATGTACTTGAACATACTCCTGGCGCTCGCCGGCATTGTCACCACCGTGCCGCTCCTGCTGTTTGCTGCCGGCGCACGAAGATTGACGTTGACGACACTGGGCATCACGCAGTACACCACGCCTTCCATGACCTTCCTGCTGGCGCTTTTTGTGTACGCCGAGCCCTTCAGTCTCGAACAGCTACTCACCTTTGTGCTGATATGGTCGGGGCTGTTCGTGTTTACCCTTGACGGCTTTCGGTTTCACCGCAAACAGACCACCAGTCGCTGATCAGGCATCCTTTTTCTTGGCCTGCTGACGCGCCTCGAAGGCCGCCATTTGCTCGGGTGTGGCATCCAGCTGATGCTTCTCCTTCCATTCCGCATAGGGCATGCCGTATACAATTTCGCGTGCCTGGTCGTAGTCGACCTCCAGCCCGCGCTCTTCGGCAGCGGCCATATACCATTTGGATAAACAGTTGCGACAGAAGTCAGCCAGAATCATTAAATCAATATTCTGCACTTCTTTATGTGCATCCAGGTGCGCCAGGAAACGGCGAAACACGGCCGCTTCGATTTCGGTACGTTGTTCGGTATTCATCACTTGTCATCCATCCATAAACAGCTCTGGGGGGGGGGAGCAGCGTACCACGATTTTTACCCTCTTACGCGAGCACTTGTGGCTGACCCCACGATTCTGAATATGGCGTTTGCGCGAGCAATGCGTTCGCCCCCGCGCCAGAAAAAAGCATTGCCATACACCAACGATCGCCCCTGTTTAAACAGGTCGCACTCGAGCTCCAGCCAATCATCCACATACGCGCTGGCGGTATAGTCGATGGTGAGGCTCACGGTGGCCAATGCACGCGGTGCATCCTGCCCAAATGCGGCGTTATAACCGAGGGCAATATCCGCCAAGGCACTCAACACGCCCCCGTGTAGGGTTCCCCGGCCATTGCAATGCTTGTCGGCAACCCTCACGCCGATCTTCCAACCACCGCTATGACGCTTGCGACAGTACACGGGGCCGATCACATCCAGAAAAGGGCTTGATCGGAACAGGGGTTCATATCCATCCGGAATCATCGCGGTACACCTCCCATCTTCATCTGCCGCTCCGCATAAACACTAGCCGGGCCTGACATCCATCGTAATATCGGCATGAAACACGCGCGTCCCGGCAGTATCAAAAATATCCACAGCCACCACCTTGTCACCCGCTTCACTGAAATCGACGCCCTCGGCGGTGGCCACCGCACGAATATCCGTCTTCGCCTTGGCGAGATACTCCACCGTCATGCCCTTGGGAATCCAGCGCATACCTGCGGGCAAGGTCGCGTCGGTGAGCGTGCCCGCCACCAACTCCGCAGCATTGCACATCGCGATGGCGTGGACCGTTCCGATATGATTTTCAATTGCCCGCACTTTGGCGATGCGTGCCTCCGAATATCCCGGCTTAAGGTCGATAAACTCGGGATTGATGGTCGAAAAATAGGGCGCCATCTGGCACACCATCTTGCTGAATTGTTCGCGCCCCGCTTGCTGGAACGCCTGTAATACCTGACTCATGGTTTCAGTCTCCTCGTGATGAGTGCTGCATGGCTGTTATTGACTGGTACCTATCGGCCAGACACACTACACTCTAAGCAAATATAGAATACAATTCTAGAACATAATTCTAGCCTTTACCGAACTGACATGAGCCAAACGAAACGAGAAATACTTAACAAGGCCCTGGCATGCTTTATGAGCAAGGGTGTGGAACACACCACCATCGCCGATATTCGTAAGGCTTCCGGCATCAGTGTGGGCAGCATCTACCACCACTTCGGCAACAAAGACGGCATCGTCGTCGCCCTGTTTTTAACGGGCATGCAGGATCACGCCATGCAACAGGAAAACGCCCTTGCCCAATGCGGCAGTGCAGAGGAGGGCGTAAAAACCATTGTGCGCTGTTATATCGACTGGATTTGTGAGCACCCGGACTGGGCGCGCTTCGTTTTCCGCTATCGCAGCTTTGTCGAAAACAGCTCCTTGGGCGAGCAGAACGACACGCACAAACGTGCCCACTTTAAACGACTGAAAAGCTGGTTTACCCCCCACATCGACAGTGGCGCCATTCAGAGATTGCCCTTCGAGGTGTACCACTCCCTGATCATTGGCCCGGCACAGGACTTCGCTCTGCGCTGGCTGGCGGGAAAAACCCGTGGTGAATTGGGCGACTACCGCGAACTTTATGCCGAGGCAGCTTGGCTGGCGATCAAAACATGATAGTCGTAGCAGACGGCTAAACGCGCTGCAGGTACACTTCAATCACCGTTAATCTGCCTCACAAAAGGATTTGTTATGGCAATCAAAGACTGGCCCGCCGCTGAACGGCCGCGGGAAAAACTACTCCATCACGGCCCAGCGCATCTCAGCGACGCGGAACTTCTCGCCATTTTTCTCCGCGTGGGTATGAAGGGAAAAAGCGCCATCGACTTGGCGCGCGAAATACTGCTGCACTTTGGCAGCCTCAAAGCATTGCTGGGCGCCAAACTGGAAGACTTTGCAGATGTCTCCGGTTTTGGTCCCGCCAAATTTGTGCAACTGCAAGCCAGTCTCGAAATGAGTAAGCGTTACTTTCACGACGAAATGCGCGAAAGCCGTTTTATTGATTCGCCCGCAGCCTCCAAGCAATTCGTGCTGCACGCTCTGGGCCATCGCCAACATGAAACCTTCGCCTGCCTGTATATGGACAACCAGCATGCCATCCTGCGGTTTGAAGAATTGTTTCAGGGCACCATCGATGGCGCTTCGGTATACCCGCGTGAAGTGGTCAAACGCGTCCTGCACCTGGGAGCCGCTGCGGTAGTGTTCTGCCATAACCACCCTTCCGGTTCGACCGAACCCAGCCAGGCCGATCGCGTGCTCACCAACCGGCTGAAACAGGCACTCGAACTCATTGACGTGCGTGTTCTGGACCACCTCATTGTGGCGGGCAATCAGGTGATCAGCTTTGCCGAAAGGGGCTTACTGTAAGCTCCTGTTACTGCGCATTGACGCGCCCAATGAGTGAAATATTTTGCGATCGCAAAATCTTTCTGGTATAAAGGCGAGCTCTTTGACGAGGCCCCCTGTTTTTTGGGGTCCGCAGATCGTATTGAATAGGTATTCTACAACGCTTTTCCATCTACCAAGTGGGCGTTTAGAACTTGGAGGCAAGATTAAAATGGCTAGAGTATGTCAAGTTACAGGCAAACGCCCTGTAAGCGGCAACAACGTTTCTCACGCAAAAAACCACACCAAGCGTCGTTTTTTGCCCAACCTGCAATCTCACCGCTTTTGGGTCGAGAGTGAAAAGCGTTTTGTGAAATTGCGCGTATCCACCAAAGGCATGCGCATTATCGACAAGAAAGGCATCGACTCGGTTCTGACTGAACTGCGTGCCCGCGGCGAGAAAGTTTAAGGAGAGAAACAATGAGAGAAAAAATCCGATTGGTTTCAAGCGCTGGCACTGGCCACTTCTACACGACGGACAAAAACAAGCGCAACATGCCTGAAAAAATGGAAATCAAAAAGTATGATCCCGTGGTACGCAAGCACGTGATGTACAAGGAAGCTAAAATCAAGTAACACCGTTTGAGTCGCGAGACTCAATCAATCTGCTTCCAGTTGAAAAACCCGGCTTTCGCCGGGTTTTTCAGTTTCTGGCGCCCACCTTTATCGCTTATGGCAAGCGCACTTCCAAGGCAATGGGCAAGTGATCGGACACCGGAAAGCTCAGAACGCCGGCTTTTTTTACCTCAAGCGAACGACTCACCAGTATATGGTCCAGCGCTTTTTCAGGCCGCCAGCTGGGAAAGGTATGTGTGACGCCCGGCAACGACACAAGATCGGAGTCACTCAAAGGGGAGTCGTGCAGAATTTTTTCGGCATGCGTATTCATATCCCCCATCAATACCACATGCTGATACTTGGCAATGAGTTCGCGCACAAAGCTAAGCTGTTGGGTCTGCGCACTGTTACTCAAAGACAAATGCATAATCACCAGCACAATGGGATCAGCCGGATCGCCATAGCGCGCCACAATCACTCCCCGCCCCGGAATCAGGCCGGGCAGTGCGTACTCCTCTACATCGAGGGGGCGATAGCGACTGAGCAGACCGTTACTATGTTTCGCGATCGGCCCGAAATTACGGTTGAGCTGCTGATACCAATACGGAAAGCCACTGGCATTGGCCAGGTACTCTACCTGATTCACAAAACCACTGCGTAAACTGCCGCCATCCACTTCCTGTAAAGCGACCACATCATAAGCCTTCAGCAAGGCTGAAATTTTATCGAGATTTTCATTGCGATTACGATGCGGCAGCACATGCTGCCAGCTTCTTGTGAGGTAATGCCGATAGGAGGAAGTGGAAATACCAACCTGTATATTAAAAGTCAGCAGTTTGAGTGTGGCGCCAGAATCCACATAGGGAATACTGTCGAGCACCGCCTGATTCGCAGTTTGAGAGGCGGCCTCCAGCGGTGCCAGGATCTGCGTTAAACGCGACTTCAGTTTTTGGTACATAAACCTCCTGACACGCGCCTGATGAACGCTATGGCTTACCTGCCTCGACGGAGGGCTTGTTCATGGCCGCGCGCTCCTGATCAATCAGATAATTCGCTACCTTGATCATATTAGCAAAGTTGCCCGCGTCCCGTACGCCAATTTTATACTTGCCATTCACAATCAATGCGGGTACGCCCGAAATGCGATAGCGTTTGATGTCTTCGTCCACCTTCTTCAACGCTTCATCCACTTTCGAGACCTTACGAAAACCACTGGCCTCGAACACCTTGTCGAATTGTTCGGCACTTACACCATTGGCCAAAAAGATGGTTTTGAAATCTTCAACATCCTTGAATTTACGCGGATTCGCGACAATGGCATCGAACAGCGGCTGATGCACTTTGTCCAGCACGCCAAGCACATCGGCTGCAAAGTAGGCCTTGGCATGCACCTCCCAACCGGGAAAAGTTGCCGGCCGCATGTGAAAGTCAATATCGTCACCAAAGGTTTCTTCCCATTCAGGCAGATAATCATTGTTGAATTCATAACAATGCGGACAGCCGTACCAGAACAGCTTCACTACCTCTATTTTCGAAGGATCTCGAGTTTGTACGGGGTAGGGGAGCTCTTTGTAATGACGCCCCTTCTCCCACATTTCTGCACTGAAAGCGGCACTGCTTGAGAGGAGAGCGACGAATAAGGCGAGAGCTGAAAACAGAGTGGTAATGCGCATGCTTTTATCCTTCTTGCGACAACACGGAGTCGGCCATCATAGCCAGCCCATGTAGGCCGCTCAAGTGGAGCAACATGACTATTTCGTTAGTGAAAGGTCGGAGGAAATGTTTAGTGTCTACGAAAAGAATAGAACAAGGAAGCGCCGACGGCGGCTTCCTTGATCAGACTGCTGATTAGTGCAGACCAGAGATGTAGCTGGACACGGCTTCGATCTCGCGATCGCTCAAGCGCGCCGCGATTGAGCGCATGACGCGCGAATCGCCGTCGTTATCACGCGTACCGTTGCGGAACATCTCCAACTGCTTGGCGATGTACTCGGCATGCTGACCACCCAGAGCAGGAAACTTGGCAAGTGTAATGCCTGTTCCTGACGGCCCATGACAGGCTGTACATGCCGCCACACCTTTGGCAGGAATCCCTGCAAGGTAAATCTTCTCACCCTCGGGCACCAGCTCTGCTTTCGCCTGTCCGATAGAAATATTCTGAGACGCATAAAAAGCGGCAATATCTGCAAAATCCTGCTGTGAGAGGCCATCCAGCATGCCGGTCATTTCAACGATCTGCCGCGCGCCGCTCTGCACATCGTTCATCTGCTTGATAAGATAAGGCGCGCCCTGACCCGCCAGTTTGGGAAAACTACCCAGGGCACTGTTGCCATCGGCGCCATGACAGCCCGCACAGGCTGCAGTTTTGTCTTTGCCGGCCGCAGCATCACCCTGCAACTCGGCCGAAGCATGTGTGGCTCCCATTATTCCAGCTGCCACCAACACACTCAGCAATAACTTTTTCATAGTTTTCGCGCTCACTCTCATCGTTGAATTTAACCCTGCAAGGCCTGCATTGTTATCATTTTGGCCCACTTAAACACGCTGGTGATTATAGGGATGACCCTTTGCGAGAGCCAACTCGTCCAGCCGCCCTCACCAGAAAGTTCAGGCAAAAATCGGTTGGCTATTATACACTAAGGCCCCATTGATAAAAGCCTTAAGACCATCGCACGCTTTCCACCGACACTCTGGACACCATGACCCACAACGCGCCCCATTTTTCGCTGTCTTTTAACAGCGCCCGCTTTCTGAAAAGCGCCGCTAAACTTGTACAATGCCCGGAAGACACCGGTGTTGAAATCGCCTTCGCGGGCCGCTCCAACGCCGGCAAGTCTTCTGCCATCAACGCCATCACCAACAATCGTAAGCTAGCACGCACCAGTAAAACCCCCGGGCGCACGCAACTGATCAATTTTTTCTCGTTGAGCCAGGACGGAATTCGCCTTGTGGATTTGCCCGGATATGGCTATGCGCAGGTGTCACTCGAAATGAAGGCCGAATGGGGCAAACATCTCGACATTTATTTACGCGAGCGACGCTGCCTCTCAGGGCTGGTGCTCATCATGGATATTCGCAAGCCGCTTACCGACTTCGACCAGATGATGCTTGAGTGGAGCCAGCAATGCGCTATGCCAACACTCATACTGCTTACCAAAGCCGACAAACTTAAAAACAATGCCGCACGGCAAGCCTGTTTTGAAGTAAAAAAAGCACTGAGCGATCACCCTACGCTGGTCGACGTACTGCCCTTCTCAAGCCCCAAAAAAAGCGGCGTTTCCGAATGTCATGCCGCCCTTAACGGGATGGTTCAGCAGGCGCTTGCGGGCTCGGCATAATATTGTCAAAACAATAGGCCTGCTGCAGCTCCATCACGGCCTCGATGCGATCCTCGCGCAAATAGGGCAAGACATAATCCAAAATCAGGTACACCCCATGCTTGATGGCCTCCCGGTTGATCGCACTGGAATCCTCGTCATCGTGGACGGTTTTCAGGAAGGTCATCCAGTTGGTGACTATCAGCCACACATTCAGGGCTTTCGACTGCAACCTGGCGTCGTCAATGGGGCGATAGATACCGCTTTGAATCATCGCCCGGATAATACCCTTGATCGAATCCAGACAGCGCAAAGTAAACTGACGATAGTCACCCCGTAAACGCTCGTCACTCACTAGCAGATGCTCAAGGTCGCGATGCAAAAATCGATAGGCCCACAAACCATTGAACACCGCATCCAGATAAGCGATCAGGTCATGCACATGAATGGCGCGATTGGCCGGTACCTGCAAGTAGGTATCCACCATCAATTCATAGTTCTTGAAGATCTCATAGATGATGTCGCTTTTATTGCGGAAGTGGTAATACAGATTACCGGGTGACATGCCCAGATGCGCGGCAATATGATTGGTAGACACGTTACGTTCGCCCTGTTCGTTAAACAAATCAAGGCTGGCGAGAATGATGCGATCTTTGGTTTTCATTGAATTCTGACTGTCCGGCGATGGGAGTGTGAATGAATGCCCGGAAAAACGCGCGATGATAGGCAAAGCCGCAAGCCAGGCACAGGAACCAAGTCGCAACTTGCGTTTCACGCTGAGCTACGCGCGATTTCTTCATTAATGACTCGCGGTCACTATTTAGAGCCGCGCGATTGACTTCTAGAGTATATACTCTAATAATGCCCAAGTTAACGTCGCCGGCGCTTTTTTATCGCTCGCCGGCAATAGCTATTCAGGAGGAAACAGACATGGTGGCGGACGTCGTACAGATTACCGAGAGCAAGAAACAAATACAGCGTATGAACCAGCTGTTCCGTGAACAAACGGAGGCGTTCCGCAAGAACCCCATGCCCGCATATGCCGAGCGTGTCAGTCACCTCAAAAAGCTTCGGCGACTGTTGATGGATAATCAGACTGCACTGATCGACGCCATTTCTCAGGATTTTTCCAGCCGCTCTCCCGACGAAACACGCCTCGCAGAGATCATGACGGTCGTGCACACCATCGACTATACCCTGAAAAACCTTAAAAGCTGGATGGCGCCGAGCAAGAAAAAAATCTCTGCGCTTTTCATGCCCGCTGTGGGCGAGGTGCAGTATCAACCTCTGGGAGTGGTGGGCATTATTTCGCCCTGGAACTACACCCTGTCACTGTCGCTTGGTCCGCTGGTGTCGGTGCTGGCCGCAGGCAACCGGGCCATGATCAAAATGTCGGAATACACGCCAGCGACCTCCAGCCTGGTTGAAGAGTTGTTGGCGCAAACCTTTACCGACGATCTGGTCGCCGTGGTGAACGGGGATGCCGAAGTGGCCACCGAGTTTTCCAGCATTCCCTGGAACCACCTGCTGTTTACCGGATCAACCTCGGTCGGCCGGCATGTAATGAGTGCGGCCGCGAAAAATCTTACCCCGGTCACACTGGAACTGGGTGGTAAATCACCCACCATTATCGCCGACAATGTCGATATGGATCAGGCAGCCCAACCGATTGCCTTCGGCAAGGCATTTAATGCCGGACAAACCTGTATCGCGCCAGATTACGTGCTGTGTCCGGAGCATCGCGTTGAACACTTCGTCGAACGTTTCCGCCACTACTTTTCGAACATGTATCCCACGCTGAAATATAACGACGATTACACCGCCATCATCAATGAACGCCAGTTTCAACGGCTGCAGAATTACATTGAAGATGCCAAGGCAAAAGGTGCGAGCGTCATCGTATGTAACCATGCCGACGAAGATATGGCCGCCGGCACACGCAAGATGCCCATCCATTTAATACTTGATGCCACCGAAGAAATGCTGGTCATGCAGGATGAGATTTTTGGCCCCTTGCTGCCCATCGTCGCCACCAAGTCGATCGATGATGCACTGGAATTCATCAATAACCGCCCCTCACCCTTGGCCCTGTATTACTTCGGCAATGACAAAAAAGAACAGCAGCATGTGCTGGATCAGGTGCGCTCGGGGGGCGTGTGTATCAACGATACCCTGTCACATTTTGCGCAAGAAGATATGCACTTTGGTGGCGTGGGCGAATCCGGCATGGGCGCTTATCACGGTGAACAGGGCTTCCTGACGTTCTCGCACGCCAAACCCGTGTTCAAGAAGAACCTGTTTAACAGCACCAAGTTTGCCTATCCGCCCTACGGGGGGCCGATCCATAAAATGATCTTCTCGATCTTTCTGCGCTAGGCCATTACGCGGATCAGATCTGAATCTGATCCGCGCCTCTTGAGACCGGGTGCATCCGGAACCATCACCACCCTATTTGCGACGGAATCAGGCTATGACACCCCCCGCATCGCTCTCACCCCTTTCCCGCCGCCAACTGTTGCGGCGTGGCCTGATTGGCGCGGCACTGCTTGGGCTTGGCACCACAAGCGCGTTGATAAGCGGTTGCGCCAGCAGCCCAATGGCGCCGCCAGTTAATCCCCGGAGCCATGCCGTCTATGCCTTTCTGCGTCGCGACGATGTGGTGCTGGTGAGCACCATCGCACCCGCCATTATTGCCGACCATTGGCCCAGCTCACCCCATGCCGGCACGCACGCCCGCGACACACTTCTGGCCAGAGTCGACCTGTTTATTACCCGGCTGGGCGATCACAACATACGAGAGATGCGTCAGTTATTCGATTTGTTAAACCAAACCCTGACGCGCGGCCTGACCACCGGCATCTGGTCTTCGTGGGACGCCGTCGATACCGCACGCGCGCAGGCGTTTCTCGATGACTGGAAACACAGTCGCCTGAGCTTGCTGAACAGTGCCTACAATGCGCTCACCGACATCATCGGTTTCGCCTGGTACAGTGATCCGGCCAATACGCAACATCTGGGATATGACGGCCCACCTGCCCACCTGTATAAGGTGCTGCCACAACTGCAGGAGCACTCGGTATGAAGGATATTGTCGCCGAAGGGCTCGCCGCTGGCTGGCAGCATATCTCTGCGAGCACGCTTGCAGATCGGCAGGTACTCGAAGCCGACGTGGTCATCATTGGTACCGGCGCCGGCGGCGCAACCACCGCCGAGATTCTCAGCCAACACGGCCTTAAGGTTCTCATGGTCGAAGAGGGCAAACTGCGCTACCAGAAAGATTTCAAAATGAATGAACTGGAAGCCTTTTCAACCCTGTATCAGGAAGGTACCGCGCGTAAAACCGCAGATGGTGCCATCGCGATATATCAGGGCCGCAGCGTGGGCGGCTCGACCACCGTCAACTGGACCTCGACATTTCGTACGCCCGACCCCACGCTGGAACATTGGCAGCAAGCGCATGCTGTAAAAGGCTGCTCACCACAGGAAATGGCGCCCTGGTTCGAGGAACGGGAACGCGCCCTGTCGATGAGCCCGTGGCTGGTGCCCCCCAACAATAACAACTCGGTACTCAAAACCGGCTGCGATCGGCTCGGCTGGTCGTCCGCCACCATGATTCGCAATGTAAAAGGCTGTTGGAATCTGGGCTATTGCGGTTTTGGCTGCCCCGTGAATGCCAAGCAATCCATGCTGGTCACCTCCATACCGCGCGCCCTGGATGCTGACGCTGTACTGCTTTCGTGCGCACGGGCCGAGCGTTTCGTTTGGCGGGGGGATCAAGTGCATGAATTGCTCTGCACGGCGCTGGATTCCAACGCGCAATTCACCAGCAACAAACAGATTCGCCTGCGAGCACGCCATTTTGTGCTGGCCGCCGGCGCCATAGGCAGCCCGGCAGTGCTGCTGCGCTCCCATGCGCCCGACCCCCATGGTACGCTGGGCACTCGCACCTTTCTGCATCCGGTTAACTCCAGCACCGCAACCATGCCAGAACCGGTACGCGGTTATGAAGGCGCGCCGCAGAGCATCTACTCCGATCATTTTCTATGGCAATACGGCGTCGCAGGCAAGGCCGGCTTTAAACTGGAAGTTGCTCCTGTTTTTCCGGGTGGCCTGGCTGCCCAGGAAACCCTGTACGGCAACGCTCTGAACGCCCGCATGAACCGGCTGTCGCATACGCAGTCGATGATTGCTCTAATGCGCGATGGCTTTCACGAGGAATCGCCCGGTGGATCGGTTTCGCTGCGCGCCGATGGCAGCCCGGTACTGGATTACACCATTACCGACTATCTCTGGCGCGGCCTGCGCGAAGCCTATGGCCGCATGGCCGAAGCCCAATTTGCGGCCGGAGCACAGGAAGTGGCCTTGGTACACCACGATGCCAAGCCTGTGCGTAGCTGGCAGGAAGCCAAACGTATGCTGGCAGACTTACCCATGAAACCGCTGCGCGCGGCCATTTTTTCGGCCCATGTCATGGGTGGCTGTGCCATGGGCGCCGATCCTCGGCATAGCGTTGTCAACAATCAGGGGACGCATCACCAACTCGAAAATCTCAGTGTGATCGATGGTTCCTGCTTTCCAACCAGCATTGGCGCCAACCCGCAGCTCTCCATCTACGGCCTGGCCGCCAAGCAGGCACACCAGCTCGCGGCGCGGCTCGCGCTTTAACGCCGATTATTTGTGCAAATCGGGCATTTTCGCTACTATGCGCCCGATTTGCTGCGCCGCGCGGCACCAACCTCTTACAGGCGTTTGAGATACGATGAATACCGTTGTTTATCCCGGCACATTCGACCCCATCACCAATGGTCATACCAATCTGGTGGAACGCGCCGCCAAGCTATTCGACAAAATCATTATTGCCGTAGCTGCCAGCCCCAAGAAAAAGCCCCTGTTCCCGCTGGAGCAGCGCGTTGCTCTGAGCCGCGAAGTGCTGAGTCATCTGCCCAATGTAGAAGTCATCGGTTTTGAAAATCTGCTGGCTGAATTTGTGGCCGAGCACAATGCCAACATTATTCTGCGCGGTTTACGTGCGGTCTCGGATTTTGAGTATGAATTCCAGCTGGCCGACATGAATCGCCGCCTGGTGCCGCAGGCCGAAAGTATTTTTCTGACCCCGGATAATCACTTATCCTATATTTCGTCGACCCTGATTCGGGAAATTGCATCGCTGGGCGGCAAAGTCAGTGAATTTGTCAGCCCCGTTGTGAACGACGCGCTGATCGCGCACTTTCAGTCCACCCGCTCCTGATACCAGCCACCCAGCAAGAGGTAATGCGACATGGCTTTGATGATCACCGATGACTGTATCAATTGTGACGTTTGCGAGCCCGAATGTCCCAATGAAGCCATTTCACCCGGTGAAGAGATCTATGTCATCGATCCCTCCAAGTGTACGGAGTGTGTGGGCCATTATGACGAACCCCAGTGCCAGCAAGTGTGCCCGGTAGACTGTATTCCTCTCGACCCCGAGCATAATGAAAGTCACGACACCCTGATGGCCAAGTATATTCGACTCACGCAGATTGCCTAAGCACCGAGCTTTAAACTCCTTTCGAAAAAACTGCCATATCTCTCTAATTTATAAGTAAAAAGTGGTCTACACTATTACTATTGCACCGAAGATGTGCAACATAGACCACGTGGAGAGCATCATGGCAGCAGATAAAGACAACGAAGACACCGCCGAAGCGCTGACCGAAGAACAGCGTATTGCCATTCTGGAGAAAAAAGCCGGCACCAGCCGAATTGTGCTGTTTATTATCGCACTGCTGCTGATTATCGTGACCTCGGTCTCTATCACCGCCATCACCATGCTACTCATAAAAGGCAGCAATGCCGCCAGTAATCAGGAGTTCCTCGCCTTACAGGAACAGGTGGCCGGCATGCAGGAAAAACTGGAGGGTATGGATGAACGCGTGGTGCAACTGGGCGCGGATATTCCGGCAATCAAGAGCCAGATCACCAACACCAGCAATACCGTGCTGCAAACCACACTCATTGAACAGGAAGAACAGAATCAGGCCTTTCTGAACACCCTGCGCTCTGCCACCTACGATCTGGCGCACATGGTGCCTGGATCACGGGCCTGGCTGGAACTCTACAGCACCGAGATTGATGAAGCCATTGCACAGAGTCAGGCCCGTGTGTTGCGCCTTAAGGCCCTCAAGTCCAACGCTCCCGCCGCCGCGCAGGACGACCCCTTCTTCGGCGAGGGTTTTTAGTAGCCTGTTGTAAAGGAATTATCGATGCTGCCGTCGGCCAATACCCGAACCAAATGGTTAACACGCACGCCATCATAGCGCTCGATATTCCCACCCAGATAAAACGAGCCGGTACCATTGGCCGGCTCCAGAATGGCTGAGACCAATCCCCCCACCAGACTACGGCGCTGAAAGTCGGCATCCAGCCGGCTGCCATCGGCATTGATATTCACATAAGCATCCACGGTCGCGCCACGATATGTATCAAAAGCCCCACCTACATGGACCGGCCAGGGTGACTGGGAGCCCGGCTCCACCACGCGCGCATAGCCGGACACACCAGAGCCACTCATACCGCTACCCACATCAAACCCGGTATCACGAGTGCCGTCGTTATTAATCCGTACCACCCCCTGCGTACTGGCACCGCGAAACGCATCAAATACACCCACCACATAGAGATCACCACTGCCATCCCGCGCCCGTTTCATATCCTGAGGTGCCACGCCGGTGGCGGACGAAAAGCCGCTACCGGTATCGAAGGCCGTATCGCGGCTGCCATCGGCATTAATACGCACCAGCCCGTTCATTTTAGTCCCCCGATAATGCGTAAAGGTCCCAGCCACGTATAGGTCACCATTGGAGGGATGAAAAGCCAGAGCCAGCGGTACCGCGGTACCGGAGAACCCGGGTTCCGTCACCAATTCAATACTAAAGCCGGAGCCCGCATCAAAACCGCTGTCCACAGAACCATCACCATTGAAACGGATAATGTGCGGCGCCGCCTGCACGCCATAATTCTCGAAAGAACCCACTACATACAGATCACCCGAGGCATCCGGCGGGCTGGCTATCCCGGAGAGGCTGCCATCAAAACTGCCGC
>JBFHUL010000019.1:0-43511 GCA_041590075.1 Oleiphilaceae bacterium
GAAAACAGTCTCCCCCGAGATCACCTCATTCTGCATCGCTGCAATATCCTGCTCCAGCACCTTCATGCCCTTATCCAACGTTTTCGCGAACTGCTCTTCCTCTTGTTGCAGAATTTTTTCAATCTGCGTCTGCCCTGTTCGCAGCTCCGGATAGGCATCACCCATAAGATCGACGAGCGCCGAAACCAATCGATAAAAGAAAGGTTCACTGGCTCCAAGCTTGTTCCCATGACGAATAGCTCTGCGAATAATCCTGCGTAAGGTATAGCCACGACCTTCATTAGATGGCATCACACCATCTGCAATAAGAAATGAAGAAGAACGAATATGGTCAGCAATCACTCGCAGCGACTTTTCGTCAGTAGCGACACCGCCCAGTATCTTTGAAGCCTCCGATAACAGCGCGTTGAACAAATCGATTTCATAATTACTGTGTACATGCTGCATCACGGCAGCGATACGTTCGAGCCCCATACCGGTATCCACCGAAGGCTTTGGCAATGGATGCATCTCTCCATCAGCGGTACGGTTGAACTGCATGAATACTAGATTCCAGATTTCGATATAGCGGTCGCCATCGTCATTGGGACCACCCGGAGGATCCCCCTCAACATCTTCACCATGATCGTAGAAAATTTCGGTGCACGGACCACATGGCCCGGTATCTCCCATCGACCAAAAGTTGTCTTTTTCTCCGAGGCGGGAAAAGCGACTTTGATCAATACCTATATCGTTAAACCAGATTTCTTCAGCTTCTTTGTCATCTTTGTACACAGTCACCCAGAGGCGATCTGCAGGAAGCCCTAGCTCAACAGTCAGAAAATCCCACGCGAAACGAATAGCGTCCTGCTTAAAATAATCACCAAAACTGAAATTACCCAGCATTTCAAAGAAGGTATGGTGACGCGCTGTGTAGCCAACGTTTTCCAGGTCATTATGTTTACCACCAGCCCTCACACATTTCTGAGACGTGGTGGCGCGCTGATAAGGCCGCGCCTCCTTGCCAAGAAAAACATCCTTGAACTGATTCATACCCGCATTGGTGAAAAGCAGAGTTGGATCATCAGCCGGAACCAGCGAACTACTGTCCACCCGCTCGTGCCCATGCCGAGCGAAAAAGTCTAAAAAGCGGTTACGAATTTCTGCTGTCTTCATCGTTTTGTTCACCAATACTTTTTCTTAAAAAGGACGACTCAAGTAAATAAAAAGAGCCGTACTCTAACACAAAAACGCGCAGCACAAGGTACAGGTTTAACTCCATACTGGCATATTTTGCAATGCGTAATAAAAAAGGGGCCGAAGCCCCTTTCTGACCAAAATTAGCGCTTAGCTCGATAAACGACTCATCACAGCATCCACATAGTCGCGGAACTGCGCAGAGAGCGATGCCGAACCAGCCTTATCATCTGTGCTTGCCAGCCGCGTATCAAGCAACTGCAGCATTTCACTTGCTCCGCCGTTCAATGACGCCACACCCGAATGAAAGCCCGCTAATCGCTGCGCCATATTCGCAAGAGGCTGATAGTCTCGTCCAACAGAATCTTTACCGATCTCGGCATAAACACCAACCTGACTGCGCTCCACACGCATCAAGTCGAGAGAAAAGGAGGCTATCTCGGAAGAGTCAAAACCCACATTCAAAGCCTCCTCAAAGGCCAACTGGAAATCTCCATCAAAAAACGCACTCCCAATTTCGCTAATCTGTGCCAACAGGTCGTTGATCGCCCTGACTTCATCACCATCAAGCTCACCATCAATCTGCAGAGCAAACCCGGATTGGTACGATGAGGATTTCGACAGCGCCGCAAAAAAATCACCACTTTCTTCGCTCATCGCTCCCATCTGATACCGACTCGCGACCAGATCGGCAACCTTGATGCTAACGGTGTCGCCATCTGCGGTACGCAAAGAGAAGTCTACACTCCGCTCCGACTCCCTTGACCCAAACACACCAAAGAATAGCGCAGCACTTTTATTCGGGCCGGCATTCAAATCAGGCGAGTCGACATTAGAGAGAGCGTCAGCGGAACGCTCATCAATTGATGCAGCGCGCGACGCATTAGTCGCCAACTCCACAGCCTCCTTAACCTGGTTATATTGCACCGCAGTCGAGCCAGCTATCTCATCATCCCACTCCGCCCCGGAGGACAGCACACTTCTGGCTTCTGAAAAACCGTTATCAACCACCGACATAAACTCACTCGCCGCTTCACCCAAGTCAAACCCCAAGTCAAAAACCGAAGCAACCTTTGCGGCATAATGATTGAAGTGCCCCATCAATCGCGCAGACAAACCCTCCAATCCACCTTCTGAATCACCCCGCGTTCGCCGATGCTCACCCCGAGTTTGCTCAATAACCACCCTCTCTGTCACCGCAGCAAAAACGAATTCACGAGATACTTCACTAATAACTACAACTTCTGACTCGAGAGACTTCACCGACACATGCCCAACATCCGCACTTTCGATGGACCGCCCCTCTATCGCGACCTTACTGTCGCGCTCTTTAAACCATGCATCGGCACCGTTAACAAGCTCACCTATCACACACCTACCCACCTCCCCATTCGGGGAATTGATCTAGTTACCCCACTGCTATCGACACATCGCAAGTTATCTTGATCGTATTTCAATGCCCATTTGCTATAAGAGTACAGATCAAAATAATTTGGCTCACATCTGACATTTGAAATACTTTCACCTATCATCGCGTCTCCACATTTGCAGATTCAGGACTCATGAGAATATTTACTGACGATCAAAGCCAGCACACAGCCGCCAGCCTACTCCGCCGAACTGCAGCGATCTTCTACGACACATTGCTGTGCATCGCACTATTAATGGTAACTACGGGCCTGTACATGATGATATATTCGAAAATAGTGGGTGCCGAGACTTACGCCTCGATCAACGAATCTGGACAATCCATCAATGACCCACTTCTCTCTTCCGTCTTATTCTTAACTCTATTCAGCTTTTTCGGCTATTTCTGGACCAGGACGGGCCAGACTTTGGGCATGCAGGTGTGGCACATCCGCATCCAGAACTCCGACAACACTGCCATAAGCTGGACGCAAGCACTAATGCGCTTCATGATGGCCGGAATCTCTGTTTGCTGCCTTGGATTGGGATATCTTTGGGTGCTTTTTGACAAAAGAAACAGAAGCTGGCAATGCATTTTTTCTGATACTCAGGTCGTTAGAATACCAAAACGCAAAAGCTAGCTTTTACAAAACTCTTAGAACAAAAAAACCGGCTTTAAGCCGGTTTTTTTTGTTCTGGAAGTGGCACTAATGTGCAGATATCGTCCAGTTCGTTTCCGAGGTCATATCAGTAATAAATATTTTACCGATCGACTGATCAGTATCTCCGAAAGAGATATGGTTGATGTCTATATCACCCTTGAATCGAGTGTTAATCGCAATACCGTCAACGTAGGCGTCTGCAATTGGGCCACCCGGAGTCATTCCACTCACATCGAGAACAGCATCTTTCACCGCATAAATTTCCCGAATGGAATGGGCAAAGTCGAACGAAGACGTGCCATCAAGACCCGTGCGATCACCACGCTCATTGTGTATCTCCATATCCTTGATCTGAACACCAGCGATATCAATATAAAGATCCATATCGGTGATCTTGAAGTAGGTACTCCACGTAATCTTCGAGTCCGCATTTCCCGTACCCGCTCCTAGAGGACCTGTACCGTCAAAACCATTACCATCGTTCTCGATATGCAAGTCTTCGGGCCCGAGATAGCCTTGGATCCCCAACTGACTAATCAACGTGGTCGTGCCCACCGCACCTTCGTGCAAACCAGTACTGTGGTTACCATCAACATCCAAACCAGCGGAGCCGAGCGTATAGTTGCTGTCACCCAAGCCGATACCATCGATTTCCAACCTGAAATCCACTGCGTGCTCCAGCATGAGCTCTACATCATCGTAGGTATCGGTAGCAAAACGGCCCGCACTTTCATATGCAGCGAAGCCACCTTCACTTGCCCAGCCATCAGTAAAGTCGAAGTGGATTACCAGATCGCCATCATCGTAGGTTTTCTCGTCATCGATCGCGATATTGCCACGATTGGGGTCAATGCCGGCTACGATGTCGTCAAACTCGCCATCGGGATTACCAGCACTGTCATAGAGCTGAGCAATCTCTCTCATGTTAGAGAAGCCATAAGCAAGCACGTTATCACCGCCAGTGCCATCGCCAGCAATATCTACTTCCAGCCGCAAGTTATCCAAAAAGGACCCAGCCGTTCCGGTACCGTTACTGAAGGAATTACCCCCCATACGTATACCTTGTATAAGCAAATAGCCTGCGTCTTGATAAGCGAACTCGCCGATCTCCCATTGGGATTCGACATCGATGGTCAACCCTGCCTGACCAGTAATCTGCTGAAGACCTGAATCATCCAGCAAAGTAGCTTCGGCTAGCGCCCCAGTGCTCGCCGCAGATATCGCGGCAGACAGGGCTAATTTGTTAAGGACTTGCATTTGGTAGTCATCCCCAGTTTCATTTTTATTAAATCCCCAAAATCCTGCGGGAAATATTTGGTTCGAGGTTAATATAAAGCAGCCATAAGTTCAAGCGACACAACGCAATACGTGACAGAGATCTTTAAAAGCCCAGCAACACATCATCCGGCCTTGCGCAACATTGCGAATCCCAGAATTAAACACATGAGGATTGGCGCAAGCGTTGCTATTACGGGGTCGAAACCAAACACAACACTTGAGGGCCCTAACAGGTCCTGCACATATTTGAACAGCAAACCAACCACCACACCACAGAAGATCCGAAAACCCATCGTCACAGAACGCAGGGGACCGAACACAAACGATATAGCCACCAGAACAAGAGTCATTGTTGCCAACGGCTGCAATGCTTTCTTCCAGAACGCCATCATGTAGGGCGCCGCACTGAGCCCCTGGGCACGCAAGTAATCTGTATAGCTGAGCAAGCCCGACAGCGAGAGATTTTCAGGTTTAACGATCAACACACTAAGTACAGACGGCGTGAGATCGGTATTCCATACATAAAAAGGTTCCTGCGACGCCCGCACCTGAGTATCTGTTAATTCCGACTGAGCGACCTCACTCATAATCCACTCCCCCCTCTGATAGATAGCGCGCTTCGAAAAACGCGTTGCCACCAAACGGCCATCTGAGTTGAATTCATAGAGTGAAACACCATGCAGCACACCGTTAGGCTCAACGGCATTGAAGTGCATGAATATATCCCCTTCCCGGTGCCAAACACCCCGCTGAGACACCACCACCGCTTGCGCCCCTTGGGCTACGGCACGCTGACTCTGCGCTACCTTCTCGGTATACGGTGCGACGTACTCACCCAAAAACAACCCAAATACAACAACCGCAAGCGCAGGCTTCATTGCAGACCAAACTATACGCCCCGCCGACACTCCTGCAGCACGCACCACCACCAGCTCACTACTCTTCGCCAGCGATCCCAGACCTATAAGGCACCCCATAAAGGCTGCCAGAGGAAGATAATCGTATATTCTGCGCGGCAGTGTGGTGAGTACAAACTTGAAGGCATCAAATGCCTGATACTCATTCTTGAGTTCTTCCATTTCTGCTATCAACGCAAAAAGGAAATCCAAAGACAGAACGACGGCCAACACAAGAATCATCGCCGCAGACACAGAGGACACGATATAGCGATCAATCCGACGCATGGGCTCTCCTGAACACGCTCATCAGACGCGGCCACCACAGGCTTCTGCTCAACAGCCCCAGAGAGATGGCAAGAAATACTGCATGCACCCCCCATAACGCAAACTCAGACACCTCCTGTTTTGCGACGGACTTGCGCGCGACGATCAGCAAACCCAAATAGGCCACATAAATTATCATCGCCGGAAATAGATGAAAAAACCGTCCTTGACGCGGATTAACGCGACACAACGACAATGCAAGCAGCGTCACAACCGGCACCAGCGCCGGCAAACCCAAACGCCAATGCAACAGTGCACGCAACTCTGAATCATCCGAACCCAGCAGCTCATTGCTCGGTATCGCCTCTTCCTTTACCGATCTCTTTTCCGCATCGGGCTGATCAATGCGAATACCATACGTCTCAAACTCGAGCACCTGAAAATCCGCTGCCCCCGGCCTGCCTTCATAACGCCGACCAGAACGCAGGACTAGAAACCGCTCACCTGTCTCGGCATTGATTTGCTGATAGCCTTCGCGTGCATAGATCAGGCTGGCACCCTCCGTTTGGCGTGAGGGTTCGGAAATAAAAACATTGAACATGGTGCGTTTATCATCGCTTAATGCCTGCGTATAGGTAACGCGATTACCAGATTTCAATTTTTGAAAGTTGCCCGGCAAAAGCATTTCGAACTCAGTGAGCTTCGACTGTTCTTCAAAAATACGCTCAACCTGCTGCATCCCTGCAGGAGATGCCCACAAACTCATCCCCCCTACTACCGCTGCCACAAGAAAAGACATGAGCAACGTATCGCGATAAAGACGACCCTCGCTGTATCCACAGGCGTGCAAAACCGTCATTTCACTCTCAAGATACATCCTGCCGTAGGCCAGAAGCACGCCGATAAAAAAACCGAGTGGTAAAATAAGCTCCAAAAATCCAGGCAAGCGGAAGGCCATGATATTGAACAGTACATCCGGCGATAAACCTCCCGCCGCCGCCTGGGCCAGATACTTTATAAACCGCCCACTCATGAATACGAGCAGCAGTATTAGCGTCACGGCAAGCATGGTGCTAAAAACCTGACGAAACAGGTATCGAAAAATAATCACTAGTTATCCAGCTTGATCTCAAAAAATGAAGGCAAATACCCGAGCGCAATTCTAATCAGCAGGCACGACTCACGCTACCGATAATCCATTAACTCATCAATTCATCGTAAAAGATTGAAGCATAAAGCAGCCATCTACTACACTTGCTGTCCGACACTTTTCCAAGTTTGCTGCTAGGACACCTACAAGCCTCATGAAATATATTGTTTCCGCCAAGACCGTTCTGGATATTAAATGCGATAGCCTCTGCCTGCCGTATTACAGTGACACCAAACTAAGCGACGCTGCCAAGCTATTTGATGAACAGCACGGCAAGTTGCTCAGCAAAAAAATAAAGCAGTACAAGTTCAGCGGTAAAACCGGACAACTTTGCGAGATATCATTAAGCTCAGACACGGTTGACCGCGTATTGCTGATAGGCTTGGGAGAAAGCAAAGCTCTGGATAAAGACGGGCTGACCAAGTCCATTCAGGCGCTAGCCAAAACACTGGCGAAAGGCCCGTCGCCTAAAGCAGCACTCTGCCTGACCGATTTACATACCGAAATGCGCGAGCTCGCAGCCCAACAGCTCATTCGTAGCATTGGCGAAGAGCAGTACACTTTCGCGACCTATAAGACCACCAAACCCGATGCCTCTCCCTTAAAAGAGACCACCCTTCTTGCAGACAAGGCCGAACAGGCCAAGATCAAACAAGTGGTCAGCTACACTCAGGCACTGGTCGCGGGCATGAACACCACCAAAGACCTTGGCAATCAACCCGGCAATGTGTGCACACCCAGCTTTCTTGCCAAATCTGCTGAAGCGCTCGCGAAGCAAAGCGATAACATGAGCATCAAAGTGCTTGAAGAGAAAGACATGGAAAAACTGAACATGGGCGCCTTTTTATCAGTGTCCAAGGGCAGCACAGAACGTGGAAAAATGATCATCCTTGAATACCGTGGCGACAAGAAAACCACACCGCCACATGTCCTGGTAGGCAAAGGCATCACCTTCGATACCGGCGGCATTAGCCTGAAGCCGGGCGCCCAGATGGATGAAATGAAATACGACATGTGCGGCGCGGCGAGCGTATTGGGTGTAATGACAGCCCTGCAAGCTCTGCAGCCCAAAATCAATGTCATTGGCGTCATCGCGGCCGCCGAAAACATGCCGGCAGGTAACGCCTCCAAGCCCGGCGATATCGTCACCACCTCATCAGGTCAAACAGTAGAAATACTTAACACCGATGCCGAAGGCAGATTGGTGTTGTGCGACGCGCTCACTTACGTTGAGCGCTTTAAGCCTGCAACGGTAGTCGACATTGCAACCCTCACCGGCGCATGCATTGTCGCACTGGGGCATTGTACTTCGGCCGTCATGAGTAATGATCAGGCTTTGGCCGATGCGCTGCTGGAAGCTGGGCAACAGGCTCAAGATAAAGCCTGGCAACTTCCTCTGTGGGAAGAGTATCAGTCCCAGCTGGACAGCCCTTTCGCCGATATGCAGAACATTGGCGGCAAAGGCGCGGGCTCCATTACTGCGGGCTGCTTTCTGGCCCGCTTCGCTAAAGCCTACAAATGGGCGCACCTGGACATTGCCGGAACCGCCTGGGTGTCGGGAGGCAAAGACAAGGGCGCGACAGGTAGACCCGTCCCCCTTCTGCTGCAATATCTGATGAATCAGTTGGACAATTAATGCAGCGCAGTGACATTTATTTGCTGAACACTTCGACCTTTTCGGCACAGCTGGATTTTTGCTGTAAGCTGACCGAAAAGGCCTTCCAGCAAGGCATGAAGATTCACATCCAAACGCGTGAAGGCTTTCAAAACGAGGCGCTGAACGAGCGCTTATGGAACTTCCGGGCAGATAGTTTCCTGCCGCACGCCGTAGGTCAGAGCCAGAGCAATAGCCACCCGATTACCATTGATGTCACCTGCCTGACCTCCGAAGGCCAGGGGCACCGGGACCTACTCATTCTGCTGAGCCCCGACCTCCCCCCTCAGGCCGAAGAATTCGCCCGCGTAGCCATGATCGTGCTCGCCGACGACGAAGATGTTCATGGCGCGCGGCAGACGTATCGCACACTTACTCAGAAGGGCTGGCAGGTTAATATTCATGACTTTCGATGATTCAGGGCGCCAGGCACGGTAATTACCGTGAAATTCATACCCTTCGCTAGCCCTTCATTTCAGCGCTCATATATAATGGCGCCCCTCTTTTCGACGACTTTAAACTTCAGCAGCGAGACAGTGAACGCCTAGCTATGGACAAAACCTATCAGCCCAGCGACATCGAACAAACCTGGTACCAAACATGGGAGCAGCACGGCTATTTCAAGCCCAGCGGCACCGGCAAGCCCTACAGCATCATGATCCCGCCGCCCAATGTGACCGGCAGCCTGCACATGGGGCATGCCTTTCAGGATTCGATCATGGATGCACTGACCCGCTACCATCGCATGAAAGGCAATAACACGCTCTGGCAGGTAGGCACCGATCACGCCGGCATTGCGACGCAAATGGTGGTAGAACGCAAGCTCGCCGCAGAAGAAGGAAAGTCCCGACACGACTTAGGGCGCGACGCCTTTCTCGACAAAATCTGGGAGTGGAAAGCCCATTCCGGCGGCACTATTACCCGCCAGCTTCGTCGCCTGGGCGCTTCAGTTGATTGGGACCACGAACGTTTCACCATGGACGAAGGCTTTTATAAGGCGGTGCAAGAAGTATTTGTTCGTCTGTACGAAGACGACCTGATATACCGAGGAAAACGTCTCGTTAACTGGGACCCAAAACTGCATACTGCCATCTCCGATCTGGAAGTTGAAAACAAAGACAAGCAAGGGCACCTGTGGCACTTCCGCTACCCTCTGGCCGACAATGCAAGCACGGCGTCGGGCGACAATTTTATTGTGGTGGCAACAACCCGCCCCGAAACCATGCTGGGCGACACCGCCGTCGCCGTGCATCCTGACGACGAGCGCTATCAGCAACTGATTGGCCAGCATGTGCTGCTGCCGATCGTCAATCGTCGTATACCTATTGTTGCAGATGACTACGTCGACCGGGAATTCGGCACAGGCTGTGTGAAGATCACTCCGGCGCATGACTTCAATGATTACGAACTCGGCAAGCGGCACGGGTCAGTGCTCATCAATATCATGTCGAAAGACGCCACCATTCTGGAACAGGCTCAGATCTTCAACTTTGATGGCAGTGCCAGCAGCGCATTCGACTCAAATTTGCCTGAAGCCTATGCGGGCCTCGATCGCTTTGCTGCACGCAAGCAGATTGTTGCCGACTTCGAGCAACTGGGGCTACTCGAAAAAATTGACGATCACGCACTCAAAGTACCCTATGGCGACCGTTCAGGTGTCGTCATTGAGCCACTACTTACCGACCAGTGGTTTGTGCGTGCAGGCCCTCTCGCCGAACCGGCCATCGAAGCGGTAGAAAACGGCGACATCCAGTTTGTACCCAAACAATACGAGAATATGTATTTCTCCTGGATGCGAGACATTCAGGATTGGTGTATTTCGCGCCAGCTGTGGTGGGGACACCGGATTCCCGCCTGGTACGATGCGCAAGGCGGAGTCTATGTTGCGCGAACAGAAGCCGAAGCCCGCACAAAATACGCCATTGCTGATGATGTTGCCCTGAGTCAGGATGACGACGTTCTCGACACCTGGTTCTCATCGGCCCTCTGGACCTTCGGCACACTGGGCTGGCCCGAGCAGACCGACCGACTGAAAACCTTCCACCCTACCGATGTTCTGGTGACTGGTTTCGATATTATTTTCTTCTGGGTGGCGCGCATGATCATGATGACCATGCATTTCATGAAAGATGAGAACAACAAGCCCCAGGTGCCGTTTAAATATGTTTATGTAACAGGGCTGATCCGCGACGAGCACGGCGACAAAATGTCAAAGTCGAAAGGCAACGTACTCGACCCCCTGGACATGATAGACGGCATCTCCCTCGAAGATCTGGTGGAGAAACGCACCGGCAACATGATGCAGCCCCAGCTTGCCGAAAAAATTGCCAAACGCACGCGAAAAACCTTTTCAGAGGGGATTGCGGCGCACGGCACCGACGCCCTGCGCTTTACTCTGTTTTCGCTTGCGTCAACAGGGCGAGACATCAATTGGGACATGAAACGCCTGGAAGGCTACCGCAATTTCTGTAACAAAATCTGGAATGCTGCCCGCTATGTTCTGATGAACACCGAGGGCGAAGATTGCGGACAAAACGACGAATCTGTGCGTTTGTCGTTAGCCGATCGCTGGATTATCTCCCGCCTTCAGCAGGTGGAGGCTACCATTACCAAGCAGCTTGATGAGTTTCGTCTCGATCTGGCTTCACAGAGCCTTTACGACTTTATTTGGAACGAGTATTGCGACTGGTATCTGGAGCTTTCCAAGCCCATTCTGGCCGATACTCAGGACAGCGAGCTATTGCGCGGCACGCGTCGCACACTCGTAAGAGTATTGGAGGCTATTTTACGGCTCGCACATCCCTTTATGCCCTTCATTTCCGAAGAGATCTGGCAACGTATCGCACCGCTGGCCGGAAAGTCCGGCGCCACCATCATGACGCAAGAATACCCCACCCCAGATGCCGGAAAAATCGATGCCGTCGCCATGGGTGATGTGGAATGGCTAAGAGGCGTCATTGTTGCAATCCGCAATATACGCGGCGAAATGGACATTTCTCCGGCGCGTGCCATTCCTGTGCTATTGCGGCATGGGCACGCTGAAGACAAACGCCGCTTTGATGAAAATCGCAGCTATATCGCCTCGTTGGCGAAGCTTGAGTCGCTGGATTGGCTGGGCGACGCCGAGCCGCCATTGTCGGCGACACAGCTGGTTGGGGACATGGAAGTACTCGTACCGATGGCGGGCCTCATTGATGTGGACGCAGAAGTGGCACGCCTCACCAAAGAACTCGATAAATCCGCCAAAGAGGTCGCGCGTCTGGAAGCGAAACTCGGCAACGAGAAATTCGTGAAGAATGCCCCCGCCGATGTGGTGACAAAAGAACAGGCCAAGCTCAAAGATGCCACCTCAGCGCAACAGCGGCTGGCTGAGCAAATTGAAAAAATCAGATCTCTATAGGGGCACACAGCTAGGTCATGCTCACACGATGATCGCAATACTCGGCGCGGGTGCGATGGGTTGCCTCTGGGCAGCGCATCTCGCGCGCACTCATCGCGTCGTTTTTGCAGACGCCAGACTCAATGCGCCGATTGAGCGATGCTTTACCTTTGATGCATGCTCCGAATCCGAAGAAAAGCCTGGCGCGACCATCCGGCTGCAACACCTGCCTCCCTGTGAATTGCCGCGCACCCCCGATTTGTTAATGGTGTGCACCAAAAGCTACGACGCGCTGTCCGCTTTACGAACAGTACTGAAGGAATCGATTCATCCCCGCGCCATATTACTGTTTCAAAACGGGTTGGGTAGCCAGCAAGCCATACTTGACACCTACCCCAACCAGCACGTTTATGCCGCCGTCACCACAGAAGGCGCCTACCGTCGTCGCGATCATATCGTTCATGCCGGCGCGGGACACACACTCATAGGCGCTATTTCAGAGCCGGCTAAACAACACCCGCTCCCCCTACTGGAGACTCTGGGCGCTCAGGCATTGCCGCTTACTTACAAAGCTGATATCTGGCCCCGACTCTGGCATAAACTGGTGATCAACTGCGCGATCAACCCCTTTACAGCATTGGCATCCTGCCTGAATGGACACGTACCCGGGCAGCCTCTCTTTCAGGAGTGGTGGCCACAGCTGCGCGACGAACTGCACACGCTGCTCGATATTGCCCAATGCCCGCTCTCCCGCTCGCAACTCAAAGAAATGGTGTTTGACGTGATTGAAAAAACCGCCTCTAATCGCTCATCCATGCTGCAGGACGTAGAAGCCGGACGCCGCACCGAAATTGATGACATCAATGGTTTCGCAGCCAGCTTGCTCGCGAAAAACGGAAAAGAAAACACGATTAATCAGCTACTGTGGGAGCGCGTACGTGCACTGGGGAATTGATCTGGGCGGTACCAAAATCGAGATCATTGGCCTTGCTTCGCACTCAGAGGAACGGTATCGCCGACGTATTCCCGCCCCTCGCGGAAGCTATGCCGATACCCTGTCGGCCATTTGCGATCTGATCAATCAGGCCGAACAGGAAACGCAACAAGCGGGCAGCATTGGAATAGGCATTCCCGGTTGTATCGACCCCCTCACTCAGCGTGTTAAAAACGCAAACTCGACGTGGCTGATTGGTGAGCCTCTACAATACGATCTTGAAAACAAGTTGGCTCGGCCCGTGGTCATCGCCAACGATGCAGACTGCTTTACACTCTCCGAGGCAATGGACGGAGCAGGCAAGGCGTTTCATGTTGTGTTTGGCGTCATACTGGGCACGGGCGTGGGAGGGGGGCTCGCTATCGCGCAACAGGTATCCAGCGGCCCTAATTCCATTCGGGGCGAATGGGGACACAACCCGCTGCCATGGCTGAAACAAGGTGAACGACAGACAGAGTGTTATTGCGGAAAGAAAGGCTGCATCGAAACCTTTCTGTCGGGGCCAGGGCTGCTGCACCAGTACCAGCAGCACCACGATGCAGCACACGACGCGCCCGATAAACCGCATGGCGTCGAAGACTTGCTGTCACTGAGTCAAGGCGGCAACGCATTGGCGCAGCAGGCGCTCGCCAATTATCCCGACCAGCTGGGGCGCGCCCTCGCAAGTGTCATTAACGTGTTAGATCCGGATTGCATTGTGCTGGGTGGCGGGCTCTCCAACATGCACTCACTCTATGAAGATATCCGCGCTCCACTTGATGAATACGTCTTTTCCTCCGCCTGCCATACGCCTGTTGTACCCGCCCGACACGGAGACTCCAGTGGCGTGCGCGGTGCTGCCTGGCTAGGAATGCAACAACATGTCTGATATTTTTCTCGCGCTTGAGGCGCTCCACCAACGTTATCGCAATCTATGGCACAGTGAGCACAACTCACTGCCTGTCGCGAGATTCGACGACGCATGGCCCTCCGCCTGTGCTCATCAACAAAAAAAGGAGCATGCGTCTTATGTATACCACTGGCAGGCCACGTCGCGCCGGGATACCGCACTGTTTTCGCCTATCGAGCAAGCCCTGGAATGCACCATACACCCAGATATAAAAGCCTACTACGGAAGCTTCTGGGCAGACAGCATTCCCGTCGAACATCGCCTCGCAGATTGTCTGCTGCTACAAATCTGGAATGAAGAGGATCAGCAACGTTTACTCGAGAATCAGCTTGGTCATGCTTTTGCACGAATCAAAGGTCGCCTGCCACTAACCTTTTTTATTGCCTGCACGCACTCTGACACGAATATCTGTCTGGACAATCAGACCGGCGAAATCGTACTGGAACGCCCCGGTTATCCTGCTCAGAAGGTTCTCGCTGACTCGCTCGAATCATTTCTGCTTGATTGTGCACCCTGTCTGGATGACTACGGCGCTTAAGCGATGCAACGCGTATTTTCGAACAGCGGGTTCTATTTGTCGCAGGCATTCGACGTTCTAACGAACAATCTGTGCAAGCAGAGCTTTCTGTTCGTGCTTGCTTATTTCAGCGCCTCCCAACAAAGCTCTCTGTTAATGGCCAACCTCGCCATAACCGTTTACATCGTCCCCTTTCTTTTTCTCTCTTACTTCGCGGGCCAGCATGCGGAACCACGCAACAAAAGAACACTTATCCGGATTCTCAAGTCTGTCGATTTTCTGTTATTGGGACTGGTCACACTGAGCTATGCGTCTGCTCTTCCTGAACTCACACTCCTGATGATTTTTCTGCTTGGTTGCAAAACGGCCTATATGACTCCCGTAAAATTTGCCTACATGAGCGAAAAGTATCAGGGCAATGCATTACTACGCAGCAACGGCCTCATGCAAACGCTCTCACTCACCTGCATGCTGGTCGCCATTACATCAGCCGGATTCGTGATCGAGCTCGTACACACACCGGTGAATTTTGGGTTCTTGTTATTGAGCCTCTCTGCCGTCGGCTTGCTAAGTGCTGCCTGTATGCAGAACAGCCAGCCACTCACACAGCAGGAACCGCAACAAATATCTTCTGTACGCGAGCTTGCCAATCGCGTGTACCGCGCAAAACTGACCACACCCATGCTCGCCATCGCCTGGTTCTGGTTTATCAGCGCACTTTTTGTGTCGCAATTTATCAACTTCGTAAAAATGGAACTCAATGGCGAAGCCCTTGCTGCCGCAACAGCCCTCGCTATTTTTGTGCTGGGCATGCTGAGTGGCATGGCGTTGCTAGAGTGCTTCAAGCGCCATGCACAGCACTTGCTCTTCCCATCCGCGCTCGCCTTGAGTGCGTTGACCGCGGGCATTGCGCTTTATGAGTCGCCGGGAGAAATGGGTATTACACACCTCGATTTGTTCCGCCAGGCAGCGGGCTTATCCGGCTTACTCTTCGCGACAGGCATGTGCGCCACGACTTATGTTGCGCCGCTGTATACACAGCTTCAAGGCCAAGCGCCCGCCCATCTGGTTGCCCGAATTATGGGCTTGAGCAGCTTTCTCAATGCCGTATTTATCGTCGCATCCACCGCGTTTGCCTACCTCACCTTGAGCTTGTTTGCGCTCTCACTCACTCAGTACTTTGTGGCGATCAGTCTCAGCAATACTTTTTTCTTCTGCGTAATCATATTGTTGCGCCGCAGGATGCACTAAACGTTAATGCGTTACTCAGGAATTGTGTTGTTCACGAAGGTTTGCGCAGTATTTTCCGGGCGACAGCCCGGTCCAACGTTTAAACGCACGCTGAAACGCGCTTTGTTCTGAAAAGCCCAGCATGAAGGTGAGCTCCAGCAGACTGTCGCCGCCATTTTTAAGGTACAGCAAAGCCGTTTCACATCGGGTTTGATCGACAAACTGCTTATAGTGTGTGCCCCAGGCTTCAAAGCGCCTCTGCAGCGTGCGCACACTGGTGTTAAATTTTTCTGCGACACGATCAATGGTGGGCACATCTCGCGGCAGTTCGCGAATAACAAAGGCTTTAATCTGTTGCTTCAGGTTGTCGTCACCGCTCTCTTGCAGCAGCACACCTGCATGACTGTTCAACAGCTCAAACATATGTCGGTCTGGCTGCTTGAGCGCCAAAGAAAAAACCGATGCATCAAACAGCACCGCATTCATCGTCTGCCCAAACTCTACAGGACATGCGAAGAAACGCTCGTACTCCTCTTTATTGCCGGCGCAATGATGCCGAAAGTGTATCGCCCTCGGAGCCAATGCCGACTTAACAATATGTCGCGCAAAACCAATCCACCCGGTGAGCGCCTCTTCGGCAATGTGGCGATTGGGCTCGCCGTCGGTATACCATTCGATGGCGCAGGTCGCCCCCTGCTCATGCACCACGGTGCAACCGATATTACCCACCAGAGCCTGCAGTTTCAGCTGCGTGGCAATCACCTCTCTGAGGTTGTCACTCACCGACAGAATATAGCCGATTACGCCCCAACGATTGGCTTCTGCATGCTGACCGTAGTGAAAACCAAAACTCGGATCTCCCAGTAAATCGGCCCCCAAATCCATCAAGCTAAAATATAGAGGCGCCGAATACCGAAACGTGGAATCATTCAATTCACCATCCTTCAGGCCCAGTTTTACCAGGGCGGGATGCGCATCACCCAAGCGCTGCTGCAAAAACGTATAGAGCGCCCTGATGACACTGCTCGAAATATAACGGTCACGATACCAGTCGCGCTCGTAATCCACGCTATCACTCACCGTGCTGCACCTTGCCATCACAGAGCAGGCGGCGAAACGCCTCCCAATCGAATCCTGGACCAGGATCTGTTTTACGGCCCGGCGCAATATCTTCATGACCCACAATACGCTCGGAGGTAATACCCGGGTAGGTCTGCTGTAAACAATGTGTCAGGCGCGCCAACGCGGCGTACTGTTCACCCGTATAAAGATCGTCATCGTGACCTTCCAGCTCAACACCAATCGAAAAGTCATTACAGTTATCTCGGCCACAGAAGTAGCTCTCACCCGCGTGCCACGCTCGCTCGTCACAGGAAACAAACTGTACGACTTCGCCATCACGACGAATCAGAAAGTGCGCAGCCACTTTAAGCTCAAAAATGCCTGAGAAATAAGGGTGGTCATCAGGGTTCAAGCGATTACAAAAGAAGGCTTCGATGGCCTGTCCGCCGTATTCACGTGGCGGCAGACTGATGCAGTGAATAACCAGAAGATCAATCTGACTATAGGCAGGACGTTGATTAAAGTTAGGTGAAGGGCAGTGACGCGCCGCGTCAATCCAACCGTTATGCATGTGCATCGAATAACCCATTAAGTGTTGCAGGTTATCGATGCTACGTAGGGCCGGACAATCCGTCAATCATCCTTCAGCTTGATTTTGTTTGCCACGCAGGTTGGTAATGATGGACTCCAAGGCGCGATCGAATAACAAACCATCGTTCAGTATCTGCAAACTACCGCGGCGCAACTCTACCGCCAGCCCCATGCGGGTTTTTTCCGCAACTTTGATACCTGAGCGGTTTACGAAAATATATTTGCCGGTCGCTTTGATAACCGCTGCGAGCTTGCACCGCTCAGTACGCTCTTCTCCACTAAACTCAAACCAGCAGCCTACGGTAAATTTGTCCACCTGTTGCAAAAACGGATCGTTTTCATCCAGTTCGACAGGCGCTTCGGACTCAGGTTCGAGAGAGACCAGCACAATTTCTTCATGATCATCTGCGACTGCTTTCGTTTCGTCATCATCCGCAACATCAATAGTCTCATCATAAGGTTGCTCAGTATCATCGCGACGACTGGGCATACTCTCCAGATTGAAGTCGGCCTCCAGAGCTTCCGTTTCGCGCACCAACTCCGCCACGGCCTCATGCTGCTCTTGCTCTGCGAGTTCTGCCTCTGCATTGAGGCGCAGTGCCTGCAGTACCTCGACATGTACCTGTTCGAGCTCATGCAGCAGCGATTTGCTGCGAAACTCATCAAAGGCAACCGATTCCAAACCTTCACGCAACGCGTCTACCACGGCGGGAATACGCTGCACCAGAGACTGTTGAAGCACCTCGGCAGAAATACCGCCATCTTCGGGATTAACAGTCCACAATAACTCTTCAACCACGCGACAGCTGTCACACCACTCACGACTCTCTTCCCCATGTTTCAAATGGCGAATGACCATGACTTTGCTCCATCCATCGCGCAACAACTCCACCACAGATTCGGGTGCATGATGCTTAGCCAGCGCCGTGTTAAGCACAGTTTGAACCTGTAACTTCGCCCTCTCCGACGCCGCTTTGCCCTGTTCGGAATCTTTGGTGCGCTGCTCAACCAATTGTCCACGGCGGCGCTCCACATCCATGAAGCTGGTAAAGGATTCCAGCAAAGTCACAAACAAATCCATGTCCTGATCAAAGTCTTCTACAACGGTGTTTACAACCGACTCGATTTCGTTGCGTAAGCGATCAGTCTTGCCATCGGCTACTTCATTCCAGCCAATCGCGGCAGATGCTATTTCATTTAATAGTTTTCTCGCGGGATGACCGCCCTTGTTAAAGAAGCTGCGATCCATGAGGGCCACTTTGAGAATGGGAATCTGCAAGCGACTAATCAACGCGCGCATGGTTGGCTGCAACTGTCGATCATCCAAAATGAATTCGAACAGCATGGACACCAGGTTTATGATATCAGCATCCATTTCCGCGTATGACGCTTTGCAATGTGCGCCCGCGAGACTCTGATCCAACAAGGCACGAAAATCCAACAACTGGCCTTTGTCAGCTGAATGCGCAGGCAAATCCGATGAAAGCTGAAATTGTGACAACGCGGAGACCAGTTCCTGTTGCGAATAGAACATGTCCGAGAGTACAGGTGGCTCGCCGAATGTCTCTGATGAGGAATGCTCGGGATGCATCAGACCGCGCAAATCCTCAAGGCTGGCTTTGTTGCCCTGCCTTCCACCTGCGTGAACCCGCACTCCCAAGGTTGGAATGTCATCCACCGAGGTGACGGGAGTGGCGCCCCACGGTTCTTTTCCTTCATCAGCGCTATCATGGACCCGGTGAGAGACCTGGCGACGATGCTTTTTGATATCGGGGAGGATGCCTTGTTGCACGAGCAACTGGTTGGCATCCTGATAAACCTGCGGCATGGCGTTCATTACGTATTTCTCAAACAACTTGAGCACCACCAAACGAGCACGAATAGATACGTCCAGATCCACCACTCCCGCATTAAAACAATCCGCGAGAATTTCAGGGCCCGCAGGCGTTTGATCGCTCTTAAGCTGCACGGGAGCCATCATAAACTCACAGCGCTCACGTAAATCATCCAGACTTTGACCACAGGCATTACGCAAACGATTAACCATGCCCTCAACGGCCACACTCAGCTCAAGATCATCATTCTGAATGACGCTGAGTTCTTCAATTTCCGTCGCATGTAAGGTCTTGCTTTGGGCATTGTTTCGATAATGGCCAAGTTCGTTAAAGGATTGAATAAGCCCCTTTATCACACCGGTAGCAATGTGCTTCTTCTGCAAACGCAACTCACGCATGGCATCAAAGTAAAGCGCCTGATCTCCGTTACTGCCGGCCTTATCTGCCATTTCAAAGAGGGCGTCGTCAGCACACTCAAATAACTTGCGGAGCAGGCTGTGCACTTTCTGCTTCATGGCATCGCGCAATTTCACCAGAGGGGTCGCCAGAGGTTTCGCAGGGGCTCGATAACCCTGCACCAACTCCTCGCCTCCGCGAATTCCAATAATTTTTGCACTACTCATGCGCGTCTCCGCCAGCCAATACGTCAATAATTTAACTATTTTTTACATTATATGGCGCCAATATTTTATTGCCTGTCACAAAATGTTGCAGCGAGATCCGCATCACAAAACACTTGGAAATTACCGCCAGAGCGCTAAACTGTTCGACCACTTTAGCTTTGAGGGATTCTCGCGCGTGTCCGTTCAATCAACCGGCAAAGCCATGATGTACATTGCCTGGATTATCGGCATTCTTTTACTTACTCAGTTATTTGGCTGGTGGGAAGCGGAGCAACGTAATCCCAATCAAAACCCTGCGGTAAGCTATGCCGAGCAGGCTGTAAGCGTCACTCTGAAGCAAAACCGCCAAGGCCATTATCGCGTCAGCGGACAGATAAACGGTAAACCTGCCGAGTTTATTCTGGACACCGGAGCCACCGATGTAGTGGTGCCTAAAGCACTTGCACCGCATTTTGGTCTGGAGGGCTACGGCAGCCAGTTCGGCGTTACCGCCAACGGACTGGTCGAAATGCAAAATGCGCACATAGATGAAATTAGCATCGGCGAGTTTAAGCTTTATAATGTCGCCGCCAGCATCAATCCCGGCATGAACCAGCATCAACCCGTGCTATTGGGCATGAGCGCCCTGAAGCACTTGGATATTCAACAAAGCAACGGACAAATGACACTCACCCAAGGTCCGTAAGTTAGCGCAGAGTATAGTCAGCACCATGAGCCCTGAACTGAAGCAAAGCATAGATCAAAGTGTCGATATCGCCCTGGCGGAAGATGTGGGCAGTGGCGATATTACTGCGCAACTAATCCCTGAGGACAAGCAGGCCCGCGCGAAGGTCATTACCCGTGAGCGCGGCATTCTGTGTGGGCAAGACTGGGTGAACAGCGTGTTTGCAAAGCTGGATCCGCAAGTACAGTTAACCTGGCACAAGCACGACGGTGATGCGCTGCAAGCTAATGACTGCCTGTTCGAACTGGAGGGTCTGGCACGCTCGATTTTAACCGGTGAGCGCAGTGCGTTGAATTTTCTGCAAACGCTATCAGGCACAGCCACGCGAAGCCACCATTATGCAAGCCTTGTGTCACACACCGGAGTGACCTTGCTCGACACCCGCAAAACCCTGCCGGGTTTGCGCCTGGCGCAAAAATACGCCGTAAAGTGTGGCGGCTGCAGCAATCATCGCATCGGTTTGTTTGATGCATTTCTGATCAAGGAAAACCACATCTTCGCCTGCGGATCAATCGCCGCAGCCGTGGGTCGTGCCCACTCGATAGCACCCGGAAAACCGATTGAGGTCGAGGTTGAGTCGATGCACGAGTTGGAGGAGGCTCTGTCTGCCAAGGCAGACATCATTATGCTCGACAATTTCAGCCTTGAGGAGCTCGCTCGTGCGGTGTCTCATACCGCAGGTCGCGCCAAGTTAGAGGCATCTGGAGGCATTAACGAACAGACGCTCGTGCCAATTGCCGAAACCGGCGTCGATTTTATATCCATCGGCACGCTCACTAAAGACTGCACAGCGCTTGACCTCTCCATGCGGGTGACTCTCTAGCTGTAAACATTCTGTAACATGATATTACACAGCGTTGCAGACCCACTCCTCAGCACAGGCTAAACTTCAGCTCTTATCCTCAGCACCAGCGAGTGGGTATCACCTGATTTGCCGGTGCACGAGTAGCGGGTTTTCGTGCCCAAAGGGCCACAGACAGGATCGACGCAATATTCTTTATGCATGCTACCCACCCGCTAGGGCCAAAGGAAAATAGGCCACCCATGCTGCTCACCGCACTGCGCTGGGCCTTTGCCGCCGCTTCCATCGCCATCCTGCAATGGCTTCAGATGGAGCACCTATCGCAAGAAAGTACACACACCGCCATAAGCTTTAGCTCCGGACTGGCGCTCGCTTGGTGCTTTGTTTGGGGAAAGTCCATTACCCCGGCCTTGTTCATTGGTGGTCTCAGCCCCCTACTCTGGACGCTCGACGGCACGAACACCTCTACTCAAATCGCTTTCTGGATCTTTGACGCCTTTAGCTTGGCGCTCCAATCTCTGGCAATCTATCTCGGTTACTGGCAGGCCGTTGGCAACCATAACGCAGAGTCGCCCGCACCATTTGCCAATAGCCGTTGCTACATGCGCTTTCTGCTTATCTGCATGTTCATTTGCGGCGTGTCGGCACTGCTGCTGAATATGAATGAAAGCGTATTTAATGCCGCCAACGATTTGAATATCACCGCAATCTGGCAGCTCTGGCTAGCCAACATTACCGGTATTATTGTCATCACGCCTCTGGCGATCGCTCTTCGTCATCATACCTTCCATACCAAAGACACAGTGCAGAGTCTGGAATACCTTGGCTGGGCCGCTGCCTTACTTGTTATCGCATATATCGCGCTGATATTTAGCTCTTCCATTATGCTGCTGATGCTACCCTGCCTTATCTGGCCAGCCTCCCGCTTTGGCCCGCGAGCATGTGCACTGGCCGTGCTGGTGACCAGCCTGATGATGCTTCCGGAACTCAGCGCCGCGCTGAATAGCGAAAGTCCGATGCCGGCGAATGCGCTACCCCGGCACCTGGTTCAAATCACCTGGCTAATACTGATTGTGACGGCGTTGTACTTCAATCGCTTAATTGCAGATCGCCTGCAAATTGAAGCCCGCCTTGAAGAAATCGTCGAACAACGCACCCAGGATCTCAACATGACCAATCAGGAGTTGAAGGATGAGGTGTTTGTGCGCCAGCAAGCAGAAAAATCCTTTCGCTCATCGTCCAAACGGTATCGGGCGCTCATCGAGACAGCCGGCCTTCCCATCATTGTGCTCGACCATAAATTTGGAATCAGGCAGTGGAATACCGCGGCAGAAAATCTGTTTATGATTGGCCGCGATGAAGTACTGGGGCGCAATTTTATCGACCTTTTTATACCCGGCGACATTCAGGACGAAATCGCCTGGAAATTTACGCGCATTCTAGAAGCTGGCCTTGCACGCGAAAGCATGGAATGTGAGGTGTTGAGCAAAGATGCGAGCCGACACATCATGCTCTGGAATATGAACCACCTGAGCGACAACGAAGACGAAAACAGCTCCCAGCTCTTGTTGATAGGCCAGAACATATCTGAAATACGGCATACTCAGAATCAGCTGCACTATCTCGCACACTTTGACGCGCTAACGGGAACAGCCAACCGCCGCCTGTTTGAAGACCGCTGCGAACAGGCCATACAATCTGCGATTCGTCACAAACATCAGGTGGCGCTCATCACCCTGGACATTGACCACTTTAAACGGATCAACGACACGCTCGGTCACGACGCCGGCGACGAATTTTTGGTCACGCTTGCAGCGCGACTGAAAAACTGCGTTAGGCGGGAGGACACCATCGCGCGCCTGGGTGGCGATGAATTTGCGGTATTGTTGGCCAATGTTTCAGGCAGAGAAGGCGCTGAAGTGGTCGCCCGAAATATTCTCGACACCATTACGCAGCCCATAGTGCTACAAAGCAGTGAATTGATTATTACCTCAAGTATCGGCATCACCCTCTGCCCACCCGACGGCACTCATTATCCCGACCTGCTGAAAAATGCCGACATGGCCATGTATCGCGCCAAAAACGCCGGCCGTAATAACATACAGTTCTACAGCCCTGAAATGAACGAGGAGATGCAACGGCAACTGAGAATCGAGCAGGAACTGCGCAGTGCACTGCAAAACAACCAGTTTGAGCTGTACTACCAACCCATTATCGAAATTGAATCCGGCGAAATCGTCGCGTTTGAGGCACTGATCCGCTGGGATCACCCGGAAAAAGGCCTCTTACGGCCGAGCTATTTTTTGCAGGTCGCTGAACAAACCGGGCAGCTAAATGAAATTGGTCGATGGGTACTTGAGCACGCCTGCAAAGACGGCCTGACGATACAAGCTCTGTTCGGTTCGTCGCATCAAATTGCACTCAATCTGTCCAGCAGGCAATACTACCACCCCGGCTTGATCGAGATGCTGAAGACGATTACCGAAAAGAGCGGCTTCTCTCCCCGCAATCTTATACTGGAGATGTCGGAAACCACTATCACCAGTAATATTGAGAACTCTTCGGTGACCCTGAATGCACTGCATCAGCTTGGAGTATCACTAACTATCGACGGGTTTGGCACGGGCCTCTCTTCACTCCGCCAGCTGAAACAGATCCCTATCGATATAATCAAGATAGACCGGACCTTTGTGACGGGCATTGCCGATGATGAGAACGACCGGGCAATTACTGAAACACTCCTGGCAATCGCCAGCCAGATGGATCTTCGCTCCTTCGCAACTGGCGTTGAAACACCAGAGCAGGAAGCGTTCCTCAAAATAAACGGCTGCCGGTACGCACAAGGCTATCTCTACTCTGCGCCGGTGCCCTTGCAGAAATTACAGGAACTGCAACAGAAGGTGGCCGAAGGCAACCCCCTCGGTGCGGGCGAGCAGATCTTCCTGCCTTTTGAGGGCGGCAGCGACACCCCGCGTGAGCGGGTATAAGCCTGCTAGACGAGGAACTCCTCAGCGACTTTTTCACCGTTCAATAAGCCGTAAAGGGCTTCGAACTGCGCCGTCAGCCCATGCTTGGGCGCGAAGTACACCAGCGGTTTGCTGTTTTGATGCGACTCTTTCATCTTCACAGAAGACGACAACTTGACCTGCAGTACCGGCAAACCTTCTTCTGTTAGCTCCTGAACCAATTGCCGAGGCAGCGTGGCACGAGGCTGGAACTGGTTTACCACAATACCCTCCACTTCGAGGCTCGGATTGTGGTCTTCCTGCAAATCCTGCAACTCGCCCAGAATCTGGTAGAGCGCCTGGCGCGAAAAGTCATCGCAATCAAAGGGTATCAACACCTTATCGGCAGCAATCAATGCCGATCGCGTATAAAAATTCAGCGCGGGGGCGGTATCAATAATGATTTCTTCGTAGTATTTTTCGAGCTCACGCAGAGCGTTCTTGAGCTTATAGATCTTATGCTTTGCCTCAAGTTTGCGTTCAAGAAAATCAAGCTCCGGATTTGAAGGGAATACGGCAAGATTTTCAAACTGCGTAGAATGCGTGAAATCCGTAATATCCTTGTTAAACAGATTAAAGCTCAAAGTTTGCTCAAAAAAATCAGCCACCGAGTTTTTCATCTCTGCAGCAGACTTGCCCATCACATAGTGCGTGGAATTACCCTGCGGGTCCAGATCCACCACCAATGTGCGCTTGCCCCTAGAGGCAGCGATCGCGGCGAGATTACAGGTGATACTGGATTTGCCCACACCACCTTTTTGATTAAATACCACTCGAATCATGAGTTTGCTCCTGCGTTCGGTATAGCCTGCAACTGTTGCGGCTTCCCCTTGTCTACCAGCCCAATACTTTCTTCACAAAGGGCACCGTCAATTTTCGCTGTTCTACCAGACTCGCCTGCTCCACCCTGTCCAATACCGTCAAAAGCTGACCAAGATTGCGCTCGCTACGTCGAATAATAAACGCGCCTACATCCAGCGGCATGCGCATGCCCCGCTCTGCAGCGACCTGTATCAGCACTTGCTGTTTATGGTCATCACCAGCCTGAGGCAGGGTTAACAACTGGCCAGAGCGCAAGCGTGAAGCCAAATCAGGGAGCTCGACCGGCATCAGCGCCGGAGGCGCGTTTGCCGTTACAATCAACTGTCGCCGACTTATTTTGAAATGATTGAAAAGCTGAAACAAGGCCAATTCCTGCTCCGCCCCATCCAGCCATTGATGTACATCATCCAGGATCAATACTTCGGGCGCGTGGGCGTCCTCGAGAAAATAGTCAACCCATGCCAGCTCGCCGGGCATCTCGCTGAGCCCCATATAAAAGCCTTTGCGCCCGCAGGTTTCAAGATGCGCCAGACATGCCGCTGCCAAGTGGCTTTTTCCAGCATCCTGCGGCCCGGTTATCCAAATTAGCGTTTCTGTTGGATGTTCCAGAAGTTGTCGCAACTGCGTCACACAGCGGGATGCATGCGGGCCAAAAAAATTCTCGAAGGCGGCGTCTGAGCGTATACCAATCGGCAGCACTAACTGCTGCCCGGCGAATGAGGTGCAGGCGGTCATGGCTTCATTTCTCCGACGACTCGTCATGCAGCGTTCGCCAACCTCTGCGAGACCAGGCCAGTACGTAGTGCAACCCGCTGAGTAAAGTAATCACGGCAACCACCCAAACACCACTCACAATTACCTGCTCCGGCATAGGGCCTCCCGCCTGCAATATGAGCACGGCCAAGGCATAGACAATCTGCACGAGTGTACAGGTTTTACCCCAAAGCGATGGCTTTACCTCGTAATGACTGATCCAGAAATGATAAATCAGCGCCCCCACCACAATCACCAGATCGCGCCCAAGCACGAGCACGGCCAACCACAACGGGATCTGTGCAGTCCATGCCAGCACCACATACGCAGTCATCAGCAGTAATTTGTCCGCAAGCGGATCGGCAATCGCGCCAAAGCGCGACTTCCAGCCAAACTGACGCGCTAAAAACCCATCAACACCATCCGAAAGCCCGGCGATAAAAAAAATCAGCAATGCGACAGCGTACTGCTGATTCAACACACACCACGCAAAAGGAATAATGAGCAGTATCCGCAAAATAGTAAGCACGTTGGGAATCTGGCGCAATTGCAGAGGCATGGCTTCAGCGCCCTCCCCGCCACTCGAAATGCATGACCGGATCACGCAGGTTCATTTGGCTTGGCTCAAACGCACTCTCTGCATTAAAAGCGCCCTGCTCTACCAGCAAAGCAGGCTCAAGCACAGGGCTATTCAGATTCGGCGATTCAACGGGTGTGAGTTTGCCACCCAGCTCGAGAAACTCCATAAATTGTTGTTCAGAACCATTGAGCCGAATGCGATACGACACCGAGTTGCGATCCAGCCAAGTAGGCTCTGCGCTGGCAACGGGCGGTAAACTCCGCAGGTAATCGCGCAACTGTGCGTAAGATGCAAAATCTTTGACGCCTGCCACCCGCAGGGCCAGCGAACCTGCCTCCTGCTCTGTATACCTTACCGCATAGCGTTGTGAGAACTCCGTACTAACGAATTCGAGCACCGCTTGCCACAGAGCCTCACGATTGACGCTCTGAATTTCGGCACTGATCACTTCACGCTTCAGCAATAAACTCCACCGCGCAGACCATAGCCCGTCCTGCGAAGGACTGAGCCGCATGAGCAGATTTGTGTCGGGCCGGTAACGCGCAGAAGCCGCCTCTACTGCATCGGGGAAGAGTCCCCAGAGATCATCGATAGCAACGGCGGTGACATCCGTCAGATCCATCACGGGTAAAAATACCGGTAAGGCCAACGCTTCGGCTTGTGCAAGAATTTCCTGGGCAAAAGGGTGCGTGGACGCAAGCACCTGCCGGTGGCTGTCTTCCGAAAAAGCCACCCACATAAGAAGACTAGGACGAATGTCCCCCCACACGGGGATTTGCCACTCATTCAAACGGCTATCTACGAGCGTCTTGGAAAAAGTCACATCCATGAGAAAGGGCGCTGGAATTTCCGGCTCGGAGGCCACGACTTCCGTCTCATCCGCGGCTTCAGGAATATCCGCAGGCTCCTGAACTGAATTATCGGGCTTATCAGCCTCCGCCAATTGTTCCTGCTGCAGTTGATAGGCTTTGTACGCTGGATTTTCACGGTAGCTGAAAGTTTGCACGTAACGCTGCGCAGGCAACAGGGCCGAGAGTAACGACGCATTTTCGATTAACGCAGGCTGACCACTCACCTTGACTACAACTTTCAGCAATGCAGCATCGAAAGCGCTGTCACGTTCGGCAACACGCTGCGAGTCCAGGGGCACAGTGGCGGAATAAATACCCTCCACCTGCACCGAACTCGCGTGGCCGGCGATCAGCAAACACAACAGGTAAAAGGCAAACAGAAACGACTTGGGCAATTGGCTATCCAACGACGAGGCACCAAAATTTGCCTGACATGATATGCATCTCCCTCGCTAATGACAACAACCCCGCCAGCCATATCTGACTCTCGGCCGGTACGTTCCATACCTCTACCGAAAAACAGCATTTGGCGACCCTCGCAACAACTGCTAGAATCCGCCCCCCAAAGACATGCACGACACAGGTTTTGCCATGAGCGAACAACGCGAAAACCCCACACCTTCTCTCAGCTACAAAGACGCCGGTGTAGACATCGACGCAGGCAACGCCTTGGTCGAGCGCATCAAAGGTGTCGCCAAACGCACGCGCCGGCCCGAAGTGATGGCAGGGCTGGGCGGTTTTGGTGCCTTGTTTGAATTACCCAAAGGCTACCAGGAGCCCGTGTTGATTTCCGGAACCGATGGTGTGGGTACGAAACTTCGCCTCGCCATGGACCTGAATCAACACGACAGTATCGGTATCGATCTGGTGGCCATGTGCGTAAATGACCTCGTGGTTGCGGGCGCTGAGCCGCTGTTTTTCCTCGATTACTATGCAACCGGCAAACTAAATGTCGACGTTGCCGCCAGCGTCGTAGAAGGCATCGGGCGCGGCTGTGAACTCGCGGGCTGTTCATTGGTAGGTGGTGAAACGGCAGAAATGCCTGGCATGTATGAAGGCGAAGACTACGACCTGGCCGGGTTTTGTGTGGGCATTGCCGAAAAATCTCAACTCATCGACGGCAGTCAGGTAAAAGCGGGCGATACGCTGCTGGCTCTGGCTTCGAGCGGCCCCCACTCCAACGGCTACTCGCTGATTCGTAAAATTATCGCCCATGCCGACGCCGATCTTTCCCAACCCCTGGGTTCGAGCACCTTGGGTGCTGCACTGATGCAGCCAACCCGCATCTACGTTAAATCACTCTTGGCCCTGCAAAAACAACTGCCCATTCATGCCCTCTCTCATATCACCGGCGGGGGCCTGCTGGAAAACATTCCCCGCGTCTTGCCTGAGCACTGCAAGGCGGTGATTGATATCAACAGTTGGGAGCTACCCCCTGTTTTTGAGTGGTTACAAGCATCGGGCAACGTCGCGCAGAAAGAGATGTATCGCACCTTTAACTGTGGCGTAGGGATGATTGTATGTGTGGCCAGTGATCAAGCGGAGCAGGCACTTGGCCAGCTTGAGGCCGCCGGCGAGACCGTGTGGCGCATCGGACATATCGCCGAGCTTGAAGACGGTGAAGAACAGGTCTTGCTCCAGGACGCCACGCCTGTATGAGCGCCTCGCCCTACCCGGATGCCGAAGCCCCAAAAAAACCGAAAATAGTGGTACTGATTTCAGGCAGCGGCAGCAACCTCCAGGCCCTGATTGACGCGGTTCAGGAAGGCGTGATCCCCGCTGACATTGCTGCCGTGATCTCAAACAAAGCAGATGCCTATGGCCTTCAGCGCGCCCAAGACGCCAACATCGCCGCCAGTGTGGTCGACCACACCGCCTTCGCCTCACGCGAACAGTTCGATGCTGCCCTGTTGCGGGAGATTGAACGCTTTCAGCCAAACCTGGTGGTGCTCGCCGGCTTTATGCGCATACTTACCGATGATTTCGTGCGCCGCTACACGGGGCGGATGCTGAACATCCATCCCTCACTGCTCCCTAAATACCCCGGTCTGCACACTCATCAGCGGGCCATCGATGCCGGTGACGCGCAACATGGCGTCACGGTCCATTTCGTTACTCCGGAACTCGACAGCGGCCCCAATATTATTCAGGCCAAGGTCGCGGTTTTACCTCAGGATACAGCCGAAACGCTGGCTACACGTGTCCAAGAACAAGAGCATGTGATCTACCCTATCGCAGTAAAATGGTTTATCGAGGGGAGACTGACCATGTCGCCTGACGGCCAAACCGCTTTGCTGGATAACGAAAGCTTGCCCGAACAGGGTTTGACACTCGAAAGTCCCAACACCTTGCATTAAACTGCTTTCAGGACGACGTTCAGGAGAAGGGCCATCCATGCCGAAAATGTCACTACCTGTGTTCATCATCATATTCAGCCTTATCAGCGCCGACCTGTTTGCGCAAGGTCTCACCCCGCACGCCGCCAGTTACACCGCTCGCATCAAAAAAGGCATCAGCATGAATGGCACAGCCATTCGTGAACTCAAACCCTTGGGCGAAGGCAAATGGATTTACCGCTTCGATGTTGACTCCACCATCGCCGACATAAAGGAATCGGTGGTGTTCGATTGGCAGAGCGGGCACGTCATCCCCACGCAATACAACTACGAGCTGAGCGGCTTTTTTGTGCGCGATCGCCATCAGGATGTTCAGTTTGACTGGCAGCGCCGTAACGCTCTGGGTAAACATGATGGCAAACAATGGCAGGTCACACTGCCCGATAAAGCGCTCGATCGTCTCGGTTATCAGCTTCAGCTCCTGATGGATGTGGCTCAGGGTAAGCAAACGATGGATTATCAGGTTGTGCACAAAGGCAACCTGCGCGACAACGAATTTCGCGTCATTGGCGAAGAACGCATCGACTCTGTATTGGGCGAAATCGACAGCATTCTGGTAGAGAAAGTGCGCGCCCCGGACAAAAAACGCGAAACCCTGCTGTGGTTCGCGAAAGACGATCACTCACTATTGCTTAAAATGCTCCAAAAAGAAGAAGACGGTGAAGAATACGAGATCATTCTAAACGAGGTGCTGCCGGCACCAACACTGCAAAGCAAGGCAAAGTAGCCAGCGTCGCCCCACTGTCTTTTCAGCTCGCATGATTATTTGTAAGATGGCGAGCACTTGATCTTGCTCCGGGTCCCGCAAGGCGGGCAGACTGGCCGGATCAAGGAAACACCAATGAATAACCAAAATCAAAAATTCACATGTTGTAAGCACGATAGGACACAACAATGAAAAAACATAACAAACTGGTTAGATTAGGGGCTTCAGTGCTGTTGATGGGTGCCGCAGCACTCGTGCAGGCCGAGACCATCAAGATTGCACTCGCGGGCCCGGTTACCGGTCCGGTTGCGCAATATGGCGACATGCAAATGATCGGTGCCAAAATGGCCATCGAAAAAATCAACGCTGCGGGCGGCGTTAATGGCGACATGCTGGAGGCAGTCGTTTACGACGATGCCTGTGACCCCAAGCAAGCGGTCGCAGTCGCGAACAAGGTTGTCAATGACGGCATCAGTTTTGTGGTGGGCCACCTTTGCTCCAGCTCCACGCAGCCTGCCTCGGATATCTATGAAGATGAAGGTATTCTCATGGTAACCGCTGCCTCTACCAGCCCTGACATCACAGAACGCGGCTATACCATGGTATTTCGCACCATCGGGCTCGACAGCCACCAGGGCCCCGTTGCCGGCAACTATATTGCCGACAAGATCAAGCCTAAAAACATGGCCATCATTCATGACAAACAACAATATGGCGAAGGTATCGCCAGTGCGGTGAAAAAAACCGTTGAAGGCAAAGGCGTCAACGTTGTGATGTATGAAGGCATTACCGCCGGAGACAAAGACTTTTCTTCGCTTATCTCCAAAATGCAGAAAGCTAACGTCGACTTTGTTTATTACGGCGGCTACCACCCGGAACTCGGTCTGATCCTGCGTCAATCCGCCGAAAAAGGCTTGAAGGCTCGCTTCATGGGTCCTGAAGGCGTTGGTAACAAGGATATTAGCCAAATCGCGGGCGAGGCTTCAGAGGGCCTGCTGGTGACACTTCCCCCGAGCTTTGATGCCGACCCGCGTAACAAAGACCTGGTTGAATCCTTCAAGCAGAAAGGCCAAGACCCTAGCGGGGCATTCGTGCTGACGTCGTATTCGGCAGTGCAGGTTATGGCCGACGCCATGAAGAAGACCGGCGGTACCGACACCGACGCCATTCAAAAAGCCATGCGTACGATGACCTTTGATACACCCACCGGAAAACTCAAATTTGACGCGAAGGGCGACCTCAAAGAGTTCAACTTTGTCGTGTATAATTGGCACGCAGATGGCACTAAGACAGTTGCCAAATAATTTGTAGTTAGCGAAACAAAAACACCTTCTGTGAAGACAGAGGGTGTTTTTTTATTTGGGGATATCCGCAATGCTCGAGGCTCTTCTGTATTTCGTGCAACAAATGTTGAATGGTTTGACCATCGGCAGCACCTACGCATTGATCGCTATAGGTTACACCATGGTGTACGGCATCATCGGTATGATTAACTTCGCTCATGGCGAAATCTATATGATCGGCACCTATATTTCGTTCGTGGTCATTGCCGGACTCACCATGCTCGGCATCGAATACATCCCGATCCTGTTGCTGTGCGCGCTGGTGGTCGCGATGATCGTGTCCAGCTCCTTTGGCTGGGCCATAGAACGCACCGCGTATCGACCACTCCGCGGCGCCAACCGATTAATCCCCCTCATTTCTGCGATTGGCATGTCCATTTTTCTGCAAAATTATGTGGTACTTGCCCAAGGCGCTCGCGACGTGGCGATTCCGCCACTGATTACGGGAGGCTGGAGCTTCGGGACCAGCAACTTTGAAATGACCCTCTCTTACATGCAAGCCATCATTTTTATCGTTACCTTTATTTGCATGTACGCACTCAGCCAATTTATCGCCAAATCACGCATGGGGCGTGCGTGTCGCGCCGTCGCGGAAGATCTTAAGATGGCTAGTTTACTGGGCATCAACACCAACCGCGTTATCTCAGCGACCTTTGTGATCGGCGCAGCCCTCGCCGCTGTCGCCGGCTTGCTACTCGGGCTGTATTACGGCGTCGCCAATCCTCACATTGGATTTATCGCAGGCTTAAAAGCCTTTACGGCAGCCGTACTGGGAGGCATTGGTAGCATACCCGGCGCGATGCTGGGAGGTTTGATTCTCGGCGTCACTGAAAGCTTCACTGCGGGGTATTTCAGCAGCGAATACAAAGATGTGGTGTCTTTCAGCCTGCTGGTACTCATACTTCTGTTTAAACCAACCGGCCTGCTAGGCAAGCCCGACGTGGAGAAGATCTGATGAAAAAGAATCTGAACCACGCCCTGTTTACAGCTCTCATTACCTTTATTGTTTCGTTTCCTCTACTGGGCCTGAACCTGGTACCCAGCGGCACCTTCCTGACAATTGACCCAGCCGACGCGGGTCAATTTGTTTACATTTTCGGTGCCGTCATTCTGGTGTTCGTATTTCAATTATTTCGCGATCAGATCATGGCAACGCTCGGGCACATACCCCGCCCCACCCTGCCCGAAACCATGCACCTGAGCAATCTGCCGCAAGAAAAACGCAGCCGGTTCGAAAACTGGTTCACCTTGACGATCGTCGCCTTTGCGCTGGTATGGCCATTTCTGGTTTCACGCGGCTCCATCGATCTCGCGACACTCGTACTCATCTATGTGATGTTGGGTCTTGGCCTGAATATCGTTGTGGGTTTGGCCGGCCTGCTGGATCTCGGCTATGTCGCCTTTTATGCCGTAGGCGCCTATAGCTATGCCTTACTCTCTGAATACCTTGGCATGTCGTTTTGGCTGGCGCTCCCCATTGGCGGTCTGATGGCGGCCCTGTTCGGTTTCATACTCGGCTTCCCGGTGCTGCGACTCCGCGGCGATTATCTGGCAATCGTGACTCTGGGCTTTGGCGAAATCATTCGCATTCTGCTGAATAATCTAACGGAGCTTACCGGTGGGCCCAATGGAATTGGCGGTATCCCCAAACCCACCCTGTTCGGGATGGAGTTCGGTCGACGCGTCAAAGAGGAAGGCAACACGCTTTTTCATGATGTGTTCGGCATCGCGTACGACAGCTCCTACAAGGTCATCTTCCTCTACATTCTCGCCTTGCTGCTGGTTCTGTTTACCATCTTTGTGATTCGCCGACTGGTGCGCATGCCCGTGGGCCGCGCCTGGGAAGCTCTGCGGGAAGATGAAATCGCCTGCCGTTCCCTCGGCTTGAACCGCACCGCCATTAAACTCTCGGCATTCACCATCGGGGCAGCCTTTGCCGGTTTTGCGGGCTGCTTTTTCGCGGCGCGGCAAGGCTTCATCAGCCCGGAATCTTTCACCTTTATTGAGTCGGCCATCATTCTGGCCATTGTTGTATTAGGCGGTATGGGCTCACAAATGGGTGTCATTCTGGCAGCAATTGCGATGACGGTGTTGCCCGAACTGGCCCGAGAGTTTCAGGAATACCGCATGCTGATGTTTGGCCTGATGATGGTATTAATGATGATCTGGCGCCCACAGGGGCTGTTACCGGCAAAACGACCACACCTGGAGCTCAGCGATGTCAAATAACGGCACTTCAGCAAATTCGGCAAGGCACAGCGATCCGGCCGCGCAAAGCTCAACCATCTTGAGCGTGAAGGACCTGACCATGCAGTTTGGTGGTTTGATCGCGGTGAACGGGGTGTCTCTTAAAGTGGGCGACGGCCAGATTGTTTCCATCATCGGCCCGAACGGTGCGGGTAAAACAACCGTGTTTAATTGCTTGAGCGGCTTCTACAACCCAACAGGCGGCACAATTCGGTTTCGCGGGGAGGAAATTCAGGGGCTGCCTGACTTCAAGATCTCACGGCTTGGTATGGTACGCACATTTCAGCATGTTCGCCTGTTCGGCAACATGACGGTCATCGAAAACCTGCTCGTGGCGCAGCATCGCCACGTCAATACCAACCTGTTGGCGGGCTTGTTCAAATCTTCCGACTACAAACACAAAGAAGAACAGGCCATGCACCGTGCACGTTACTGGCTCGACAAGGTCAATCTGACCAAACTCGCAAATCGTGAAGCCGGTAATCTCGCATACGGGCAACAACGGCGACTGGAAATTGCGCGCTGTATGGTCACCGAACCGCAGCTACTATTGCTTGATGAACCTGCGGCGGGCCTGAACCCGAAAGAAACCAAAGATCTCGACAATCTCATCGTCAGCCTGAAAGAGGATTATCATGTGTCTGTGTTGCTGATCGAACACGACATGAACCTGGTGATGGGCATTTCCGATGCCATCTATGTGATTAATCAGGGGCAACCACTCGCCGCCGGATCGCCGGATCAAATCCGTAATAACCCGGAAGTCATCAAAGCCTACTTGGGGGAAGCCTGATGCTTAAGCTGAAAGACGTACATACCCACTATGGCAAAATTGAAGCGCTGAAAGGGGTCTCTCTTGAAGTGAATCAGGGTGAAATTGTCACCTTGATCGGGGCAAATGGCGCAGGTAAGTCCACCCTGCTGATGACAGTCTGTGGCGATCCCCGCGCGACCTCGGGCAGCATTCATTTTGATGGCGAAGAAATAACCCAAAAGAATACCGCCGACATCATGCGCAGCGGTCTGGCGATCGTACCCGAAGGACGTCGCATTTTTTCCGGGCTCAGCGTGGAAGAAAATCTGCATATGGGCGGCTTTTTCGCGAGCAAAGCCGACATCGCCGAAGGCCTCGAATATGTACTCTCACTTTTTCCGCGTCTGAAGGAACGCTTTCACCAGCGCGGCGGCACCATGTCGGGAGGCGAGCAACAAATGCTGGCCATCGGGCGGGCTCTGATGAGCAAACCGCGGCTGCTATTTCTGGACGAACCTTCGCTGGGGTTGGCACCCATTATCATTAATCAGATCTTCGAGATTATCGAACAGTTGCGCGAGTCCGGAATGACGATATTTCTTGTGGAGCAGAACGCCAATCAGGCCCTGAAACTTGCCGATCGCGGCTATGTGCTTGAAAACGGGAGTATTGTGCTGCACGACAGCGGCGACAACCTGCTGATCAATGAAGATGTGAAGAAAGCCTATCTAGGGGGATAATGCCGAACAGAGGTGTTAGCGCACAACGCCGGCCTGGCTAAATGGTTTCGTAATCAATTAGCAGGATGCGGTCGTTGTCGAGCGTCAGCCCCAGAGTTTGCAGCATCGTGCCACTGGTCCGGTCCCGATACGGTCTGGTGGTGACACACTGGCGTTCCATTAGCTGTTTGAGCGCCAATATCTGATACAGAAATGGCCTACCAGACCAGTTCATTCCTAAGCACGAATTATCTTTGATCCAGCCCCCGGCGGCGTAGTCATAATTGGGTGAGATCTGATCACCATTGGGTTGGCAAATATAAAAACGCACAAAGCCCTCCGGCGGCGGACTGCACCCATCCAGATCCAGTTGTTCATGTGTGAGTGCAGCAATCAGTTGGTAAGCATACAGCTTCATCGCCTCGTGACGTGCAATATGCTGTCGCTCTTCAGAAGTCTTGCGCGCAACGAAGCGATTGAGCAAGCTGCGCAATTCTTTTGCCGGCGCTTCGGGAGCGACGAACTCTGCGCGGGCCGGATAGAACAGAAACCCCTGAATCATCGTGGCTCCGGTTTCCACCGCAAACTCGAACTCCTGCTCGTTCTCGACACCCTCGCATAGAATATCTGAGCCAATGCGTTCCGCCATGAAACCGATCGCCCGCACGGCATCGTGAGCGATGCCTCCTGCCACGGCTGATTTGAAGAAGCGCATATCCAGCTTGATCAGGTCGGGTTCAAGCGCCACCAAACGCCCTAACTCAGAATAGCCAGCCCCAAAATCGTCAATCGCGATCTTCATACCGGCTGCGCGATACTCCGAAACCAGGCGCTGCAATAAATCCAAATCGGCCTTCGTCTCGGTAATCTCAATCACCACCCTGCCCGGGTCAATATTCAGATCGCGCATCATATCAATGGTGGGCACAAGACCATTATCAGGTAGATTCTGGATCCACTCAGGCGAAATATTCAGGGTGAGAAAGGTGTCGTTGGGCATCTTGGAAATCGCGCTCAAGGCTTTTCGCCTTACCTCGCGATCCATATGTAGCAAGAAATTACGGTCGGTATTCGGATTGGCAAAGTACTTGCCACAGCTAACAGCACTGCCGTCTTCCAAGTGCTCTCGTGCCAGTGCTTCGTAACCGGTTATACGGCAATGGGTAATATCCAGTATAGGCTGAAAATGTGGAACGAATTTCTGAGTCATAAACAGAGCGTGCGGCCGAAAATGAAAAGTTTAACCAAGTACTCAAGCGAAACGTATTAACCATATGTGGCAAATTGTCGCCCGTCAAATCAGTTCCGTCATCGCAGAATTTGCACCCATTTCAGTGCAAAACTACAGACAAGAAGCGGCCTGGCATGAGCCGTTATAGTGCGCCCAAAACTCTCCTCACATAGCCACACTTAAAAACTGAACCAAAAGCGACCCTGAACGGATATTCACCGTCCAGGGTCCGGCGCAGCCTTACTTGGTAATCGCGCGTTGCTCGAGCGCTTCTATTACACCCACCACGCGACGATTAAGTGCACGGCCTTCGGCGGTGCTGTTATCAGCAATCGGCCGTTCTTCACCGTAACCAATCGCTTCAATGCGCGAAGGTGCGATTCTGAATTCGTCGATCAACACCTGCTTCACCGCATCGGCGCGTTTTTGCGACAAAGACTTGTTGTAGGCGTCACGCCCGCGATCGTCGGTATGCCCTTCAACCGTTACCTTGGTGCCATCATACTGATTCATGAAATCGGCAACCTGTTTGATCTCGGCGAAACTTTCAGGCGAAATGTCTGCGCTATTGGTACGGAAGTTCACCCGCAACTCAATTGAGACTTTTTCCATCAACATAATCGGGCAGCCTGCCGCATCCACTTTAAACTGTGACGGCGTATCGGCACATTGATCAGCATTATCAAACACCCCGTCACCATCGCTATCGACCGGTACAGGCTCTGGTTTGGGTGCGGGTTTGGGCTCCGGCTGAGGGGCGGCCTTGACCACAGGCTTGGGCTCAGGCTTCGGCTCTGGTGCACGTTCAACAACTGGCTTAGGTGCCGGAGCAGGCATACTGTCGCGGCCGAAGGCATAACCAATTGCCAGGCGAATGCCCATGTCGGTAACTTCGTTGTCGATACTGTTCATTGCCAGTGCTTCGGCCCGCATGACGATATTGTTATCGTAGTAGTGCTTTACCCCTAAGCCCAACTGCGCCAGGCTCTCATCGTTAGCGTCGCCAGACTGTGGCTCAAACTCCAGATGTGTTCCGGCGAGCGAGATAAACGGGCGCGTTGCTTCGTTCGAAAAGTGATACAGCAATCCCAGTGAATAACGCTCTGCATCATTACTCGCCGAACCGGTTTCCGCATCCGCATCACCCATGCCCAGCCAGCCCTCCAGCGACAACGCCTCTGTTAATGGCAATTCAAGCCCCCCTTCCACCGAAGTCATATCATCGAGATTACGATCATCGTCGAAGAAGGTTTGCGCAGCGCCCAAGTAGGCCTCAAAGGTACTGCGTTGATCTCCATGGTCGTCCGCCATCACCCCTTGGGTTGATAGCAGGACCCCCGACATTGCTGTAGCCAGTACAATTCTTCTCATCATGCATTTTCCTTGTTGTAGTCACTTTACACACTGCTTTCGACCGCGTGTGGTGGCAAAAACCCCGCCACTCCGGCGAAACACGAGCAACACTTTACGCCGCATACTCACTCAAAAAAAGCATTGTTGTCCCCTCGCGGCTTACACTTTGTTTAGGTTGCGAAAATTCGTGATTAGAGCCGAATTCTAAAACGCAGCAGCCGCGCTCATTCTCCGCGCTTACGTGTAATAAAGGCAGCCGGCGGTTCACCCACCACCCGCTTGAAACTGCGCCGAAAACTGGCAACATCGCTGAAACCCAATAGATGACCCGCAAGCTCGACCGTCATGGTCGGATCCAATAAATAGCGTTTGGCGACGCCGATGAGAACCTCATCGCGCAGCCTTTGAAAGCTGGTGTGCTCAGCTTTCAGGCGACGATGTAACGTGCGCACGCTCATACTGAGCTCTTGCGCCATCTCCTCGCTAGTCCATAAACGCCCGGGATTGCGACTGATCAGGGCTGAAACTTTATCGCGCACAAGCGTCGTTTCAGACAACGCCCGCAACTCATTTTCACATTGTGCGATTGCCTGGGCATGTAAATCGGGGTCGGCGACCGGCGAGGGAAAATGCATCAAAGAAGCACTCAAACATAAGCGTGTGTGGGGACGATCAAACGAGCATGGCAGGTCGAAAAACTCCCTGTACTTTTGCGCATAGACGGGCGCCGGGTAGGCAAACTCCAGACGCCCGTCCGCTTCACCTCCTGTAAAAAATTGCACGGCGGCATAAATGGCGCTCATCACCGACTCATGCAGAAAACAACGAATTTCACCCAATGCAATGGGCTCTTTCATGGTGAGAATGATCTGCTGTTTACTGGCGGAAAGATCTAGCGCGGCAAACTGAGCACGCATCGCGCTATAGCGGGCGAAACATTCCAAGGCTTTACCCAAATCAGGACTGCTGAAAGCGGCAACACCCAAAGGGCCATGACTCGAGAGATGCAACCTGCGGCCAACAGACAAACCAAGCTCGGGTTCTGCGGAAATACGCAGCGCATTTTCAAACAATCGGCGTTGCACCTCGAAAGGCACTTCCGCATTAAGTGCCATGAGCGCATCGTAGTGCAAAGTGGTGCCGGCAAAAAAGGCATCGCCAGTGCGCGCCGTTAAACGTAAATGACGAAATAGAATACGTGCATAGGCCAAAGAAAGATGGTTACGTTGCATCGTGAGATCTTAGTCGGCCGGGTAAAGTTTGTCACTATTTGTCCCCCTCTTGTCGCGCTGGCAACTCAACCTTCCACTCTTTTCGCTGTATGCTTTTTCTCTATTCATTAGCCACGGCAGACATCGTATGGAAAGCGTTCAGACACACTCTCGCATTGATAACGACGCATTGTTTCGTTTGTTGCGCCAACGGCCTGAATTCGCCTGGCCCACCTTGGCCTTGTTGCTAATTGCATTTGGCCTGTTTGCCTCCGGCGTGGGCCTTTATCTTTACAGCGAGATGCCTCTTGCGCTCGCGGTTTCGCTCAATACCTTAGCCGCGTATCTGGCCTTTACCGTCGCGCATGACGCCTCCCATAACGCCGTGAGCACGCATCGCTCATTGAATGATTGGGTAGGAAGAATCGCTACGGCGCTGCTCTCGCCCGTGCCGTTTTTCAAGATGTTCCGCTACATCCACATGCAACACCATCGCTTTGCCAATGAGGAGAACGACCCCGATTTGTATTGCGGTCGCGGCCCGACATGGCTGCTGCCCTTTAAGTGGGCCACGCTGGACCTGCATTACTTTGTGCGCTATCTCGAACCTTCACTGTTTCGTTCCCGCCCAATGAAAGAACGCCGTGAATTCATCATTGCTTGCGGCTGGGCGCTGTTGGTGATGGCGGCACTGGTGATCAGTGGCTTCGCGGTCGAATATGTATTGCTGTTTATTGTGCCCACCCGCATTGCGGTCGTGCTTCTGGCTTTCGCCTTCGACTTTTTGCCACACTACCCGCATACCATAAGCGCTTCGGAAGCCCCTTATCAGGCGACGTCCAATCGGGTAGGCAGCGAATGGCTGCTCACTCCCCTGCTGTTATCGCAAAATTATCATTTGGTTCATCACCTTTACCCGACCGTGCCTTTCTATCGCTACCTGCGCGTTTGGTGCGCTAAAAAGGCCTTCCATTTGGCTCAGCGGCCGGCTCAGGTTTCAGCTTTTGCCTTGTCAGCCAAGCCGGAACAGAGCAACTCGGTTTCGTCGGCATAGCGCGATTCCACATAGTCAGGGCGGCGCCATAGAATACTGATATCGCGATGCCGCCATACATCGCCCCACATCTGGAAAAATTCATCCAGATTCAAGCGTAAAGGGTTAAGGGTTGTGGGCTGGCGACTGCTTAGCCCGTATTCCAGCCGGCTGACTTCGCGCTCATCGACAAAGGTGCCAAACAGGCGATCCCAGATAATGAATACGCCGCCAAAATTGCGATCAATCTGATCTGGCTTGCAGCCATGATGCACACGGTGGTGCGATGGCGTATTCAGCACCCACTCCAGGGGACCCAGTCGGCGTATGACTTCGGTGTGCAGGAAAAACTGATACGCCAGACTCGCTTCTATTGCGATAATCGTCCAGTTTTTATTGAAACCAATCAGCGCAAGAGGCATCCACCACAGCATCCAGCCGAAGTTCAAATCGAGCAAAAAATTCTGCCGCAGTGCCGTTGAGAAGTTCAAACGCTTTGACGAATGATGCGTGACATGCACTGCCCACATCCAGCGCACCTTGTGCATGGCAACATGGTAAAAGTAATAGAAGAAATCACTGGCAATCAATAACAGCAGCACACTTTGCCAATTGAGTGCCGGTTCGTACTGCAAACCCCATTGGCGAACATGCTCATAAAAAAACTGAATGAACAAGGCAATCGCAATTCCATCTACCACCTTGTACATGCCACCCGTCGCGATGTTGGCAAGGCTTTCCGGTAAGTGATAGGCGTCTTTACGTCCTTGCCGGTTGAGATACCACGCTTCCCAAAGAATAATGGCAAGAAACAGCGCACCAAAAACGGCAATAAAACCAAGTGCATGCAATACGTCATTCATAGGCCGGTAATCATTTTCGTTAGAATTTGCATTAGTCTAGACAGCGCGATGACACGGGTATTGATATTTTTGCGTTTATTTTTGACAATCTGCGCCATATGTTAAATGACTACCTGATAACACGCGATGCGGTGGGATTTCTGCGCCACTATCTCGACTGCGCCGGCCTGGAGGCGCCAGAGCTGAAAGCAGAGCTTGAACAGCTCACTTCACGCCAGCATATGTCTTATGAAATGTGGTGGGAAACGCTCGCCAAGATGGCGCACACCCTTAACGAGCCCTGCCTCGGGCTGGAAGTGGGCCGGCATGTAACGGTTGCAGAGTGTGGCGTACTGGGGTACCTGTTCCGCACCAGCCGCAACGCCATGGAGGCCTTGGCGTGTTTCAAGCGTTTCGAGCGCTTGCTGTATGCCGGCAGCCATGTGCGCAGCGAAATCCATGATGATTTTCTGAGCCTGATATGGGACCCCGAATATGGCTATTCGAGCCAACTTTCCGACGAGCTATTACTCTCGGCCATGGTCAATATCATGCGGGAAATCATGGCGCCACACCCGTTCTCACCGATAAAAGTACACTTCACCCATGCACTGCCTGAAGCGAGCACGGCACGCTATGTATCCTTTTTCCGCTGCCCGGTGTTGGCTCAACAGGAGCGCCTGAGTATCACCTTTCCTCTTGACGTTCTGCAGCAGACCATGCCCCATGAAGATGTACAATTGCACCGACTGCTCGATCAGCAGGCCAGCGCGCAACTCTCGACGCTGCCTGCCGATGACACGTTTCTCGACGATTTGCGTCATACCATGTTGCGCAGTTTGCACGAGGGGCGCCCGGAAGCCGAACATGTCGCCCGCCACTTGAACCTGTCGACCCGGACACTGCATCGCCACTTGCAGCAGCGCGGCAAACTGTACAGAGATGAGTTGCGCAACCTCAGAAAAACCATGGCCCAGCGTTATCTACGCGACAAACAACTCACTCTGGCGGAAGTTGCATTGTTGCTTGGCTATGCAGAGCAAAGCCCGTTTACCCGCGCATTCAAGCAGTGGTTCGGGCAAACGCCAGCACAGTGGCGCACCCGCAACAGTAGTTGATTTTCGGCACAGTAAAGCTATCTTAATTAACACTATAGGAGGACGCCTATGTGCCTGTTACACCGCATTTCCACCAGCATTGCTTTGGCCCTTTCGCTGGGGTTTGTTTCTTCAGGGCATGCCGAAGAACCCTTGCTCACTGCGAAGCAATACGAAAACTACAGTGTGCGTTATCAATGCATTCTCAATCGTTTTCATGATGATCTTGAGAAAAAAGAGCAAGCGCTGATAAAGCTCGATGACGACTTTGGCTTACACGAAGACAACTTCGATGCCTTTGATGAACTGGCCAGTGAATACGAGCGGGATCAGAACCTCCTTGACGAAGTGCGAGCCCGGGTAGCCGAGGAATGCCCCATGCAATAAGGGCTGTTACGCTACCGCCTTGACTATGCAAACTTGCAGGCGCAAACCGGTCTTTATCCTGAGCGCTGATCCTTATTCATCGAAGGCTTTTTTAACTTCTTCAGCAATGATCGCCAATCCCCGCCGTACCGTCTCCTCATCCTGAGAATAGGTGATACGCAGGCACTCCTGGCGGTGTCGCCATTGCTGATCGGCCTCGCTGCTCAGGCCCGGGAAGAAGTGATGCCCGGGTACTACCAACACACCACGAGCCTTCAATCTTTCATAAAGTGCCTGACTGCTCAGGGGGCAACCTTGCAGCCATAGCCAGAAAAACATTGCGCCCTCCACTTTATGCAAGGCATAGGGCACGCCCTGCAAGCAGTGCCGGAAATGCGCCTCGGCGCGCTGCGCCTTGTTAAGGTAGAACGGACGCACCACGTCGTTACTCATGCGGATGATCTCACCACTTCGAACCAACTCACTGGCCAGCATACTACCGAAACTGCCGGTAGCGAGATTCAGTATGGCGTTTACCCCCGACAACGCACGGATGATCTCAGGCCGAGCCACCACGATGCCGGTGCGTGCTGCCGGCAAGCCAAACTTGGATAGACTCAGGCAAAGAATGGTGTTGTCGTTCCAGAAAGGACGCGCCTGTGTAAAAATCAGATTGGGAAAAGGCGTCCCGTAAGCGCCATCCACGATAAGCGGTATATCATGCTGCTGCGCCAAAGCATCCAGGCGCGCCATTTCCTCGTCGGTGAGCACGTTCCCCGTCGGGTTTGTGGGCCGGCTCACACACAGCGCACCAGTGCGTTCAGTAATTTCAAGACGATCAAAATCAACATGATACTTGAAGGTGTGCGCATCCAGCATTTCGATGGCTGGCCGAGTCGCCTTGAAAAAATCTTCACTCAAGCCCGCGTCGCTGTATCCAATGTATTCCGGCGCAAGGGGTAGCTGAATTTGCCGTTCCATGCCGTCTTCACAGGGGCCGGCGAAGAGGTTGAACAACATGAAGAATGCCGCCTGACTGCCGTTAGTCAAACCAATATGTTCGTTA
>JBFHUL010000020.1:0-41898 GCA_041590075.1 Oleiphilaceae bacterium
CCACCACAGTCCAGCCACCATAATGCCTATGCAAATGCTGCAACGGGGGATGCGAAGAGATAAAGTGTTGAAATTCAACTAACAAACTGGCGGCGTTTATATAATCATCACTCGCCGAGTGATCACCAAAACTCATTATACTGGGATCCTCTATACACCTTTCAGACCCCGCTGACTGCCGCAACAATACCCCTTGTATCGTTGTCATCACGTGAGTTAACGCGCGTCCCGCCGGGCCTCTTTAAAGATAGGCGAGCAACGTTCGAAGTCAAAATTTTTCAACGCTTACAGAGCAACGCTCCAAGGCTACGTGCCGATCACGGTCGATCAATCGCTATGGATTCGTAATCAAACGCGATTTCTTCCTCGCTCACGGCCGAGTCTTTATTTGCTGAACTGACGGACTCAGAGTTGATTGGGCGCACCGCGGGCGACGATAACGTCGCCGCCGGCTCGACCTCGATAGGACTAATGAGGGATTTCAATCGCTGCTCCAGTGTTGCTAAACGCGCTTGCATTGCAGAGAACTCACTCTCCCGTTGTTCTGATACCACTTTAAGTTGCTGATATCTCTTCTTTTCCTGCTGTAAGAGCACTTCGTTTTTCCCCAGCAGATTAGCGAGCCTGTCCACCTCTGCGCGTGTCTCTTTCTGGCGTGCACTCAGCGCCTCAAAGGCCGTCTTACTCGATTTGAGTTGCCCGGATACCAGCCGATATTGTTCCTGCAATTGGGCCGATACTTTTTCCTTGGCTTTATTGGCCAGCTGAAGCGCTTGCACCTCCTGCTGTTTCTGCGCCAGCAAATCCTCTAACGCCCGGCCATCATCCTCAAGGGCTGAAATTTTATTCTTGAGCGTCTTCACCAACTGCTCAGACAAACGCTGCTGCTCGTTTTTCAACCCCTGCTCGTCAAGAATATTGGTTTTGATGCGGCTGAGTTCCGATGCAAGTTGTTCACGCTCAGTCTCTAGCTCCTCGCTCCGTGCGCGCTCACTACTTAGCGTGTCCTCTAGGCGAGCCGATTTATCAGCAATCATGTCCAGCTCTGTTTGAAGCAGTGTTTGATTTTGAAATAGGTAGAGACCCGCGGCCACGGCAGCGAGCGCAATGATCAGGAAGAGGGGCCAAATAATACTGAGTACGGTATTCCTGCGTTGTAGAAAAGCGATCCATTGTCTCGCAACATCAAGATCCCTCTCGGCCGAATGCTGAATATCATTAGACATGCCACTTCCTTATCATTATCAGTGATTTTATTTTTCATAAAAAAGAGCGCACAATGCGCCGACCAGACACCGCCAACCGTATGCGAAATTTACCTTACTTATGAACGATCTATATCTTTCTTTGGCAAACTCTACCCTTGGCAAAAACGTTTTTGAAGCCTTAAATTTACCGAAACCCCCTGTGCTTGTGCGCGACGCACAACATTCCCTCCGTGTGCCCAGGGGCGCCATTATGATCGCAGCCCTAAAAGGTGGGAATTATGCCAAATCGATTGTTCAGTGCCTGGCTAACGAAAGCAATTCGCTCTATACCCCGGTTTTTGGAGCTTCGCTCGCCAGCATGTTTGCCAACTTATCCACATTAAAAGCGAACCCGCCGTTACACACTGTCAATCATGGCACGCGAAGTCAACGACAATATAAAGCACTCATTCTGGATGCCAGCACGTGCACCGATTTCAGCGACCTCGACGCACTGTATGCATTTTTCCATCCCCTGATTAAACGCATAAAACCCAACGGTAGAGTAGTCCTTGTCACACAGCAGCACGAGCCAAAGCAGACGGTATCTCATGCGCTCTCACAGGGCATTATCGGCTTTGTAAAATCGATGTCCAAAGAGTTGGGTCGCAAGGGAGTCTGCTGCAACGTACTCGAAATAAAGAAAGCCAGCGAACGGCAATTAACTGCCCCCTTATTCTTTCTACTAGGAGAAAAATCCGCCTACATCACCGGCCAGGTATTAAACCTCAGGTCGAACGGCAATTTTGCGCGCAAGATAAACTGGGAAGCACCCCTTCAAGGCAAAACCATCATGGTCACCGGGGCCGCACAGGGCATAGGACGCGAAACCGCCATTGCTTTGGCACGGGACGGCGCCAGAGTGATCGCGCTGGATATTCCAGCCAACGAATCCAAAACCAAAAAACTGGCTAATGAAATTGATGGTCACGTACTGAATCTCGACCTTGCCGAACCACAGGCGTCCGCGGAAATTCTGGAAATGATTGCCTCACAACTCGGTGGCATTGATGGCGTGGTCCACAATGCAGGAATCACGCGCGATAAAACGCTGGCAAAAATGCCTGAGCACTTCTGGCGCCAGGTCATGCAGATCAACTTGCAGCGCATTATCGACATCAATCAGATACTGCTTGATAAAAGTGCTTTCAACCCCCAGGCGAAACTGGTCTGCATTGGTTCTATCTCGGGCATTGCAGGCAACTTTGGCCAAACCAACTATGCGCTATCGAAGGCGGCGATCGCCGCCTACGTTGAAACCCTTGCGCCGCAACTCACACAGGGCATGACCATCAATGCCGTCGCGCCTGGGTTTATCGAGACAGATATGACCAAAAACATTCCCTGGATGATGCGAGAAGTGGGGCGTCGCAGTAACTCCCTCTCTCAGGGAGGCCTCCCCATTGATGTCGCAGAGGCCGTTTGCCTATTCTGCCATCCAGCATCCAGTGCTTTGAACGGAAATGTGTTACGGGTGTGTGGTCAAAGTCTGCTGGGCAGATAGCCCCTCTACGGATTGGCTCTCGCTTAATTTTAAGATCAATTCCGGGTCCAATCGCACTTGATGCCAATTGAGTCGCCAATCCAGATGGGGACCCGTCGCACGCCCGCCCTTTCCGACTTTGGCAACCATATCGCCCTGTTTGACGTGCTCACCTTCTTTCACTAACACCTCACTCAGGTGAATGAAGGTCGACGATAAACCATAACCATGATCAATGATGAGCGTACCGCCAGAGTAGTACATGTTTTCATGCACAAGCGTCACTTCTCCATCTGCGGGAGCCATCACGGGAGCCCCCACCGGGGCGGCATAATCCACGCCGTAGTGCGGCCGCTTTGGCACACCATTGAATACGCGCCGGCTACCATACACCCCTGTCACTGGGCCATCGAGCGGTTGAATAAAGCGCTGCATGAAATCAAGCCGAGCGATAGATGCGTTGCGCGCCTGCTTCACCAACGCGCTTTCTTGCCTTATGCGGGCCACTACGTCCTTCGGCGGAGTAACGGTTTCCGGCGGCACACCCTCAACGAACTGCTCATCGTATTGCCGCTGGGTAAGCGTGATTTCCCTCTCCTGACACTCGCCGGGTTGCCGGCACCACTCCAGGCGCTGCTGCGGTGCTGCATCACGACCAAAACCGAACACAAAATAACCTTCCGGCGACACGGCAATTTGCTTGCCATTCAGCATCAGCGTGTAACCGGGCGGCAATTGACCACGTACCACCCCTCCCTGTGTGAGCGCCGCATCAAAGGCAACAAACTCTTGGGCTTTGAGCGCCCCAATATTCGCAATCATCAACAAGAGTACATAGAATTTCTGCATGAACCTCACTCGTTTGGATACCATTTTGAAACCGACCACTCACTTTCTTTCACATGCACTTTGACGCCGCTCAACATATCGAACTGAACCCGGGCACAATGGTTTATGCCTGTGATTTTCTCGGACCTGAGCTCGCAGCGCAATTACTCGAGGCATTACAAGATGAATTGCCTTGGGAACACTCTCACATTCGGATTATGGGCCGTGTTGTCACCATACCGCGACTTCAGGTATGGATGGGCGATAGCGGGCTGACCTACGTGTATTCCCGTCAAAAGTTTGCGCCCCACCCTTGGCACCCCAGTATTCTGCACATCAAACAGCAGATCGAACAGGTCACAAACAAACGATTCAATACCGTCCTGTGTAATTTGTATCGCGACGGACGTGACAGCGTCGCATGGCACGCCGATGACGAGCCGGAGCTGGGAAAGCAACCGTTCATTGCGTCATATTCATTAGGCGACAATCGACAATTCCAGCTGCGACGCAAAGGTGAACGGCGCATCCATAGCCAGCTAACACTGGAGCACGACAGCCTTTTGCTAATGGGCAATGATGTGCAGGATTATTGGCAGCACCAAATCCCCAAAACGTCCAAGCCGGTGCGCCCCCGCGTCAATCTGACCTTCAGATACCGGCTCCCTGACTAGTCCTTCTCCTGTGCTTTACGCACCTCATCAAAACGCGCCAAGATGCGCCCAAAAAGACTTTGTTCCGGGAAGGCACCATGCCTGTCTGCTTTCCCAGGCACCACCCCTGTGAGAAGCTCAAGCGCTTCATCAACGTGGGCAATGGCATAGATCGCAAAGCGTCCTTTTTCGATGGCTTCGACGATGCGCGTGGGTAACATTAAATTACGCACATTACTTTCAGGGAGCAGTACAGCCTGATCACCACTCAGACCCAGAATTTCACAGCTGTCAAAAAAGCCTTCGATCTTTTGATTCACGCCCCCGACGGGCTGCACCTCGCCAAACTGATTAACTGAGCCGGTCACGGCAAAACATTGCTTAATGGGTACCTTAGCAAGAGAAGAAATAAGCGCGCATAATTCCGCCAATGATGCTGAGTCACCATCCACCTCGCCATAGGATTGCTCAAAAGCAATACTCGCCGAAAGCGGCATGGTGCGTTCTTTCGCGAACAAACTGGATAGGTAGGAAGAGAGAATCATCACGCCCTTGGTATGAATATTCCCGCCTAGTTTCGCATCGTGTTCAATATCCAGAATATCGCCATCCCCCACAAAACAGTTGGCGGTGACACGATTCGGCATACCAAACTCCGCGCCGCCGGTACTTAACACCGATAAGGCATTAATTTGACCGACAACGGCTCCTTCAACGGAAATAAAGGTGGTGCCATTGCGTATCGTGTCGAACATCTGATCCCTGATCCGACTGTTGCGATGCTCCTCGCTCGCCAGAGCCATGTCGACGTGCGATTGACGAATCATGGTGGATTTCTGCTCGCGCGCCCAAAAGTTGGATTCCCGCAGGAGGTTCGCAATATCCGAGGCATGCAGCGACAGCTTGGTCTGATCCTCAGCGAGCCGCGCACTGTATTCGATGATGCGTGCCACCGCTTTACGGTCACAGTGCAGAAAGCCCTTCTCGTGCACAAGACTGGAGATGAATTTCGCATAATGCAGCTGGGAATCGCTATTGCGCGCCATTTCATTTTCGAAGTCGGCAGTGACCTTGAATAATTCCTCAAATTCGGGGTCATAGTGCTGTAACAGCAGGTAGGTGTCACGATCGCCGAAAAGAATGATTTTGACGTTCAGGGGGATGGGTTGAGGCTCCAGCGAAATGGTACCCGAAAGCGTAACTTCACGTTCAAGAGAATTGATCTCGAGCTGGCCGGCACGCAACGCCCGTTTTAAGCCATCCCACACGAAGGGCTGCTCCAACACCTTGTTCGCATCCATGAGAAGGTAACCCCCATTGGCCCGGTGCATGCACCCCGAACGGATCAGAGAGTAATCCGTAAACACCGTACCCTTGTAGGTCACATTCTCGACATAACCAAAAAGATTGTGATAGTTGGGGTTTTCTTCGACGATGATCGGTGGCCGATCATTCTTGTGGTGCACCAGCACATTCACCTGATAACGCCTCGGCATTTTCTTGTCGAGTGTGGCGTAGGCCAGTGCACCCTGCTCCTCTCGGTCCTCCAGAAAAATATCCAGATTATCGACGATGTCTTTTTGTAGATCGCTAAGATAGGAGGTCACCGCCTGCTGGGACTGATACTTTTCCAACAAGGCGTCAATGAGATGGCGAGAGACATTCATCGCGGTTTCTTCATTCAGGGCCTGCTGTTTATCGCCGAACTCCTGTTCCCAATTGGCGATTTTTCGAATCGTACTGCGCAGTTTCAACTCCAGTTTCGAAATCACTTCTTCGAAGCGAAGCTGCTCTTCTTCCGACAGCGCATCAAAGCTCTCGGCTGTATGTGCCTCATCGCCGTCCATTGCCGTCAACCGATAACCACCGGGCGTCGTGATACTGAGTTTGACCTTTTTGCGCTGCGCCTGACGAGCCAACTTTTCAAGCGCTTGCTCCTGCATCTGCGCATAGTCATTTTTAAGTTTTTCTGAACGCTCGTAATAGGTATCGTTATCGAAGGCCAGAGGAATCCCCTTCATCAAGCGCGACATCAGTTTTTCAAGATCACGCTTCAATTCAATACCCATGCCCACAGGCAAACGCAACACGCGTGGCGAACGGGGTTCATCGAAGTTTGCCACATAACACCAGTCCCAAACCTGCTCCCCCGATTGCACTTGGTGCCCCAAATATCGCAGCATCATGGTTCGCTTACCCAAGCCATTTCGGCCCACGGCATAGACATTGTAACCACTGTCGGGCATGGCCATCGCGAATCGTACGGCTTCCTTCGCACGAGTCTGGCCCACTATTTCTTCGAGCGGCTCCAATGATTTTGTAGAGCTGAAAGGCAGGTCGTCCATACGGCAAGCCGCATAAACCTCATGGGCAGAAAGGCGCTTCACTCGTCATCCTTAATCGTTATCAGTGTGTGTTCAGCCAGTATAAACCCTGTCATTGCGCTTTGCCTGCAAAGCAAATGAATAGGACTAAGAAACTGATTAAAGTGCAGATAAACCCTGCCGACATATTCACCGTAACGCGCATTTTTTAATCAGCCGGGATGTTGTGATGTATATAGACCCCACACGTGGAATTCGTCCCAGTCCGGACCGCCCAACGAGACGAATCACCACCCAGACGACGGCTCGCCGCCACCACCAACAGAACCTGCATGAACGCCGAAGACTCGGCGACAGACGACGCATACAAGCAAAAATAAGCTTTTCCGATCGTCGCCTACGTGGCGATCGCCGGAACCCTCAGTGGCTGAAAGGCCCCGACCTTCGACCCGTCCAACAACAGGAGAAACTGGGCAATACGATCAACACCAAGATATGAGCCTGACGAAAAGCCCGAACCGCCAACCAGTTGATTTTTACATTGTGTAACGTTTACCATCGTCTGGATAAGTCCACGACCAAATAGCTTTATTCGCTGATAACACAATTAGAAACGATACTGATGTCCAACATAAAGATCGTTAACTGGGCCGAGAGACGCATTAAGAGGCGCCACAAGGCACCCGACCTGCGCGTTTCTCTTAAAGCGGCAGGCCTTAAAAAATGGTTTCGCCCTTCAGTTGAGGTGTACTGCCTCGACATCAATCGGTATGGCATGGCCATTGAGACCGATCGCCTATACAAACCCAAAGACCGGGTGGTGGTATCCTTTAAAGGTAAATACATCACACAATCCAATGTGCCCGGCGTCGTCACCGAATGTGTTTGCCTTAAACAAGACCGATATCGCCTGAGTATTGCCTTCAGTTACGCACTAGACAGCAAGGATTATTGCCGACGCATAGACAACGCCCTGTCGCGCATAGAAAGCCTGTACAGCAATCATCACCAATCTAGAGCCAGCTAAAACCAGTCCCTCCGCGCGCCCAGTTACGCCTCAACCTCAACAGGATTGCTTACATGAACGCCACGCCGGAATTCGTAAAACAAATGGTTGAGGAAAAACTCGAGTTCGTAAAACGTTGCGGACTGAAACTGACACAATGTCGCGAAGGCTATATAGAATGCGAAATGGCGACGCAGGGAAACGAAAACCATTTGGGAAGCATGTATGCCGGCGCGCTGTTTACCCTGGCTGAAATTCCCGGAGGCGCACTCTGGCTCAGCAGCTTTGATATTTCCAACACCTACCCGGTGCTCAAAGCCTTTAACATTGAGTATCTGAGGCCTGCCCACGGCACTATTCGATTCACATTGGAAATGAGCCCACAGCGTATCGACCAACTGGCGAAACAGTGCAAAGAAGACGGCAAGGTGGATTTTGAAATAGAGGGCGAATTAGTCGACGAACAAAATCGCATAGTAGCAACCAGTCGCGGACAGTATCAGCTACGTGCAAAATAAGGCATTTCGAAGCATGGATCGTGCGATGCCTAGCTAAAAGAACTCCAAGTCACCGGCATCTTCGGTAATCGGCTCCAGTTTGTCGATATAGGTCGAATCCAGTACATGGATAAGCTCACTCATCTTCCCACCCATCGGCCCATCCTTCTCATCGCTCATCACCGCTACCATGGGGAACAGCAAATTCACGTTATCCTGACTGTTATTTAACTGCTCGTGATGCGCGTGCAACTGCGCCTGAGTGATGCATTTCATGCCAATGATCTCATCCACCACGATCGCGAGCACCTTAGACATATCCGTCTGAACACTGATCAGGGTCATCAACTCGCCAGGGTCTTTCTCTTGCATACCGATTCTGCGGCGCAAGTCTATTACCTGCATCACCTGGCCATTAACCTCGGCGATTCCCCTGAAGATGCGTCCCTGATAAAAAAGCCTGACCAAATTGATGCGCTGTGCATAGACGTTTTTAACATCCCGGCAGTAAATGCCCAGTTTCAATTCGCCTACTCGCGCAACAAGATATTCATCTGTATCCATGCTGCTACTCGCTTTACAGTCGTTCGTGATTTTGAGCGTACACGCCTAAATCTCGCCCTTACATTAATTGGTAGCAGGCCAACATCATTACGTCAATTATTTAAAGCATATTATTACATATATCTATTAAATAGTTGTCCAATATACATTTTCTATTACGCAAACCCGTGTAGTCACAGCTAAACTCAGGAGCAACATCACGCTAATCACTTGGAGACGGACATGTCCTGGAGCGAAGAACTCGAAAATTTCATGCAGGGGCTGAAAAAACGCAACCCAGGCGAACCGGAATTTCACCAGGCCGTATATGAAGTGGTGTCGAGCATTTTTCCTTTTATTGAAGACAAGCCCATCTACAAAGAAGCGCAAATTCTCGAGCGACTCAGCGAGCCGGACCGAATCATTACCTTCCGGGTCTGCTGGGAAGACGATGAAGGCAATGTGCGCGCAAATCGCGGTTGGCGCGTGCAAAATAACAATGCAATCGGCCCCTATAAAGGCGGCTTACGATTTCACCCCAGCGTAACGCAAAGCATCCTGAAATTTCTGGCTTTTGAACAAACCTTTAAAAACTCACTCACCGGGTTGCCAATGGGCGGGGCCAAAGGGGGCGCCAACTTCAACCCCAAAGGCAAGTCTGATCGGGAAATCATGCGTTTTTGTCAGGCTTTCATGACCGAGCTCGATCATTACATCGGTGCCGACATGGACGTACCGGCTGGCGATATCGGCGTCGGCGGTCGCGAGATCGGCTATTTATTCGGCCAACACAAACGACTCACCAAAGAATTTACCGGCGTATTGACCGGCAAGGGACTCGAATACGGGGGTAGTCTGATACGCAGCGAAGCGACGGGTTACGGCGCAGTATTCATGGCAGAGAATATGTTCAGAACCAAAGGCGAGACGATAGACGGAAAGTCATTTTGTCTTTCCGGCTCCGGTAATGTGGCCACCTATGCCGCCGAAAAAATTCTGCAACTCGGTGGCAGAATACTTACGCTATCGGATTCTGATGGCTTCATCTACGATTCAGACGGCATTACCGAGCACAAGCTCGATTTCATCAAGATGCTCAAAAACGAGAAACGTGGCCGCATCAAGGAATACCTTGATGAGTTCCCAGACGCCAACTACTACGAGAACAAACGCCCCTGGGGCATAGAATGTGACGTTGCAATGCCCTGCGCAACCCAGAACGAAATCGATCAGGATGATGCGCAAGCGCTGCTCAGAAATGGTTGCACCGCAGTCATCGAAGGTGCAAACATGCCCTCTACTCTGGCGGCAATCCACTGCTTTCAGAAAGCCAGAATTCTGTTCGCCCCCAGCAAAGCGGCCAACGCCGGCGGTGTAGCGGTGTCGGGATTGGAAATGAGCCAGAACAGCGCCCGAATTGCATGGAAGGAAGACCAACTCGAACAGCAACTTCACGAAATCATGCTTAAAATACACAACAAATGCGAAGCGCACGGACGAGAGGATGACGAGTACATCGATTACATAAAAGGCGCTAATATTGCCGGCTTTATTAAAGTTGCCGACGCGATGCTGGCTTACGGTGTCGTTTAAGTTTCGGTATTTTACTCAGGTTCACAAGCAAAAACCGCTGCGAGTGCTAGAGTTATTCAGATAATCACCTAAAAGACGCCGATGTTCCGTTTCACCCGTTTAATTTTTGTTGCCTTGCTCCTTTGCCAATGCATTGTGGCGCTCGCTTCTCCCTCTGACAACGACATTGTGATAGATCGTTTTTTTGATCGACACAACCTCGAACTTGATCAGATTCGCAACCTGCCCGACACAGCCTGGGAGGCTTTACCCGACCATATCAATCGCTCGGTTATCACCGAACCCAATTACTGGGAGGGATCGAAGGGGGCAATCACATGGTTGCGAATTAAGGTCCCCAAACGACAATCCGGAATCAAGCTCTGGCTCGAATTGGTGCCCAACGTGGGGCTTGATGGCCAAATTGCCGAATTTCGCAACGGCTCCTGGCAATGGCGTATGCCCGAGGGTCGCGAACCCGAGGAAACGCGCAAGTCACCGGTAAACTTTTTGACCTTTAGTCTCAGTTCGACTCCCGACCCACAAACGTATTACCTGAAATTAAACACGTCGCAGGTCTTCCACTTCGCTGTGAATCTGCGTACTGACCGAGAGCAGATGTGGTATATCCTTTCGAGCAACCTGTTCAATGGCATCATGTTTGGCCTGCTCGCACTCGCCATGTTCTACAATCTAGCCATCGGGCTCAGCGCCGGCGAAAGGATGTATCTTTATTATGCCTTCTACGTATTTTGCAATGCCGGCTATCTGGCAGTTGTTTCAGGCTATTCCCGCCTTGTTTTCCCTGAATGGGGAGGCGATGGCAACCTGTCGAACACCATGGTACTTATGGCTATCTTCTCGGCGAACGTTTTCCTGCGCGAGTTTCTAAGCACTACTAAAACCCTTCCAAGGCTGGATAAATTTTTGAGAGTGCAGCAATGGGCACTATTTTTGGCCGCACTGTTTATCGGATTTATCAGCGATTTCTTTGCCTATCTCGCAGCGGAAATACTCGGGCTCATTGGCCCCATCGTACTTTTAGTTGCTGGTATTGCGGCGCTCCGCGCGGGCCACCCATTGGCCCGTTATTTTCTTATCGCCTGGACGCTTTTTCTGGTGTGTGCCGGCGTATGGGGCTGGATGTGGCTTGGCATTATCTCTCCCGAACTGTGGGTACTCAATCTGCTCAAAGCCGGCTCCATGATTGAGATAACGTTATTGTCACTCGTACTCGGTTACCGCTATAGCTATCTGAAGAAACAAACCGAATCACTGTCTGAAGCAAAAACCCGATTTAAAACCTTAAGTGAAACAGATGAGCTGACCGGCATTCTGAATCGCCGTGGTTTCTTGAAGCACGTTGAACAATTAATGCGTCGGGGCAATCGAGATCTGGTATGGCTCGCTCTCGATATAGACCACTTTAAACAGTTCAATGATTCCTATGGACATTTAGCGGGCGACCAGTTACTGAATGCCTTCGGTAATCTGCTTTCCACGAAAGGACGCCGGGAGGATCTGGCTGCGCGCTTAATATCTGCCGATAATGAACAACCCTATCGGCGCGGTGTCGCAGGCCGAATGGGCGGCGAAGAGTTTGCCGTATTGCTCGTTGATTGCTCATTACCGCGTGCACGTTTGTACGCAGAGAGACTGTTGCGGGAGTTTGAAAAACTCAATGTCACCAGCATGGATGGCGAAATGGTAGGCACAACGCTGTCAATTGGCGGCACCCAAATCACCCCCGAAGACAGCATTGAGAGCGCCTGGAGCCGCGCGGACCGATGGCTCTACGAAGCGAAGGATAAAGGCCGAAATCAGGTGGTTATGCGCTGATCACTGAGCGAAACAAGGTAAGTAATTGAGCGCGTGTCATGCCCTCCAGTCGCTTAATGTTCGCATACGGAATGGCTTCCAGATCATCAAAGTGCTGACGCGCCCAGTCGATGCTAGCCTCTTTGAGCAAATGAAAGATCGGATAAGGTGCGCGATTACTGTAATTTTCGTTAGCATCTGCAGCCGTGCCCTCAAATACATAGTCGGGATGGAAGCTCGCAACTTGCAATGTTCCATCCCAGCCTGCGTCCGACATCAACAATCCAGCAGTATTGAGAATGCCCAGATAGTCATCGAAATCCAACCCACAGTGGGGAGCAATGATCAATGTGGTTTCAAAGTCATTCTGCTCCGCTGCATCCAGCTTTTTGCATTCATCCATCAGCACCGTTAACAAATCGGCTTCGTCACGGCCCTCAAACAGCCGGTAGCGGATGCGGCCTTTTTGAAGAGGGACCCGTGCAAACGGACATAAATTCAGGCCCACAACCCATTGTTTTACCCAGCGCTGCGTAATCATTATCGGGTCTTGCTGATGTATCAAAGTGCGGGCCTCGCTGTCGGTGTTTTCATCTGCATGATTCACTAAAGAACCTTCCTATCAAAGCAGGTGCGAGTTACTATCTTAGCCTTGAATTTAATCTTAGGTCACGCCAATTTGCGCACTGATTGCGAGACGTGTATTCGAAGGGAAGCGCCTTGATATGACTCACAAACGCCTAAACGTCTGGCGCTTGATTATTGAACACCCTCGTGCAGTGCTTGCGTGCTGTGCACTGATCACACTGCTCCTCGCATTACAGCTCCCAAATCTCCGACTCGAGGTGTCTGCCGATGCGCTCGTACTGGAAAACGATAGTGCTCTTGCCTATTACCAAAACATAAGCGCCCGTTATCAAAACGACGAATACCTCATACTCACTTATGCCCCACATACCGCCTTGTTCGAAGACGCACAGTTAAGGCGCCTTGAATCGTTGCACAACTGGCTTGAGACACTCAGTGGTGTGGCATCGGTGAATTCCATACTCAATGTGCCCTTACTGTTCAGCCCCAAGATCTCAATGACACAACTCGGTCAGCCTCTTCCAACATTATTGGCACCAAGCGCGAACCTCGAACAGGCTAAAATAGAACTCAGTACCAGCCCTCTGTACGGTGACCGGCTACTAAGTAGTGATCTTTCCACCACAGCCTTGCAAATCAATTTCACGCAGGATGAAGCGTTTTTGGATTTGCGCGATGCGCGACAGGCGCTGAGACTCCGCAAGCAAAAACAGGGGCTTTCTCCCTCCGAGCAACAGCAACTGAGGCTGGTCGAAACCGCATATCGGCAACGTCATGCCGCGATCATGGAGGAACAGGAAGCGCTGGTTTCAGACATTCGCTCGGGGTTGCGGGAATATACATCCGAGGCCGAAATCCGGATGGGCGGACTGCCACTCATTGTGGTCGATATGATGCGTTTTATTCGGCACGACATTCAACTCTTCGGTGTGCTGGTCGCCTTCACTATGGGCGTATTGCTCTGGTGGGCGTTTAAATCCTGGCAATGGCTGGTGTTTTCGTTGCTGAGTGTCGCAGTAAGCGCGGTATGGGTATCTGGCATCGTGGCCGCACTCGGCTGGCCTGTTACCGCCATCTCAGCCAATTACATCGCTCTGCTGTTAATTTTCGGCTTGTCACTACTCATACACCTGATTGTACAGTTCCGCGAGCGCCAGGTATCTCATCCTCACCAGCGCAAAGACGAATGGCTGCAGTACACCTTAAACGAAAAATTCAGTCCTTCCTTTTTCACCGTTATCACCACCATCGTTGCTTTTTTATCGCTCGTGATCAGTGATATCCGCCCAGTCATCGACTTTGGTGGAATCATGGTGATTGCGCTGCTCGTTAATCTGCTGCTGGCGTTCACCCTGTTCCCGGCCCTGATACAACTCAAGCATCACTTGCCCGTACCACGCCTGCGAGACTGGACAGAAGCGATGATGCAACGGATGGCGCATATTGCTCTCACCCGAAATGTTCTGTTAACCCGTGTGTTTGTAGTGGTCGTAATGGGGTCAGTCATAGGCTTGAGTTTTCTGAGCGTCGACAATCGGTTTATTGATTACTTTGATGAAAGCACCGATATTTACACGGGCATGGTCACGATTGATCAAAAGCTCGGCGGCACCACACCTCTGGACGTCATCATAGACGCCCCCGCACAAAAGCTTGATATCCAGAATCCAACACAAACCATGAGCCAGACGGATGAGTCCCTCGAGTCAGCCGCACAGGATGCCCCTTTCTCTGCAGACCCCTTCTCTGAAGACCCTTTCAGTGACAACCCATTCGAAGAAACGTCCTCGCAGCCCCCATCATCGGCGTTACCCTATTGGTTGCAACGTTCCCGGCTCGATACTGTTCAACGTATTCATGCCTTTCTGGATGAGTTCAACGATACGGGTAAAGTGCTTTCGCTGAATACCACCATCAGCACGCTCGAAAGGCTGAACAATAACCAACCAATGGATGACTTTTTTCTGTCACTCTTTTACCAGAATCTGTCAGCCGACCTGCACGAAGTCCTGATTGCACCGTACCTTTCGGAAGATGGGCGGCAATTGCGATTTGCCTTGCGCGTCTATGAATCAGACAAAGACCTGGATCGCCAAGCGCTATTAGATGAAATAACAGATGGTCTGGTAGAGAAACTGGAATTGCAGGATGAGCAGATACATGTCACCGGAATGATGGTGCTCTACAACAACCTCTTGCAAAGCCTGTTCAATTCGCAAATCAACACATTATTCGCCGTATTCACGGCCATTTTCCTGCTGTTTATTATTGTTTTTCGGTCGTTAAAAATTGCGGCAATTGCCATCGTACCCAACCTGTTTTCAGCGCTTGCGATCTTGGGCATCATCGGTTTTAGTGGTATACCACTAGACCTAATGACCATCACGGTAGCAGGTATTTCCGTAGGCATCGCGGTAGACGACACAATCCACTACATGCACCGCCTCAAAGCAGGATGGAATGAGCTCGGCGACTACCAAGCGGCCATCCAACAAGCACACAAAAGTATTGGTAAGGCAATGTTCTATACTTCGGTGACGATTGCGCTTGGTTTTGCCGTCATGACGTTTTCGCAGTTTTCGCCAACGATTTATTTTGGCGTGTTTACTGCGATTGCCATGCTTACCGCCATGCTCGCAAATATGACATTATTGCCGATGCTCGTGCGTAGATATCGGCCCTATTCCTGACTGTTTTCGCCCAACACACTGCTGAAAAGCAGCGGAGATATCACCCCAAGGACGTGACCCATGACCCAGCATTCAAAACTCGACCTACTGAAACAGTTTCGCCCATTGGACCGTTTTTCTGACAAGCAGTTAGTACTATTGGCGGCCAAATCACAGCGCGGACGCTTTGAAGTTGGCGATATTATTCTGGCCCTCGATAGCTCCGACAAACACGAATATTTTTTGCTTTCAGGTGAGGTTGAACTCAAATCATTTGATGGTCGGGTGAAGCGTATCCGTGCCAACACCGAGAGTGCCAAAACAGCCATAGCGCTCCTGCAACCGCGAAAGTACGAAGTTACGGCCATCCAAGCGTGCGAGTTTTTAGTCGTTCCACAACAGGTGGTTGAATCATTGCTCGCCGAGCTACCCAAGCAGCGGGACGTAGAATTTAGCGTCAGCGACATTCACAGCGGTCATGAAGCTGCCGACATAGAAAAGTCGTTCCGGGAAGATCTGGCAAACAACGATTTGAACCTGCCATCCTTTCCGGATGTGGCCTTGCGCATTCGCTCACTTCTCGATGAACCCGATGTAAGCGTAGAAAAAGTGGCCAAGGCCTTGAAAAACGACCCCGCGATCACCGTGAAGCTGATAAAAACCTGTAACAGTGCCTTATATCGTACCGCTAATGATATTACGTCTGCGCAGGATGCGATTGTTCGTCTGGGCTTTGATACCACGCGTCAATTGGTAACTATTTTTGCCATTAAGGAATTGTTTGCCAGCAAGAGCCCGTTTCTCCAAAGTAAAATGGGCTTTTTATGGTTACATTCTCGGGAAGTCGCCGCTACCGCTTACGTGCTCGCAAAAATCACCCCGGGTATGAACCCGGAACTGGCATTGCTCGCCGGCCTGATGCAGGATATTGGCGTCATTCCCGTACTGACTTACATTGAGCGCTACCCTCAATTTACCAAAACCGATCATAAAGTGGATGAAATTTCCAAGGCATTAAAGGCGCGTGTAGGTGCCACACTGCTCGAGGCTTGGGGCTTTTCGAGCGAATTGGTTGTTGTCGCAGCAAATACTGAAAACTGGAATTTTCACCACGATGCCAGCAAGGCCACCTATGCCGACCTCTGTATCGTGGCACAACTTCACACTCTGATAGGCAAGAGGTACGCGAAAAACCTCCCACGGTTCCACGAGGTACCCGCATTCAAAAAGCTGGGAGACGGTGGGCTAACACCCGAACAAAGCCAAGCCGTACTGCATGAGTCACATGCCCAAATAAAAGAGCTTCAGGCATTATTAGGCGGAGATACTATTCCAGTGCTCAGCTAGGGAATTATCGCCCTCTCAGGTCACTGATTACTTTCACCAAGGCGTTTTTCTTAAATTGCTCCTGCAATGAGTTGTGTAAGGTTTTTGTGAACACAATACCGTCGACCGAGACATCAAACACTTTCCACTCTCCAGAAATCTCTCGGAGTGCAAAATCGAGCGCGTGGGTCTTGTTGGACGTTTTGACTTGCACCCGCACCAGGCTGTAATTGGGATATTCCTTGCTGTGAGAGACTAAAATACGTTCTCCCGAATACGAAGCCAGTGCGACTCTGTAAGTGCGCTTCAATGCACCGACAACCGCCTCCTGCATCGCCGGAGCAAGCGTCTGCTCCGTTATTTTCTGCCATTGCTCGCCACTCACTTTGCGTGCGATGTGCTCGAGATCCAAATGGGGAATGATTTCCTTATCAATAATCGCGTTGAGCCGCTTTTCATCGTCCAATTCGCCCTCGGAGTCCGCCTGCTTCAGCGCCCGTTCAAGTGCGCCTGCAATGTTCTGTATAAACTGATCAGCTGCCGTGCTTGCTTTTACCTGCGCAGTTCCTGCAAACATCACAGCACACAAGACAACGAGCAGGAAGCGATCAAACCGTGGGATTCGTTGGTAGATGTTCATATTCACCTCAGCGTTGCTGCGCGCCAAATACAGCGCGCATCTTAGTGCGATTGGGCGCCTTAATCACGCCACGTTCAGTCACAATAACATCGATAAGACCTGCAGGGGTTACATCAAAGACTGGATTCTCTGCCTCACTGTCTGGCGGCGCAAACTGATGGCCCGCTACTTGAGTAACTTCTGCCGCATCACGCATCTCGATATCGATTTTTGCACCATTTTCACAGGCCATATCCACCGTTGATGACGGCGCGACCACCATAAACCTACAGCCATGGTAACGGGCAACAATCGCGAGATTGTAAGTACCAATCTTGTTCGCCACATCACCATTTTCAGCAATACGATCAGCGCCCACAATCACCCACCGCACATCCCTGTTCTGGATTATCCAGGCCGCTGCCGCATCGGCATTGATTGAAACAGGTATATTTTCCTGTTGCAATTCCCAGGCTGTCAGACGCGCACCTTGCATCCAGGGCCGGGTTTCATCCGCATGCACATGACTGATAAACCCTGCTTCATAGCCGCGCCGAATCACACCCAACGCTGTACCCAGCCCGCCTGTAGCCAGCGCGCCTGTATTACAGTGGGTAAGCACGCGAAAAGGCCTTACCGGCTCTGCAGCAAAGCACTCAAGCGCCAACGCTGCCATCTTGTTGTTAGCATGCACATCCTGCTCATGGATGACCCTTGCAAGTTTTTCCATACGCTCAGGTAGGGCATTCACTGCATTAACGCTTTGCACATGCTCCTTCATTGCCGCCACGGCCCACATCAGATTCACTGCGGTGGGTCGGGCCTGTGCCAGGCGATCCAGGTCGCGGGTGAACGTTCCGATATCAATATCACCATATTCCTGGATGCAGTTTTTGGCGTGCAGTGCGCCGGCATAGGCTGCCGCGATACCGATTGCAGGCGCACCGCGCACAACCATATCCTGAATCGCCGCAATAACATGCTCGATGGAACGACACGTGATGTATCGCTCCGCTTGCGGTAGTAAACGCTGATCTATCAACACCAAGCTATCGCCCGTCCAGCGCAGCGATTCGACCAATTTTGCCATTCTGTCATTACTCCTCAGAAATAAGTGCGCTGACATCGATGTGCACTACATACCCTTGATGCCAATGCTCGTCGACCACACAAAAACCGTAATACGTGCCGTTATCTTCGAATCGAAGCAGCATCTCTTTCTGTTCACCGGGCTTGATCAGCAAGGTGGGCTGTTGGCCCACTTCCTTGACGATATCGACCGTCTCATCGACCGCTCTCCCCCCACTGTGCTGATGGTGTGAAGTGCTAACCGTGTTGGCGGCATGATGGCGCTCATCATTCAGGAACGCTTGAAACGCTTTGTCATCACTACGCGGGTCCAGCGTATCGGAAAACAGCAAGATGTGAATATCTTCACCCCGGTTAATGGCCACTATCCGCACGGTTGCGCCTTGTTGTACTGTGACATGCTCCGGCCATATTTTCTTGTAGAGCAACTCCAGCTTGACCTCCTGGGAACTTGCGGCCGCACCAAACAGTGGATCTTTCCAGTACTCCCCCAGCACCTGCTCCGCAGTCAGCGCCCACGAGCGCCCGCCAAACGCAAGCAAGGCCATGCACATAAGAATTCGGCCAATCGGGATGACGACGGATGTTCGGCTGGTTATGATCATGCGGCGCATTATAGTTTCGGAATGACCGCACTCACCAGTCCCCGTGCGCAATACGTTAACTGTGAGGTCAACTGCAAAGGTAAGTACATGACTAAACACCCAATCTGTTTAACCATTGCCGGCTCTGATTCCGGCGGTGGCGCCGGCATCCAGGCCGACATCAAGACGTTTTCGGCATTGAAGACCTATGCCTGTTCGGTGATTACCGCGATCACCGCACAAAATACGCAAACCGTGAGTGCCGTTGAAGTGCTCAGCGAAGACGTCATTGCCGCTCAGCTCCACGCCATATTCTCCGACTTCAACGTGTCTGCGGTAAAGATTGGAATGCTGGCAAACAGTCGCGTCATAGAGGTCGTTGCCACCCTACTCGCACAGTACGCACCCAAGTGGATCATTCTTGACCCGGTGATGATTGCCAAAAGCGGCGATCGCTTACTGGCTGACGAAGCGGTACGCGCACTACGAACCACCTTGATTCCAATGGCTCACCTTATTACACCTAACCTGCCCGAAGCGGCTGCGCTATTAGACGCGCCTGAAGCCCAGGATGAGGCCACAATGACACAACAACTTAAGCAACTGGCCGCTCTGAGTGGACAATCGGCATTACTCAAAGGGGGCCATTTGCAGGGCGACACATGCAGCGATTTACTTTGGCATGATGGTCAGGTGCATGCGTTTCATCATCCCCGTATCCCCACACGACATACACACGGTACGGGTTGTACCCTGTCTTCGGCTGTCGCGGCTCTGCTAGCGCATGGCAACTCGGTGGAAAAAGCTGTTGAACTGGCGTGCACGTATGTACATCAGGCCATTCTGGGCGCTTCCCAGCTAGAAGTAGGCACAGGCCACGGCCCATTAATGCACTTTCACCAGACGTGGAATGCTACCTAGATCACTGTTGCTGGTCTAAGCCAGCGTTAGAATGCCGAGCCTTCACCAATACAAAACGGAAGCACTCTGAATGATCCGCCGCCTGCATGGAAGCCTGCTCTTGGCCATCACCATTTCAGCATGCACTCACCCGCAGCTCAAACACATCGCAGAAGTACAGCAAAATAGCGACAATCGTGTACAACAACAGTCTTATGACTACTCGACCCTTTCGGCATCAGTCAGTCAGGGCTTATCACACGCTAAAGCAGAGCGCTGGGATATCACGGCCCCCTTACATTATCGCAGCGCCATCAGCGCACACGAACTTGCACTCCAACTCGCCAAACGCGCTCCGGAATCCAAACAGAGCATCGCACAACTGCTCACAGCCGAAACGCTTCTCGCACAGGCCGAAGAACTTGTAACGCGCGTAGAACGCTTCTTAAAGCCCTCTCTGACCCAACTAAAACACCTTGAAGCACTCAAAGCGCCAATACTTTTTCCAAAGGATTATGAAGCACAACTCGACAACATTCGGGAACTCGCCATGCTGATCGAGAACGGAAAACACAAGCAGGCCCTGGCCAGTCAGGTATCGGTGCAGGAAGCACTCACACATCTTGAAAAGCGCTGCCTGGAATCTCGCCACACACACTTCATCGATCAACTGCTTGAGAGCATGTACACCCAGGAAGCCGATTACTATGCGCCCGCAGCAGCGAATAAGGCAGAACATAAAGTGGCGCATCTAAAACAGTTAATTGCCCTGCGCAATCGAGACACAAAAGCACTGGAAGCGGCCGAAAAAGAAGCCGTCAGCGCGCTTGAAACGGCGATTACATTGGGTAAGGAAAGTAAAAAACTGGTCGGCCTGAACAGCTCGGAAGCAGAACGGGCGGTGATGCACGCCTATGCGCGACTGGAGCGACCTTACGCTCTTCTCACCCAACAGTACCCGCAGGGCCAGAGTCTGGAAAGCGCCAGCCAGATTATGGCCAGAGAAATCGAACAGCTGCAAACTCAGCTAACGGCAGCACAAAAGGCTCTGACACAGCTCAAAGGAACCGCTCACAGCCAATCAGACAGGCAGGAATCTTCGCAAGGCGAACGCTATTTACCTCCCGAGGAAGGCCCTATTCTCACATTGAAATCACTCCCAGCGCATGACCGGCTGGACCCGCCTTCGCAAGACGCAACACTAGAAGAATCTGATCAAGAACAGACCTTCGACAGTGTAGAATATGCCCGATAAGCACCGCGTCATTCTCACTCGACACACTTCGCCGTTTCTGCAAAGCGTCCGTCATTAAAAACACGTATTCACGCATCATTTAGCGTGCGTCAGTGTCAGTTTTTTGGTGACGAGAATGGCAACCATCGTATAGATGTTGATCCCGTAGAAATGTAGAAGCTCCCAGCTGAACCGGGCTAGAGGCCTCAAGCCGCCCCCGAAGTGGAACATGCTGAGTGGGATGTTCAACACCCGCTTTAACCTATGGTGCCAACGCCAGTCGCTACGAACGCCGACTTACCGCGTTAATAAAGCCCTCCTTCGAGCCCTTTTCTCCCACCCTTTTAAACAAAAAAAGCGATTACCCACAGGAGTAATCGCTATAAGCAACAATCAGACTGATTGCATTGAAACGCTTTCTCTTCCTATACCTGCTTGCCAAGGCCGATGCGCTATCTTTACTTCCTTGCACTGCTGCCTGTGTTTGCTTTCTTTGCTGAAAGGCAAAGTATAGGGCCGTTTAGATTTATACCTCTAAGGCCAGCTCTTCTGGCGCGTCCTTCGGTGGCGTCGTCACCACTGGCATATACTTTTCGCGAATTTTACCTTCTATTTCCTGAGCGATTTCAGGGTGCTCTTCCAAAAATGTAGCCGCATTGGCTTTGCCTTGGCCAATCTTGTCGCCATTGTAGCTGTACCAGGCGCCAGCTTTATCCACCAGCCCTTCTTTTACACCCAGATCGATCACCTCGCCCATGCGGTAGATACCCTTGCCATACATAATCTGAAACTCAGCCTGCTTGAACGGGGGTGATACCTTGTTTTTCACTACTTTTACGCGCGTCTCGTTGCCTACTACCTCATCGCCCTGTTTCACCGCACCGATTCTGCGAATATCCAAGCGAACTGAAGAATAAAATTTGAGTGCATTACCACCGGTGGTGGTCTCGGGATTACCAAACATGACCCCGATTTTCATACGAATCTGGTTAATGAAGATGCACAGACAGTTGGCATTTTTAATGTTACCGGTGATTTTTCGCAGCGCTTGCGACATCAACCGCGCCTGCAGGCCAACATGAGAATCCCCCATGTCGCCTTCGATCTCGGCCTTTGGTGTCAGAGCCGCAACCGAATCGACAATGATGACGTCGACGGCGCCTGAACGGACCAACATGTCTGCGATTTCCAGCGCCTGCTCTCCCGTATCGGGCTGTGAGACCAAAAGCTCATCAACATTGACCCCAAGCTTTTCGGCATAGATCGGATCCAAGGCATGCTCCGCATCGATGAACGCACAGGTTTTGCCTTTTTTCTGAGCTTCCGCGATCACCTGTAATGTCAGAGTCGTTTTACCCGAGCTTTCTGGCCCGTAAATTTCAACGATACGACCAAAAGGCAGGCCTCCTATTCCCAGAGCAATATCCAAACCGAGTGATCCGGTGGACACAGAAGGAATGGCTTCCCGGGGCTGATCGCCCATTTTCATGACCGCGCCTTTACCAAACTGGCGTTCAATTTGCGACAAGGCTGCACTCAAGGCCTTTTTTTTGTTATCGTCCATCAAGACTCCCCCAAAACAATAAGATGAATGTGTTTGCGCTCCGTTAGCCCGAAACCACAAATACTGTATACATAATCAGTATTATGTGCAGAAGATAAGAATCTGTCCAGCCTTCTTGGGAATATTTTTTGGGAACCGCAACGCTGCGAGAGAACCTACGCATGGACCATTATTCCAGCCAGTTTATTATCAAAGAGTTACATGCGCTGTATCAGCAGGCCAGCGAACGGCAACTCGGAAAGACGCTTGAGATGGATGAAACGCTCCGAATCCGGGCACTGGAAATACTGGGCCGAAATCCTGAAATGCAATCTCTGCCCGAAGAAAAGGAAGTCACTATATTACTTTCCGACCTTCGCGGCTTCACGTCGCTGTCAGAACACTACAGTCCGCTCGAAATCATTGATTTACTGAATCGCTACTTTACGGTCATGTCGCGCGTGATTAACCACTTTGGCGGCACAATCGATAAGTTTATGGGCGACGCGATTCTGGTTGTATTCGGCACCCAGGAAGCCGGGAACAGCGATATTGTCTCGGCATTATCCTGTGCCGTCGTCATGCAAATAGAGTTGGACAAAATGAACCAGGAAAATCACGAGCTGGGCTACCCACCCATGTATATGGGCATCGGCATTAATACCGGAGTAGTGGTGGCGGGCAACCTGGGTTCGGATGTGTACAACGAATTCACCGTGATTGGTGATCATGTCAATCTCGCTGCCCGTATCGAATCCTACACCTTGCGGGGCCAGATTCTGTTAAGTGAATATACCTATGCGCGCGCGAAAAACCGGATTGAAACAGGTCAGCGCAATGTACTGACCTTTAAAGGCAAAGAGCATCCGATCACGACCTATGAATTGCTGGCGGTGAACACCCCACAACAGCGCCTGATTGTGCCTCGACGAGAAGAACGAAAGAGCCCCCGTGTGGCGGTCGACATGCCGCTGAGCTTTCAACAAATCGACGGTAAATCAGTGAGCGACGAATACCTGGAGGGCACCATCATCGACCTCAGTTATGGCGGCATGTACGTCGCATCCAGTCATGTACTGCCACCCTACAGCGATATTCGATTTCCTTTGGCGCTATCGCTGTCGAGCCATCAGCGTGACGACGTGTACGCCAAGGTATTACGCACCAACCCCATCGGTAATAATGAGTTCCACTACCACTTGGAATTCACGCACATCAGCCAAGATTCACAGGCAGCATTGAAAGCTTTCATCGATCGCATGATCGCACCGGAACCCGCGCTTTAGGCGCAGACTTAAAGCAACATATCGGGTCTTTCACTGAATTAGCCCTACCCGCACCATCACGCAACGAGATTCTTAGGTGTTCATCTCTACCGGTTTAGCCGGTTACCCGCCTTACCAGCGCCCTGCTGACCATGCGCACTTTCGCATTGAGCGGCAAACGTTTGAGATTGGTGCCTACAATTCCTTCCGTGAAGCGGGTTTTCTTACTGTAGTCGATGTTTACGTCCACAATGACGGGACGATTCTGTGCCCCAAGATCAAAGGCCTGCTTCAGCCCCTCCTCAAGTTGTTGATCATCGTTGATGGCTACATATTCCGCGCCAGTCGCCATAGCCACACCCTGAAAACGGGTTTCGGGCAATACAGTGCAAGTCTTACGGTTATAGGGCACATTCTGGGCCTGGGAAATTTGCGATAGCTCGCCATCATTGAAAATCATAAAAATAGCGCCCAGTTGCTGTTCTGTTGCAGTAATGATCTCCATGCAGGTCATCAGAAATGCACCGTCCCCGATAATACCCACCACTGTCTGCTCCGGATTCGCCAGTTTCGTGGCAATCGTGGCCGGCACGGCATAGCCCATGCAATTAAAATCGGTGGGAGAAATCATATGGCGTGGCCGGTAAATAGGCATCAGTTCGGCGGTGAGAAAGGTATGATTACCATCGTCGACGACTACAAAACCGTCTTCGGGCAAGACCGCACGCAAGGCATCGAAAAATCGCGCGGGATTCACGCGTTCTTTACTGTCGTGTGCGTACCACTCTTCGCGATAGCGGCGCTTATCCTTGGCAATCTGAGCTTCGAGCGCCTTCCGGCGTGGCTTCAGATCCCGCGTGGATTGCTGTAAAGCCTGCGCTAATTTTTCCTGCAGCCGCGGCAATACAATATTGGCATCAGCTGAAATCGCCACCTTCGCAGGATAATTGGCATTCAAGACCTGGGGATTAATATCAATATGCACCAGCGCTTCAGGCACGGTCACACCAAAACTTCCGGTACCGATTTCGCCGAACCGCGTGCCAACAGCCAGCATTGCGTCGCAGGCACTGAACGCCTGCGTGGCTGCCGGCACCGCCGCGGGGCCAAAGCTCATGCCGGTATGAAGCGGGTGGCGTGCATCGACAGCGCTCAATCCCTGCAAGGTAGTTGCGATCGGCGCCCCCAGCAACTCCGCAATCGCCTGTGTATGGGAAGCGACATTCACGGCCCCCCAACCCACAAAAATACCCGGGCGTTCGGCATCCAGTAAACACGCCACAGCCTCGTCGAGCAGCGCATCCCATTGCCTCTCGGGTGCCGGCGTCTGCCGGCGTTGGTATTCGTCGAAGCTAAGCAGCTCCGACACCGGACCGGTATAAAGTTGCACATTCACCGGCACTTCAACAAACACCGGTCCCGGCTCGCCACTTGTCGCGGTGAGATAGGCATCGTACAAGGTTTCAAGAATGTCGGCCTGCGCTGCGACCTTATAGGTTTTCTTGGTAATCGGCGCCAGCATGGCGTGCTGATCCATATCATGCAATTGATACGCAAACTCGGAATCGCTGCGCACCCCGCCCGAGATCACCAGCATGGGAATACCGTCAAGAAAGGCCTCTCCAATGCCACTGGCCGCATGTGTCGCACCCGCCGCGGGCACAATCACCAGCGTGCCAATGCTGTCGCTGGTGCGGCTGACAGCATCGGCCATAAATGCGCCGCACCCCTCGTGGGTGACCAGCATAGGGATAATCTGCTCGGAATTATTGAGTTCGTCATAAATTTCAGTGTTATGCACACCCGGTATTCCAAAGGTGTAACGAACCCCCAGTTGCTCTAGAGCGTACCGCACTAACCAGGCACCGGTTTTTTTCATAGCATTCTCCAGCTTATTTTTTGTACTAATTGGTTTTCAAGGCGCCGCATCACTGGCCTATGTGTTGCGCTGCACATTGCGCTGTGAGCACACAGCCTGACAGAAATGTACCCTCTAGCGAGCGCTTGCCAGAAGCCCCGCCACCCCCAAAACCGGCGGCCTCGCCAATCGCGTACAAACCGCCTATCGGTTCGCCATGTTGATCCAGCGCACGTGATTGCAGATCTGTTTGAATCCCACCAAGGCTTTTCCGTGTGATCAGCCGCAGTTTCATGGCGATGAGCGGGCCATGCTTGGGGGTGAGCAACGGCGCCGGCGCGCACGTGCGCAGTTTGTCGGGGCGCCATGCCCGCGCATGCACAATGCGGCGTAACTGATCGTCGTTCCACTGGTTTTTGCCCCGGCCAACGTTGGCGTCGTAGGCCATCACACTGCGTTTGAGTGCATCCTTGTCCAACAAGGTATTACCATTAAGTTGATTCATTTTGTCCGCCAGTTCATCCAGCGTTCTGGCGACCAAAAAATGATCGCTTTGCGCGTGCAGCTGGTTGACCAGGGCATGATTCCCCAACAGGATTTCTTTCAGGAAGCGCAATGTGCGGCCGTCTCGAATAGAGGGGTTGTGCTCCGAGCCGGAAATAGCCAGCTCTTTGGCTGCAATGCGCCAGTTCAACACCTGCCAGGTGTATGGCTGGTCTAATTCTGAAATGCGGGCACACAAATCATGGGTATCAAAGCCTGTCACCAGAGGTTCAGGACCGATTCTTTGCCCCCTGTGATCTAACCAAAGGGCCGACTTGGGAGGAATAAGGCTCAGGCCATGGCCATCAAAATGCGGCTGAGGATGGGGAATACCTGCCGCGTAATTCCACATATTATCGAGGTGCGTAACCTTACCGCCCAGATCTTCCACTGCATCATGCATGGCGCCATCGGCAAACGGATGTGCTCCGTTCAGTATGTCATGGGGCGCCTGCTTCCAGTGCTGTCGCACCTTTTGGAGATTGCCGTTTATGCCGCCAGTGGCGACCACAGTCTGCTGTGCGTACACCTCACGTTTTGCTTGCGTTGTCTCGTCAACGATGCGACAACCTATAACCCTGTCTGCTTCGTACAGCAATGCGTCGCAACGCGTGCCGAAGCTGAGTTCAAGTTGGCCGCGAGATTCGAAGGGTAGAAGCAGCGCAGCAAAACATTCCACCAGCTTGTAACCGGTTCCCCAGAGTACGTGGTAACGGGGAACACTGTTCCCTTCTCCGTAACGGCCACGTTCCACCCAGTTTACGGCTGGCAAAAAACGCATACCCTTTTCAATCAGATAGTCATAAACATACTTTCGGGAATGTTCGACGTAGTAACGCCCCCAATCACGGGCCCGATTAGCCTCTGGCGTGAACTCGGCAAAACTCTGCCAATCCTGCCAAGCAAGTTCTGGTGAGTCCTTTATTTTCATGCGCCGCTGTAACGGCGTATCCACAAGCGCCATGCCCCCAAACGCCCAGCGCGCCAGCCCACCTATTTTTTCGCGTGGGTGACGGTCCACCATGTGCACGCTTAAACCCCGCTGCAGACATTCATAGGCACATACCATGCCTGCAATTCCGGCACCCACGATCACGACGTCACTGTTGTTCAAGGAAACCTCCTTCGGCAAAGGCTTGCGGCCCAGATTTGCATTAGCGAAGATATAGCATGGCAGCCGGGGCATAATGGCGCACTAGTAAAATTAACCTACATACGATGTGTTTGCATGCAAATCGATCCGCCTTGCGAGGCATTTATCAGCCAGCTTTATCGTTCTACGCAGCACATTGATCTGGGACATTACCGGCAGTGGGCACTGGAGGGTCTGCGCGCGCTCATCGACTTTGACGCGGCGATCTGGAGTAGCGGTCATCTGAGTACGCGCACCTTTCACACTCATACCATGATCGGTTTGCCCGAGGATTATCCACAACGTCTGATCGACGCCTTACCGATCAACCCCATCAGTAAGCACCTGTTTTCCCACCCTGAACAGCCCGTGGATATGGCCGATGTGGTAGACGATGCAACCTTCTATGCATCAGATATCTATCGCAGGCTGTTTGGCCCTTTGGGTATCGAACGTATACTCAGCTCTATCCACATGGATGCACGCAGTGGCATTTATACCTTGCTCACACTGTACCGTAACGACCGCGCGAAGGTGTTCACTGCGAGTGAAAAACAGCGTCATCACCGTTTGCTGTATCATCTATTACAGGCCGCGTCGCAAGCCTGTCTCACGCACCTCTCGGTGCCCGCGGAACGCCCGGCCCTCTCTCATGCCGCCATTTGCGATACGCACGGAATATATCATCAGGTCGAACCCGGCTTTTTGGACCTGATCGAAGATACATTTCCCCACCATACCGCGCAGATGCTGCCCTTTTCGTTGCCCGAGAATGCAAAAGAATTTCCCGCTGATGGGCTGTTCGTGCGCACACAACGTTATGGGGATCTTTGGCGTGTGGAGGTTCGCCCCATCGTCCCGCTCGATCAACTGACCGTACGCGAGCAGCAGGTCGTAGAAGCCGTTACACAGGGGCTGAGCTTTAAACAAGCCGCTAAACAATTACAGCTCTCCCCTTCCACTGTTTCGAATCATCTCTACCGTGTGTATCAAAAACTGAACATCAACAATCGCGCAGAATTGGCCGACCTGCTCCGACAAACGCGCTCGCATTGATGCGTATCAAGGGAAAAATCTGCCAATAGTGACTACACTTGAACCCTACGAGGTATTCCTCATTCAAGGAGGCAGCTATGGCAGTTTACTCAAACATTCTCGTTGCAGTGGAATGCAGTCAGGGCGCCCAGCAGGTGCTTGCTAAAGCCGCACAAATGCTTGCAATCAATGAGCGAGCAACGCTCAGCATTGTGCACGTGGTGCTTGATTTAATCATCGCCGATTGGGCCGGCAGCCCAGGCCAGGTACCACCTCCACTTGATCAGGAAGAGCTGGCCAAATCCGGGGCAGAGTACCTGAAACCCATGATCGAGAACGCCGGGCTTGACCCCAATGCACTGGTAGTCAGTTTTGGGCACCCGGCCCAAACCATCCTGAAACAAGCAGAGAACATTGAGGCCGACCTGATCATTGCCGGCAGCCATAGCCGGCATGGACTGGAAGTTTTGCTGGGCTCCACCGCCCATAAAATACTCAACTTGGCCGATTGTGACGTATTGCTGGTGCGCATTCCCCGCGACTAGAGCCCGCCTTTTCAATGGGCTGAGCGTGCCTCATGCATGGAACAGTTTGTTCCCGAATAACCAATTGTGACCAGCAGTCACAAATGAAAGAATGGATGAAGATCTTAACGACAACAACACCGAGGATCTTCCGCCATGGCAACATCGGCCTTTATACACACATCGCCCGCACGTCAGAATATTCCTTTGGTCAAAGGCCTGCCCATTGTGGGCTGCATGCCTCAGTTCGCGCGTTCTCCGCTGGATTTTTTCCGCCAGCTTGCGCAACAACACCCCGACATCGTAACTTTTCGCTTTGGCATGCAAGAGGTCGCGCTTGTTTCCAGCGCCAGCCTTACGCAGCAAATTCTGGTAAAAGAAGTAAATCGCTTTCGTAAGGCCGATAGAGAAATCTCTATCCTGGGTGCATTTCTCGGGAACGGTCTGGTCACCAATAACGATGTGAGTGATCACAAAACCCACCGAAAACTGGTACAGCCCGGCTTCCATTTTCGTCGCATTCAAGGCTACGCCGACATCATGATCGATTACAGCCAGCGCTACATGGCAGACTGGCGGGACGGTGAAGAAAGAGACATCGCCGACGACATGTTTAAGCTCACCATGTACATTGTGTCGAAAACCCTGTTCGATACCAATATGGAAACCCTGACCGGCGGCGCCAATACCATAGGTCAATGTGTTGAAAAGCTGCAGACTATCGCAGACAGACGCTTCAGCCAGCCCTTTGAACTCCCTGAGTGGCTGCCTACCCCGAGCAAACGCGAAACAAAAAAAATTAACGATACGCTTACTACCGTCATTAACTCCATGATCCAAGCGCGCACGCGGCCGGATGGCAGCATAGAGGAAGGCGATGACCTGATGTCGATGTTACTGCACGCGCGCTATGAAGATGGTTCTCGGATGTCGCAGCAACAGATCATGGATGAACTGATCACCCTGTTTATTGCCGGCCATGAAACCACCTCGAATGCGTTAACCTGGACCTTCTATCTGCTTTCACAGCATCCGGACGTTCAGCGCACGCTTTACGAGGAACTGGATAGCGTACTCGATGGGCGCACGCCACAATTCAGTGATTTGGAACATCTGCCGTACACGGAAATGATTGTGAAAGAATCGATGCGGCTATTGCCTCCGGCATGGACGCTCAGTGCAAGACAAGCCAATGAAGACATAGAGATAGACGGGTATTTCATTCCCAAGGATCAGACCCTGTTCATTTCTCCGTATGCACACCATCACAATCCGCGTCACTTTAAAGATCCAGAGCGCTTTGACCCGGAGCGTTTTTCTAAAGAAAACGAAAAAGCGCTGCCACGTTTCGCCTATATCCCTTTTGGTGCCGGGCCTCGCGTATGCATTGGCAATTCCTTTGCCATGATGGAAGCAAAATTGCTGTTGGCCAGCATCGCCAGCCGCTATCACTTGACGCTATCGCCCGGACAGAAATTCCAACCCAAACCGCGTATTACCCTGTCGAACGACGGCGGTATGCGTATGCACATTACCCAGCGCTAATCATCAGGCATTGCCGAAGCCTTACGGGGCTTCGGACTCTTTTTCTTCCTGCAACCATGCCGTGCGCGCCAGTTTTTTCATCACAGCCGGTTTGAGTTTGTTCTGGGCCGCCAACCACCGGATTGATGCTTTCAAACAGTGCTCGGGCCCATGGGTTTCCAGCCCCAACACCCGTTTCGTTTCACTGCAATCATAGAAACCATAGCGTTCAACCACCTCGTACACCAGATCACGCGTGAAGAGGGGTTTTAGTCCACAGGCACGGGATACCTTTTCAACACACCAGGCAAAGGCCAGCGTGATCCCTCTCGGAAAGGGCAAATGCATGGGCTTGATGCCCGTGAGTTTCTTGAGCAAACGCCCTATTTCTGCGACTTCTATATTTTCTCCACCCACGATGTAACGCCGGCAGGATTCGCCATGTGTCAGCGCCGAAACGTGCGCTTTGGCCACATCACGCACATCAACCAGATTGAGACCTCCGCGATAGGTTTGGCCCACGCCATTCAGCCAGTCCATCACTAATTGGTTGGACGGTGTTACTCGGTAGTCATGAGGCCCCAATACCAGCGCCGGACATAATACGACGAGCTCGATTCCATATTCCCGAGCCAGCGCTTGGGCGACCTGCTCACTTTTCGTCTTGGCAACATAATAAGGATTTTGCGCATCCTCATTCCAGTCGTCGGCAGTGCGCATTTTGTCCGCAGAGTTGGAAAACCCAATCGACGCTATGGAGCTGGTGTACACAATGCGCTTAATGCCTGCGTGCTTGGCTGCGGCAAACACATTGCGACTGCCGGTTATGGCAGGCGCTACAATTTCTTCGGCCGTTTCGGCAATTGTTTTATATACCGCCGCCAGATGAATTATGGCCTTACAGCCTTCGGCAGCCTTACACAGCGCCTCTTCATCCATCACATCACCGTGATGCACCTCAAATGCCAAGCCCTCCAAACCGCGCATATCCGCTGTGCTGCGCACAAACGCTCTAACAACATAACCCTGTTGCAGAAGCTCACGCACCACATTTGCACCAATATGTCCGTTGGCACCCGTTACCAGAATTCGTGAATTCGTTTCCATCGTTTTTCGTCCTATCCCGCCGCTTTCACATCGACCGGCACGCCATTGAGTGCGGCATTGCCTGTACTCGCATCGAAAAACCGATCGTCGGTGAGGTCATTGACGCTCACGCCGGGCTGCTGCGATGCTATCCCCAGTTTCACGCCCTCTCGCTGATGCCCCCAGCCATGTGGAATACTGACCACGCCCCGCATGACTTCGTCACTCGCCTTCACTACCGTGCGCACCTCGCCAACCCGTGAACACACTGCCACTTCGCCACCATCAGCAACACCTAATGCGGCAAGATCATCCGGATGCATCAGGCATTGCGAGCGGGGTTTACCTTTCACCAGGCGATGGTAATTATGCATCCAGGAATTATTACTGCGCACGTGTCGCCGCCCAATCAACAAAAAGCGCGGCTGCGCATGTTTTAAGCTACTTTTGAGTCGTTCCAGATCGTCGCGGATAAACCCGTGCAGCAACGCGATACGGCGATTGTCGGTACAGAGGCGTTCTGTCAGTGAGGGGCGCAACGGGCCCAGATCGATACCATGAGGTGCTGCTTTGAGTTTGTTGAGCGACAAGGCATGCTCACTCCCTGCTTTTGCACTATAAGGCCCATTCTGCAAAGCCATGTCCATGAGCAGATCGGGAGCGGGAAGAGGCTGGATATCCAACCCCTTGGCAGCAGCAATAGCGCCGCCCAGCTCATTCAGGATCTGCCAGTCATGGCGACTTTCAGCCTCCGGCTCGAACAGGGGCTCATTAAAACGCGTCGTATTGCGAACAGCCAGTCGATGGAAAGCGATATCATAGTGGTCATGCTCCAGCGGCCCGGTGGGTGGAAGAATGTAATCCGCATGACGGGTGGTCTCATTGATATAAAAGTCCAAGGCGACCATGAGATCCAGCGACGCAAAGGCCTCGTCGAGCCGGCGACCGTTCGGGGCAGATAATACGGGATTGCCGGCTAGCGTAAACATGGCACGAATCTGGCCCTCCCCGGGCGTAAGCATTTCTTCTGCCAGCACCGTTGAGGGGAATTCGCCGCTGAACTCCGGCAGCTTACTCACTCGGCTGTGATAGCGGCCAAAATGTCCGGCGCCCGGCTCACCAGGCTGGACGTGACCTACGGCTGAGTTCGGCACCAGAGCGCCGCCCTCTACATCCACATGCCCGGTAAGCAGATTGAGCAACTGTATCGCCCATTGGCAGAGCGAACCGAATTGTTGTACCGAAACGCCCATTCGGCCATACACAACCGCTCGCGGCGTACGCACCAGTTCTTCCGTCAGCACACGTATACGCTCGGCAGAGATACCACTTTTTTCTTCAGCCAGTTCTGGCGTGAACGCTGCCAGCAGCGGTTCAAGTTCGTCGAGCCCATCCACCAGCGGCTGCAAATGCCCGGCATCTACCCACCCTTCACTCACCACCAGACGAAGCATCGCCAACAAGACATAGGCATCACTACCCGGTTTGATGAATAAATGCTGATCGGCAATTTCCGCCGTTTCCGAACGTCTCGGATCAACAACGATAAATTTACCACCGCGCTTCTGTATGGCCTTGAGCCGTTTTTTAACGTCGGGTACGGTCATCATGCTTCCGTTGGAGGCGAGCGGATTTGCGCCGAATATCAGCATCAAATCAGTACGATCAATATCAGGTACCGGCAGCAAAAACTGATGGCCGTATAGCGCCCAGCCAATCAGGTGATGAGGCAATTGGTCGAGGGAGGTGGCAGAGAAGTTATTGCGCGTCTGCAAGGCTTTACGCAACACGCGGCCGTGGGTCAGATTGCCATAATTGTGGACATTGGGATTACCCGCATACACCCCTACCGCATCGTTACCGTGTTGACGTTGCAATGCCGCGACTTTGTCGCTGATTTCGGCATAGGCCTGCTCCCAGGTAATGGTGAGCCATTCGCCATCCACCCGCTTCACCGGCCGACGCAGGCGGTCCGGATCCTCATGCATATCCTTGAGTGCCGTGGCTTTGGGGCAAATATGACCTCGTGATAAGGGATCTTTATCGTCGCCTTTAATCGAAACAATGTGATCACCTTCAGTAACGATTTCTAAACCGCAAATCGCTTCGCACAGGTGGCAGGCCCGGTAATGGGTGTGGTGTGTGGACATGGCAACTCTCTTATCGTTATGTATTGATTATTCTGCACCCTGCTGCCGCGGGTTTTAATCGCAGCAGTCGCCGTTGTTAATGGTCTCTACATAGGCCAGTGCTTCGTCGTGATATTTTTCGTCAACGGGTACAAACTTGCCTTTCTTTTCGTCATAGGCACTGATTTCGCCACGGCCGATATCATAATGCCAACCGTGCAGTTGCAGGGCGCCCACTGCGTGTTTGGCCGCCACATACGGATGGGTTTTAAGATGCGTCAGTTGCAAGAGTACGTTTTCCTGAATCAGCATACGCAGTTTTTCGTCCTCCGATGCATCGCCCAATCGCTCTTCCACAATCTGTTTGGCCGCACGCGCATAGCTCAACCACTGACTCACATGGGGGAGCTCCGCTACGCTCTCCGGATTCAACACGCCCTGCATCGCCCCACAGCTCGAATGTCCGCATATGATGATGTGTTTAATTTCCAGCACCGCAACCGCGTACTCAATGGAGGCCGTCACGCCCCCGGTAAAGTTGTTGTGCGGCGGCACGATATTACCGGCGTTACGAATAATGAACAGTTCTCCGGGTTCCGTCTGTACCAGCAAATTGGGATCGATGCGTGAATCTGAACAGGTAATAAAAAGGGCTTCCGGGTGCTGCCCCTTGGCTAATTGATCAAACAGTTCTTTTTTCTGCTCGTACACTTCGCGTTTGAAACGCACGATACCTTTGGCAATTTTGGGCATAATATTTACTTGCTGAAGAAGTGAGAATTAACAATGCACCGTGGATAATAGCGGGTATAGGTACCAGTGAAAACCGCCTTCGCGAGCACGAAAGAAAGAATTTATTCTTTTACTTTGCACAGCCGAAAAAAGCCTGTCTATAATCCTTGGGGCAGTACCCGAATGAATTGCACAAGGATACATGATATGAAATATCTCGTTTTAAGCGCAGTAATCGCCTCTTCGCCACTCATCGCGCAGGCGGCCGGAGGACACGGACCAGCTGGCTGTGGCCTTGGTACCGAAGTCATCTTCAAGCAAGCAAATGAATGGCACGAGCATGTGCTCGCAGCGACCACCAATAGCACATCAGGTAATCAGACCTTTGGCATGACCTCGGGAACGCTGGGATGTGAAAGCGCGAACGGCCCCCTCGCCGACGCCAATCTGTTTATTCAGAACAACATGGAACAGCTCGCTGCCGATACCGCCACAGGCCAGGGTGAGAGCCTTTCTGCATTGGCAGAAATCATTGGTGTATCCACCGTCGACAAGGCCCACTTTGAGGCACAATTGCAGGCCAATTTCGACCGCCTGTTTGAGACCGCCCAAACCGAATCGAGCAATGTATACCAAACGCTGGTAGACCTTATGCGTCAGGACGCCATTCTGGCCAAGTACGCATCGTAGCGTCATACCCATGACGGACGTGGAGCCTCACGTCCGTCTCTCATATACTGTTTTCTACCCGCTTCGCTCAGCTGCAGGTCATGGATGCCACCCTCTCGCGCATTATTCTTTGTTATCGCTTTTTTCTGTGCTGAACTATGTTACGCCGCTTCCGAAGACATCGACGCCCAGCAACTTGCAGCGCTCGCGCAGGATCCTCAATGGCTGGCGTTGTTGCACTATCAACGCATTGGCCTGTTTTCGTCTGCTGGCAGTCAGGTGGATGATCGGGATTTTTTTCTTTCCCCAACAGGGCAGCAGAATCCACGTGACGAACTGAAAGCGACTCTGGAATTCCTTAGCGCCCCGGCAAGTTCCGATAATACCCACGCCCGTTGCCGCTTCCCGGCTAGACTGCATTGGCTGCAAAGTCAGTTACCCCATTTCAAGCCCACCGATTCACCTTGTAGCGCCTATCAACAATGGATTCACGAGATCGACGCGGCTTCGCTGACACTGATTTTTCCGGCGGCCTATCTGAACAGTCCGTCCTCCATGTTTGGTCATACCTTTATTCGCATTAACCGAAATAAAAGCGGCAATCCCCTGTTGGATTACAGTGTCAATTTCGCCGCCGAAGCCAACCCGTCCGAAGATCAGTTTTCCTACGCATTTAAAGGTTTGAGTGGCGGTTATGCCGGCCAATTCTCTGTGATGCCCTACTATCAGAAGGTCAATGAATACAGCTTTTTGGAATCTCGCGATGTGTGGGAATATCCCATGCAGCTCTCACACGATGAAGTGGAGCAGTTTGTGCGACATATATGGGAATTAAGAGACATTGATTTTGACTATTACTTTTTTACCGAAAACTGTTCCTACCAGCTACTCACAGCTTTAGATGCAGCCAATGCATCATGGCGTTTATCACAAGACTTTCGTATTCAGGCCATCCCGGTAGACACCGTGCGCAGCCTGAGCCAACGCAACCTGCTGGGCGCGCCCGTATTCAGACCATCGTCCTTGAGCCGCCTGCGACATTGGCAGGCGCAACTCACGCAGAGTGAGTTGGAAGAGGTAAGCGTGTTGATGAATCCATCACGACCACTCGATACCAATTCGACAGCCTCCTCCCCGGAGCGCCGAGCCCTAATACTGGAATATACCTACCATCTGTTGCGCTATTTGGCGGTGAAAGAAAAATTGCGCGCGCCTGAATACAACCAACGGGCCATCGCCCTGCTGTCAGCGCGCAGCAAGCTCGGTAAACGCGCAGGCTTCAGCGACTACCCGCATCCCGCCTACAGCGATGAGCAGGGTCATGGATCGCATCGCGTGGGTGTGCATTATGGGCGGTTTGATGACCAGCACGGCGTTGAGTTGGGATTGCGCCCTGCCTACCACGACCTGCTTGATCCTCTGGCAGGTTTTATTTCAGGTGCCGAACTGGAAATGTTCTCGCTTGAGCTCAGGTACCTAACCGAGCGGCAACACCTTCAGCTACAGGACCTGACCTTCATCAATATCCTGTCGCTCTCCGAGAGCACTCAACATATATCGCCTCTATCCTGGGGAGTACGCGCAGCACTGGAGCGGGCTCGGTTCGGAGCGCAACGCACACATGGCATATTAACAGGCAGCGTGGGCAAGTCGTATCGCGCAGGCACATGGCTCATGAGTGGCTTATGGGACGCGGAGCTCGGCATAAAAGAGCACAATGCCCCCTTTATTCGCGCCTATTCCGGCCCGAAACTGGAAGTATCTCGGCAAACTAATCAGTACAGCCTGCAGCTAAGCGGAAAGCATTTACGCCGCATTGATAAATTTCAAGATTACCGAGCAGGATTGAGTGTGGGTGGCACCTGGCACATTTCAAACAACTACCAGATGCGCATTGAATTCGAGCACTGGCACCATGAACATGAGCGTCAGCATGATCACTTCAGCGAACTCAAGGTGGGCACGCATGTTTATTTTTAAGCAGACGAAGAGAAAGGCCGTATCGCTATGCGCGCTTACTCGCATCACCCTGCTTTGCCTCGCACTCACCGGCTGCAAATCACTTGAGCAGTTTCTGTTTTATCCACAACAACAACTTATCGCCACACCCGCGGATTTTGGCTTTCGCTATGACACCGTGAACATCCCCTCCACCGACAACGTGATGCTGCATTGCTGGTATCTGCATGCGGAGAAGCCGCAGATCGCCAATGTGCTGTTCTTGCATGGCAACGCCGAGAACATCAGTACCCATATGCACAGCGCAGCGTGGCTGGTGAAACATGGCTACGGTGTGCTCGTCTTGGACTATCGCGGATTCGGTGAGTCCACCGGCCATCCCGACCTGAACGGGCTACACAATGACGCGCTGGCTGCACTCGAGTGGTTACGTCAGAAGCACGCCCCCATCGTCATCTTTGGGCAAAGCATGGGCGCCTCGGTGGGTTTGGTGGTTGCTGCAACCGCAGAACAACAAGCATCGCCTGTCCAGGCAGTGATCGCTGAAGCCGCGCCCGCGAGCTGGCCTCAAATCGCCGCTGAGGCCATGTCACGGAGCGTGATTACCTGGCCCTTAAAGTGGGTAGCCATGCGCCTCGACGACACCTTTGACGCCGATCAGCACATCCAGGAAATTCACCACACACCTATCCTGTTAGTGCACAGCGAGGACGACCACACCATCGGCCCCCACCACATGGAACAGCTACAGGCTTCAGGCCCCGCTTCAACGCAGACTCTCAAAGTTCGCGGGCCCCATATTGCTGCCATGCGGGATGGCCATGTTCGCGCACATATCCTCAGTTTCCTCTCTTTCATTACGGAAGCCGAAGTATCGAACCAAAATATTTCGCCAATGCCAATCGACTCTACTAAACTCAAAAAACCTTGTACCTTTGATCAGATCTCGTGCCGAGATCAGGAGTAAGCAAAAACATGGGGTCCGATCAGATCTGTGCTCATATTTTCGACCTGTTCCATGAATGCTGTGTCGAGATGTTCACCGATTTGCGCTGTTCCATTGCGCGCACCGAATCAGCCATCGACAATTTGGATGAAGCCCCCCTCTCGGATATTGACGCAGGTTCCGAAGATTTAGAAATCCGTGTGCTCTTGAGGTTTCCCTATTCGGTACTGGCCATGACCTATCCGGTCGAAGAAGTGATGGATGTTGACGACGCGAAGCTCGAAGACTGGCTTGGCGAAATTTCCAATCAGCTCATCGGACGCTTAAAAAACAAACTCATTAAACACGAGGTCTACTTAAAGCTTGGCCTGCCCGAAAGCCTGTTTGGCGTGGCGCCCGAACAAATCGAGCCAGAGGGCTTCGTTAAAGAAGTGTTTTTCTTTGATATTGATAACGAAAACATCGAGTGCCACGTACTGGTCGACGTCATTAACGAACACATTTCATTTCAAACAGAAGAAAGCGCTACAGATGATACCCTGGACGGAGGCGAACTGGAGTTATTCTGATAGAATCGCTGCCTTCCAAATAACGCACTCATAATAATTATGTCCGCCCGAACCGAACAAAAATTACGCACACGTCGCGCGTTGCTCGACGCCACACTTGATCAACTCAGCCCTGAGAAAAACTTTTCCAGTCTCAGTCTGCGGGAAGTAGCGCGCGCGGCAGGCATTGCGCCAACGTCCTTCTATCGCCATTTTGACGATATGAACGATTTGGGATTAGCATTGGTAGAAGAAGCCGGATTGGCATTGCGACAACTCATGCGCAAGGCACGGTCACGCATCAAGGCCCAGGGAACAGCCATCGACACTTCCGTCGATACCTTCATGGAATATCTGGTCAACAACACGAATCACTTCAGACTGATTTTGCGCGAACACTCCGGTAATTCGAAAGAATTTCGCATCGCGGTTAATCTGGAAATCAAACACTTCGTGACGGAACTAGAGGAATATCTCAAACAACGTGCATCGGAGCATGGACGTAGCGAGCACAACGCAGGCGCGATCGCTGATGCCATGGTAACGATTGTATTTCATATGGGCGCGCAAGCACTCGATGCCAGCAAACGGGACCGACAGAAACTGGCAGATAAAGCAAAGCTCCAGTTACGCATGATCATGGCAGGGGCGGTGCAATTAGCGGAAGCCGAAACCAACGCGAAAAGCAGCTAGTACACACGTGTTTTTCAGTACTGAAACACGTAAGTACGGCCAGCGTTGGGCAACGCTGTACCTGTTGACCCATCGATAAATCCATGACTTCCTATGACCAGCGCGTCCGCACTGAGGGTCACATTTCGCCCAAAGCGGGCATCGTCAGATTCACCAAACAAGGCTAAGTTCGTCTGCGACCAGACACTACCGGTATATTCAAACTGATAAACCGCGCCATTGTTATTGAAAAATTCGTCCTGTCGGGATGCACCTACCAACAGGTCATCCCCAAATAAGGACAGACTCGCACCAAGTCGATCACCGGCAGCAGCATTTAATGCTTTCAAATAGGTATGTTCGATCCAACGGTCATTCTCCAACCTGAATACATAAGCGGCCCCTGAGTCGATGCGATCATTGTTCGCCATGTTGCGATTGATGGCTCGACCGTTGCCATCCTCAAAGGGTGCTCCCACGATGATTCGCTCATCGCCGACCGCTATAGAGCGACCAAAACCATCGCCTGCATCGCTATTGCTGGACTTGAATATGGCCCGCCAACTGAACTCGCCAGCGCCTTGCTCGTAAAGATAGACCGCTCCGGAGTCAGGACGCCCCTGATCTTCCCGAGGAGACGGATTATTGATATCTATATCTTCGATGATGACCCTATCGGTTGAAATGCCACGAAAACTGCTGTCTTCGCCGGGAGCAGATACAAGCAGCATGTCGTCATGAAGCACGAGCGCATGGCCAAAAAAATCATCCTGGCGCGCATAATCCGATTTCACGACTGTTGTATAGCGCCAGTTGCCGAGTGATGCGTTGAACTCATAAATAAATACGGCACCGGCATTGGCCACACTGTTATCTTCGATTGAGCCGTTTGTCGCACTATCTTCCCGTGGTGCACTGACAAACAAACGACCGTCTTTGATTGCAAGACCTTCACCGAAACCGTCGTCGAACCCGTCGACCCCCAAATCATTTAAGGGCGGCTTGATGTAACTATGGAACTCCCAGTCATCCCCCAATCGTCGATAAAGATAAACGGCGCCCGAATTCGTAGCGGTGTCATTGGTCATTTTTGCACCACTCGCCGATGCGGCCGTTGCATCAGAAGCATTACTGTCTTCCCGAGGCGCCGACACTGCCAGCCACTCACCCTGCATGGCTACCGCATATCCGAATAGATCGCCAGCGCCTACATTGGGCGCTTTAACATACAGGCTTGGTTGCCAGGTACTTGTTCCATCCAGCGTGTACAGATACAACGCTCCCGCATCAACACTGTCATTATTCTCGTTTTCGCTGCCATCCGCACTGAAAATACCTGCGGCATTACTATCATCATAGGGTGCGCCGATGGCCAATGTACGTTCAAATCTTGCCATCGAAAAACCAAAGCGGTCTCCCGCATCACGCGCCGCAGCCGCTGGCGCTAAAGTTTGCTCGTTATACTCATCGAGTAACTTGCGCCTTACCGTAATGATGTACTGCTTTTCGGTTTCGGCAAACTCGCCAAGCTGCACTAGCCCATCCTCTTCCGCATCGAGGCATTCTTCACTGTAAGGTAATGCCCGTACCGAGGCCTCCACGTCAACGACAATTTCATTACTGCCAATTACTAATGGTAAGGGTTCGCTGCTCTCGAAACGGTTAACGATTTTGCCATTAACCCGCAGTGATACCGACGAAACCAACACTCCGTCGGGTTGATCATTGGGCACCCTGACGCGCACCCTCGCCTCACGGACCGGGTAGCCGAACTGAATGGCATATTCGTCCGTCGACTGCGTAAACGTCGGCGTGAGTATCTGATCGTTTACCTGTATATCCTGAACAAACTGAATACTTTCATCGGGCACCGGGTTGCATGCTGGACGAATTTCCGGCGGAAATGGCGCTTTCGGCTTGATATCGTGATCACGACTACAGCCAGTCATAAGGAATACGATCAAAATCAGGAAGGATGACGCGCGCATGAAGCAGGCCCGGAAGGACATGTAGGCTTTTCCTTGTTTATGTGGTAGCGATCAATGCCAGGCAATATTGTTTCACGCATTATACTCAAGTAACTGAAAACAAAGGCGACCTTGGGCACATTTTGAAAGTTTGAAATATTTGAAGGCGCGTTATGTTTCACCCTGCGTCGATGACTCTTCCTCCCCGAAGCATGCAACCAGCCACGCCTCTCTCGCCGCCCGTTCACTCGCAGTAAGCCGCGACAGACCGCAGCATGGGCTTGCACGGATGCCACCCACCAACAAAAAAGCACCCAGCCAATGGCGCGGGTGCTTTTTTTGCTCAGACGAACAGCCGTCTGCACACTCTGCTGTCGATACTACATCGCAGCTTTGCGCGCAGCGTCCAGCCAACTATCGAATAAAGCGCGGTTTGCTTTGATCCAGTTTTTCGTATGCTGCTTGATTTGACCTTGCGAATCTTCACCGTTGGATATCAGCATGTTTTGTGCGCTCACATCGTTGATGGGTAGCTTGGCGACTTCAAACAACTTGGCGGCTGCCGGATTGTCCATCGCAAATTTCTTGTTGGCAACAATCCGTTCGCTGTTAATGTCGAAACCGTAGTTTTTACCATTAGGCAACGTGGTATCGCTACCATTCGGGTTAGACGAAAAAGGTACTTCCAACCAAACCACATCTTTGCCTGGCACCAGCTTTCCCGATACCCAATAAGGTGTCCAGGTGTAATAGAAAACGGGTTGACCGTCATTAAAACGCGCGATC
>JBFHUL010000021.1:0-41393 GCA_041590075.1 Oleiphilaceae bacterium
CGCTACGGCGAAGGCTGCCACCGCCACCGCAGGCTTGCGTAAGAGCCACGCCAAGGAGGCCGGCAGCGTGGTAACGAAGCCCAACCACAAACACATCAGCCAGGCGGGTAGTGGCCACACCCCCTGAATCTGTGGAAAACTATAAGCACCCATCAAGGTAAGCCCGGCATCCGCCGCCATACCCAATGCCGCAATGGCCAACAGTTGTGGCCAGCGCGCCCTCAGCCAGCCTTGCTGAAGCCCTTGCATAAGGAGCAGCAATACACACAGCACGGCCAGCCCCACATAGCCCAGTACGGCCGAAAACCAGAGCCCCTGAAACACCAGAGCGTTTGCGGCCAGATGAGGCCAGGACGGGGAAGGTAGATCCCTTGGACGAGTCAGGCTCATCATGCGCGATTCAGCAAACGCGCCAGAGGCTCATCGCGATAATCCGGCTTGGCATACACCAGATGCGCCACACCAATGGCACGCTCCGCAAAGCCGCCCTCGCAGTAACACAGGTAAAACTCCCACATGCGCTGGAAGGTGTCGCTGTAGCCCAGCGCCGTCACCTGCTCACGACGCGCAACAAAGGCATCGAACCAGGCTTTCAGGGTGCGCGCATAATGCTCGGCAAAATCCTGCACGTTCACCACACGCATGTCGGAACTCGCCTGACAGGCATCGTTGAGCGCTTTAATGGATGGAATACAACTGCCCGGAAAAATATAGCGCTGAATAAAATCCACATCGCGGCGCGCCCGTTCATAGCGCTGTTCTGGGATCGTGATGGCTTGCACCAGCATGACTCCCGAAGGCTTCAGGAGACGCGAGCAGGTCTCGAAAAAAGTGGCGTAATACTGCCATCCCACCGCTTCGATCATCTCGATACTCACCAGTTTATCGAACTGCCCTTCCAGATCACGGTAATCCTGTTTCAGCAGCGTAATCCGGTCTTCAAGCCCGGCCTGTGCGACCCGTTCCTGCGCCAAAGCGAACTGTTCTTCCGAGATGGTCGTGGTGGTGACCTTGCACCCGTAATGCCTCGCGGCATGCAGGGCAAATCCGCCCCAGCCCGTGCCAATTTCCACCACTTCATCGCCCGGTTTGAGGTCGAGCGTGCGACAAATCACATCCAGCTTGTGCCGAGCAGCTTCCGACAGCGAAGCCTCGGCATGCGGGTAAATCGCAGAGGAATACATCATGCTTTCGTCCAGGAACAGTTCGAACAAGTCGTTGCCTAGATCGTAATGGGCCGCGATGTTACGCCGCGAACCACGCTGGGTGTTCTGATTAAGGCGATGGAACCACTTGCGAAACGGCTTGGCCAGCAAAGCGAGCCCGCCTTCCATGCCGTCGAGCACATTCATGTTGCGCACCATAATACGCACCAACGCCGTCAGATCGGGGGTGGTCCAGTCGCCCGTCATATAGGCTTCGGCAGCGCCGATGCTCCCGCCCGTCAAGATATCGACATAGGCGTGCGCATCCACAATCTGGAGCGTACCCTGCAAGGCAGCATTACCTTGGGGTTCACCGAAGTGCAGATGCGCCTCCCCTTCTATCACGGTCAAGCTGCCATACTGCAACTGTCGCAACTGTGCGAGCACCGCACGCCGTGCCATGGCTTCAAGACCGAAGCGCCTCGTCGGCTTTACCCGCATTAATTCAATTGAACTGCTCATCCCTTGTACTCCTGTGTTGCCGGGGAGCTTGGCCCCGGTGCGCGGCCATGTTTCGGGTGGTCGTGGAAAGGCACCCCCTTCCACCACAGGCGCAGGGCCTGCCAGTAAATTCCCATGCTGACTTTTACGGTTTCCAGCGGGTAACGGATCAGCACGCGCCCCATTCCCTGCCCCAACCGCTGGCGCTTCATCACGAGTGTGGCATCGAAGTGCTTCCCCGGCTCACCGCTAGGTGCTGCCACAGTGTTATCCATATGCACCCGCAGCACTTGCTGTTCCGGTTGTGAAAAGACCCAGTGATAGCGCATCGCCATGGGATTAAACGGCGAGACATGGAATTGCTTGTCAAACTCAAACCGATGGTAGGCCCCGTGCGCACTGTCGGCCGGCAAGGGCAATACGTAAGCATGCCGCTCCCCCCAAGGCGTATTGGTAATTTCTGCCAGAATGGCACAAAGACGCCCATCGTTCTGAAAACAGTAGTAGAAGGTCACCGGATTGAACAAATAGCCCAGATAGCGCAGATGCGTCAGCATGGCCACGCGCGTGATGCCCCTGGCGGCATCGGGATCGTCCTGAGCCACTCGGTCGATGACCGCTTGCTTCAGGTCCTGCTGCTCGGGAGCGAAATAGTCCTTGCGCCGGAAAGCAATCAGATTGAAGCGCTCAAGCGAGGTATACCAGCGTTGCGCCATAACCTGCACCACTTCATCCAAATCGACATACCACATCAATAAAGGATAAGTGAATGCGTGCGCCTTGGGCACGAAGCGACGGTGCCGCACCCAACCCCGATACAGCGCACTGTGCACGGGCCGCTGACTGTTCACAACTGAATGCCGAAGGCGCGGGCCACACGCAGTGCACTGTTCACGCCATCCTCGTGGAAGCCATTGAACCAGTATGCACCGCAGTAATGCGTGTGCCGTTGACCACTGATCTCGGCATGCCGTTGCTGAGCGGCGATGCCATCGAGGGTGAATACCGGGTGTGCATAACGAAACCGCTTAATGACTTTGCTCTCGTCAATTTCCTGCCCCCGGTTCAAGGTCACCAGCAGGGTTTCGGGCGCATCGTGAAAATTCTGCAGCATATTCATGTTATAGGTCACCATGGCGCAGTCGTTGGCCCGCTGGGGGATATGGTAGTTCCAGCTCGCCCAGGCGAGTTTGCGTCGGGGCATCATGCGCGCGTCGGTATGCAAGACCACATCATTCATCTGATACGGTAAACGCCCCAGAATCTCGCTTTCCTGCGTACTCGGATCGGCGAGCATTTTCAAGGCCTGATCACTGTGACAGGCCAGCACTACTTCATCGAATTCTTCCTCGCCGCGTGCCGTGACAATGCGCACACCTTGCTCATACCGATGCACTGCCTTAACCGGCGTGGCGAGATGAATGCGCTCCTTAAAGGGGCGAGTAATGGGATCAATATAACTTTGCGAGCCTTGGCTCAATACGCGCCACTGTGGGCGCTCATCCACACTCAACATGCCATGGTTATGGAAGAAACGCAGGAAAAATGCCAGCGGAAAATTCATCATGACGTCTTCGGAAGACGACCAGATCGCCGCACCCATGGGAATAATGTAGTACTGTCTGAAATATCGCGAATAACCCTGCTGGGCGATGTAATCACCGAGGCTGATCTGCTCATCCAGCTGCCCCGTGCGCACGGCCTCGGTGGTTTCGCGGTTGAAGCGCAAAATATCCTTCACCATCTTCAAAAAGGCCGGTTTAATCAGGTTGCTGCGCTGCGCAAACAAACTGTTCAAACTGGTGCCATTGTATTCCAAACCCGTATTTTCACAGCGCACGCTGAAGCTCATGTCGGAATCTTCACTTGCGACACCTAACTCGTCCATCAGTTTAATGAAATTCGGGTAAGTCCAATCGTTGAAGACGATAAAGCCAGTGTTGACCGGATACGAGCGCCCAGCCAGTTCGACCTGCTGCGTGTGGGTATGCCCCCCAAGGTAATCGTTTGCTTCGAAGAGGGTCACCTCATGCTGGCGACTGAGCAAATAGGCGCTGGTAAGTCCGGCGATGCCTGAACCGATCACAGCAATACGCCGGGCCGGAGGTATTGATCCTGTAGTAGCCACCTAAAACTCCTTGATCAGGGTGCTGATTGGGAATGCGCTTGCTTGCCGGGCTCGGAATGCCGTGACATGCCCGCGAGCAGTTTGAAACGCAGCGCCTGTGGCAGCGCAGCGAAAAATTTCAGCGATCGGGTGAAGCGTTTGGGGAAATGCACATCGAAACGCCTACCGTTCAGCCCTTTAAGAATGGCCTGAGCCGCTTCCTCAGCACTTATACGAAACGGCATGGGAAAATCATTTTGTTCTGTCAACGGGGTATCGACGAAGCCGGGGCTCACCACGCGTACATCGATTCCTTCTTTTTGTAAATCGATCTTGAGACATTCGGTGAAGTAGCGAATCGCCGCCTTGGAGCCTCCGTAGGCATGCGCGCGCGGCAACGCCTGATACGACACACTGCTCCCGATCACAACCAATTGCGGTGGCTCACCCGTGTTACGCGGTGCGTTTCTAAGCAGGGGCAAAGCGCCATCAATCACCTGAATGGCGCCAAACACATTGGTTTCGAACACACGCCGCACCAGCGCCACATCAAGCTTGTCGCTGTCCATGTACTCGCAAGTGCCGGCATTGACAACGAGCGTGTCGATATGTCCCACGTGCTCGGCAATGTACTCGCAGGCCCGCGCGATACTCGCTTCATCACACACATCCAGCGGCAGGGCATGACACTGCGGCAGATTCAAGCATGCCGAGGCGAGTTTTTCTTCATTGCGCGCACTCGCAAACACTCTGTGTCCGGCGGCCTGATACGCACGCATCAGGGCGGCACCTATGCCGCTCGACGCACCAATGATCCACACTGTTTTCATCGTAGCCTCCTGCACGCTGACCGGCGTCACACCAGTCTTTTTTTGAGTTGATTGATCACCGTACCCAGCACAGGCACGTGCTCGTACAGCAGTTGCCCACCATCAAAATAGTCGCGGTGCTCCACCACCTTGTGGGCCAACACCAGATAGGACATGCCCGCTACCTCGATGGGCCGCCCACGCTTGAGGCGTGGGTGGGTGTAGCGCATGATCCAGCGCAGCGCCGCTTCATCACCATTGAGCCAGCGCCCTAAAAAGACAAACTCAATATTACCCACATTGCTGTAAAGCGCTTCGCAGTATTGCGTGAATTGGGCCAAACCCTCGATTTCATGAAAGGCATCCTGAAAACGCATACTCTCGTCGTAGACTTCAGCAAGTCGCGCGGTGCTGACCGTTTCGGCATTGAGTGCGTGATACAGGGCTTCGAAGGCATCAAGCACCTGATGATGACGCTCGGGCGTGGACAAACTCTTGCTGTGCGATGACATGTAAACAGACCTCTCACGTTGCGATCAGGAGGCCCTGCGACCTTCATCAAGAATACGCCGCGGCACCGGGTTCAGATCACGCACAATGCCCACCGCCGCCATGCCTTTAAGCAGCAGATACGAGATATCCAGTTCCCACCAGTAAAACCCTTGGCGCGCCGACACCGCAAACCGGTGGTGATTGTTGTGCCAACCCTCACCCAGAGTCAGCAAGGCGAGTACGGCATTGTTGCGGCTGTCGTCTTTGGTGGCAAACCGGCGCTTGCCCCACACGTGCCCCAGCGAATTAATGGTAAACGTGGCATGAAACAGCAACACCGTGGAGATAAAGAAACCCCAAACCAGCATCTGCACACCGGAAGTGCCGCTGTGCGGCCACGCCCAGGCGATGGCTTCACCCAGTGCGAACATACCTGCCGCGAAGACGACCGGCACCAGGCTGTCGAAACGATTCAGAAAGCGCAGTTCGGGAAATTTGGCCAGATCCTTGATCACACTGTAATCGGTGGCAAAGCCGCGATCACTCATAAACCAGCCCACATGACTCCACCAAAAACCATGGGCCACGGGGGAATGCAGATCTTCCGGGTCGTCGGAGTGCTTGTGGTGTTGACGATGATGCGCGGCCCACCACAGCGGCCCTCGCTGCGCAGCCGAATTTCCCAGCACGGCAAACACGAACTGCCAGCCCCGGGAGGTTTTGTAACTGCGGTGAGAAAAATAACGATGGTAAAACGCGGTAATGGCAAACATGCGCAGCCAAAAGGCCGCGAGACACACCGCCACGGCGGTTCCGCTCACGCCCACCCACACCACACCCAAGCAACCCAGGTGCACCAGCACGAAGGGCAGGCAGCGCAGCCAATCGATGCGCCCTCGCCCCGTGTCGGTTTGCTGCACGGGCGGTAAAGCCTCGGCATCGAACCACTGTATAAGCGTCTGCGACCAGGTCTTCATGCTGTACTCCTGAAATTCGTTGGGCCGCTCATGCCGAGGCCGACGCGCGCTGTTGCGCGTTTTGCTGAGCGTCTTGTTCACCGAGTTCTTTAAACCATTGCTTGGTTTGGGCCACTGCCGACTTGTGCTCCACTATCGGCTGCGGGTAGCCACAGGCTTCACGCTCGGCGGCGGTGGGCCAATGCAGCGATTTCTTGTCGAGATCTCCCAGTTCTGGCACATAGCGTTTAATGAAGGCGCCTTCGGGATCGAAGCGCTCCGACTGGCGCACCGGATTAAAAATGCGAAAATACGGCACTGCATCCACCCCGGTCGAGGCACTCCACTGCCAGCCTCCGTTGTTCGACGCCAGATCGCCGTCGACCAGATGCTGCATAAAGTACTGTTCGCCCAGCCGCCAGTCGATAAACAGGTGTTTGGTCAGAAACATGGCGGTAACCATGCGCAGGCGATTGTGCATCCAGGCCGTTTCACGCAGTTGTCGCATGGCCGCGTCCACCAAAGGGTACCCGGTACGACCTTCGCACCAGGCCTCAAACAATTTCGACTCCTGCTTCCAGGGCAGGCGATCGGTTTCGGGTTTGAACGGACGATGTCGACTGAGATCCGGATAGGCGAACAGCAGGTGCCGGTAAAAGTCGCGCCAGATCAACTCGGAGATCCAGGTATCTACCCCTTTGCGTCCGCTTTCGAGACTTCCTTCGTTCACACTCATGGCGGCATGCAAGCACTGGCGCGTCGTTAAGATGCCAAGCGCCAGATAGGGCGAGAGCAGGCTGGTGGCGTCCTGCTCCGGGAAATCCCGCTTCTCCTTGTAGTCTTTCACGTGCTCGTCGATAAAGGTATTGAGCCGATCGTGCGCAGCATCTTCGCCGGCTGGCCAGCGTGCGTCGGTGTGTTCAGCACGCCCCAACTCTCGAAGCGCTTGCAGGTCGCTCTCGATGTTCGTGGGTGCCTGCGCGTCGGGTACCGCGGCCAGCTCCCGGCTGCGGTTACTGAAGCGCTTCATGTATTCCCGCTTGAAGGCACTGAAAACCTTGTACATGTCACCGTGTTGCGTGCGCACTTCGCCCGGCACGATGGCGCACTGATCGTGGCTGCTGTGGAGGATCACGTTGTGCTTGGCCAACGCTCGCTCCACGCGCTGCGCGCAAAGCGCTTCGTTCCACTCGTACTCGGCATGGGTGAACACATGCTGAGCCTGAAAGCGCTCGGCAAGGGTACGCAGGTCGTCGGGAATGCTGCCGAAGTCACCGCTGTTGACGATAATGAGCGGCACATTCAGTGCCGCTAACGAAGTGTGCAAATCCTCGAGCTGCCGCAGGAGCATGTTGCGCTTCGCGGCCGAGATATGGTGCGTGTCCCATTGTGCAGGCGTCAGGCAATATACGGCAACGACGCTGGCATCCTGCTGCATGGCTGCGGCGAGAGCGGGGTGGTCATGTATGCGCAAATCACTGCGGTACCAAACGAGGTGGGTAGTCAAAACAAAGTCCTGTGTTGTGGCATGACTAGTTTACGCATCACCGCATGAAACAGATCATCGGGCCACGCCCTTAAAACCGAGCGACTGCATGCTCAGCCTAGCGCATTCGCTCAGCCAGCGCGAGCCCGCTGAGAAAGGCCGATTCCACCCCGTTTTCGGCAGCGGTGGCCAACCAGTAATCGCCGCAGATACCGAGACCATTTGGCGCATCAAAGTAACACGCGTCTTGCACCGCAGACGGCTCCCCCACTGGCACTTCAGGGCGACTATCAGAACCGCACACACTGTAGCGCCAGCGATGCACATGCGCTGCCAATACTTGCGCGTCAGGAAAGGCGTTCTCCCACTGCGCCACGACATACCCGCGAATGGCTTCGGGCTGCATATCCACGCGCGCCTCCGACCACCCTTCGCCGAGATGCAGCACCCAAATACTCGGCGCATTATTCGAGCGATCGCGCTTTAAGGATTCATGGCTGGCACGCGCCACCAGATCAGAGTTCCCTGCGTTAAGGTGTGCGACGCAGGCCACCTCGCTCACCCCGGGATCGCGCTCAACCGCGATCATCACCACCCATTGCGGACGCAGCTGCGCCTGTGCAAGCGCTCGCCGCAGCGCATCGTCATGCCTGAGCAAAGCGGCGGCCTGCGCGGGAGGGCACGCGACCACCAGCTCTTCCGCGTCGATGCGCAGGCAGTCTGAGGGATCCTGGGCAGCCTCAGCATAAACGTGCCAGCCCTCACCCGATCGCTCAATACGCGTGACGCGCCGCTCGAAAAGCACCTCGAAGCCATCGACCATCGCTCGCGTCAGCGCCGAATTGCGCGACATTCCAATCCAGCGACCATCGGCAAGCCGCGCACACTTGCCCGTCTCCTGAATCGTGGCAAGGAAGGATTGAAAGGCGGCCGACGAAGCCGTAAAACCAGCGGCCCCCAAGTCGAAAGCGAGATAGTCACCTGATGGCCCGGTGATGCGCTTGGAAGACAATCGCCCACCACTGCCCCGGGCCTTTTCTATCACCACAACCTTTCGCCCCAACTCTCGCAGACGCCGGGCGCAACTCAGCCCCGCCATGCCCGCCCCAATGATGACTGTTTGTTGTGTTTGCTGTTCTGTGTGCACGCACTCGCCTCCGGGATTCTTAAATTCAGCGTTGTGGTTACGGCGTACATGGCAACTTGGATCTCTGCACGGCCTCCCAGTGTCGAACCCTGTGCTTTACCTGCATTGCGTTATCGATTACATTTTCAGGGATTCCTCTGCCGCAGCCGCGGCAGTTCTGTTCCTGAACACAAGGAAGCTCCATTGAGCCTTGATGCCAATCAGCCCCCGGCCCTCGACGATCTGATCGTCGCCATCGCACAGCATCGCGATAAGCGTGCTTTTCAGCAGCTTTTTCAGGCCACCGCATCGCGACTGAAGGCCTTTGCCATGCAATGCGGCGCAACCGCAGCGGATGCGGAGGAATTGTTGCAGGAGTGCATGCTCACCGTGTGGCGAAAAGCACATACCTACAACCCGAAATCCGGCACAGGCATTACCTGGCTATACACCATTGTGCGTAACAAACGCATCGATTTCGCGCGCAAAGGCAAGTACGAAATGGTGCAGTCGGACGACTTGTGGCCAGAGGAAACCGGCGAAGAGCTCGAGAAAGATGTTGCCAGTGATCTGGAAGCAAGCGTCGTGCGTAACATGCTTGAGATTCTGCCTGACGAGCAAAGGCAGATCGTTTTTAAAGTGTATTTTGAGGGTAAGTCCCATAGTGAAATTGCCAACGATTTGGATCTGCCTCTTGGCACGATCAAGTCGCGCTTGCGACTGGCAATGAAGAAGTTGGACACCTTCGCGAAAGAGCAAATGACATGGTTAATTATCATCCTTCTGACGAACTTTTAATGCAATTCGCCGCCGGCCAGCAGTCTGATGCGCTCGGCCTGGTGATTGCCTGTCATATGGAGAAGTGCGCGTCGTGCAGGCAACGCACCGCCCTGTACAATCATATTGGCGGTGAACTGCTCGACCACAGCACACCGGTGGAGGTATCCGACAACTTACTCGATGCCATCATGTCCAAACTGGACGACGATCCGGAAGAACGTAATTTCGAGGCGGGCAATATCGTGCTTGAAACAAAGCAGTGCGTGCCCAGACCGCTACGCCGCTTTGTGCCGGATGAGTTTTCGAAACTGAAGTGGTCGGGATTGAGCCCCAACATCAAGGAATACCGGCTCAACATTCAGGACCCGCACTACACTGCCAAGTTTTACAAAATTTCTGCGGGCAAAGAGTTACCTCAACATACCCACCGCGGCAACGAGTTCACACTGGTGATGCAGGGGAGTTTTTCAGATCGGGCCGGGGATTATCACGCAGGTGACTTTGTGTTGGCCGATGCAACGACGATTCACCAACCCAAGGCTTCGGAGATGGAAGACTGCATTTGTTTCGCGGTAACGGATGCACCACTCAAAATGACCGGATTCTTCGGCCGTTTCCTCAACCCCTTCCTGTCCTGAGCGCCGCGCGATTCAGGGCAGCGGGGATAACGAGCCATTGGAAAATCTGACCCATGGCTACTTAACGCTACCCCGCCCTGCTACTCGTTCGGAGCACACCCCCTAGCCAATCCGCTTTACCTGACGCTCACAATGAGCACATCAGGCAAAGCTGACTGCTTAGCCCTGCGTACTGCGCTACGCCAAAGCACTCAGGCGGCCGAAGCCTTGCGGGCGGTATCGCTCTTTTTACTTGCCGCAGCTCCCGGTGACAGGGGCTCAATTTTACGCTGCTTTTCATACAGAAATTTCAGCACCTGCGAGCGCAAGTGCGTGTACTCTGCATCTTCGGCCAATGCCAGGCGATCACGCGGACGCTCAAGCTTCACATCGAGAATCTCTCCGATGGTCGCCGCGGGCCCGTTGGTCATCATAACAATTCGGTCCGAGAGCAAAACCGCTTCGTCGACGTCGTGAGTAATCATGATCACGGTGTTGTTGAGCTCGGCCTGAATCTCCATGAGGGAATCCTGCATGTGCGCCCGCGTCAACGCATCCAATGCGCCGAAGGGCTCGTCCATCAGCAGCACCTCCGGCTGCATGGCCAATGCGCGGGCGATGCCCACACGCTGCTTCATACCGCCGGAAATTTCATCCGGGCGTTTGTGCATGGCATGGTCCATGTGTACCAGCTTGAGGTTATGCTCAATCCACTCTTTCATTTCGGGTTTGGACTTACTTTTGCCAAACACCTGCTTCACCGCCAGCTCCACGTTCTCGTAAGCGGTTAACCAGGGCAGCAGAGAATGGTTCTGGAACACAACGGCACGCTCAGGACCCGGCTCGCTTACCTCGCGACCATTCAGAATCACGCCGCCCCGCGTGGCCTGATACAGCCCCGCCACCACGTTCAGCACCGTGGATTTACCGCAACCGGAGTGACCGATGAGCGATACAAACTCGCCCTTGGCGATCTTCAGGCTCACGTCCTGCAGGGCCGTAAACGAGCCCTTGGGCGTGGGAAACTCCATATCGATATGACTGATATCCAATAATGTTGACATATTCTTTCTCCTCTCGAATCGGTGTGCAGATCAGTTCGCGATGTTGCTTTTGTCCCAGGAAACCCAGCGCTGAATCAGCAGCATGCCCCGGTCCAACAGGAAACCAATAAAACCTATGACCAACACGGCCGCCATAATGCGTCCGAGCGAGTCGGAGCTGCCATTCTGGAATTCATCCCACACAAACTTACCCAGGCCCGGGTTCTGCGCCAGCATTTCGGCAGCAATCAGCACCATCCAGGCCACACCGAGCGACAGGCGCATACCGGTAAAAATCATCGGTACCGAGGCCGGCAAAACAATTTTCTTCACATGCGTCAGGGCGGGCAGACGCAAGACCCGGCTTACATTCACCAGATCTTTATCGATACTGGCAACGCCTACCGAGGTATTGATCACCATGGGCCAGATACAGCACAGCGTCACGGTAATCATGGACACCAGAAACGACTTGGCAACGATGGGATCGGGCGTCACATAGAGCGCACTCACCACCATGGTAACCAGCGGCAACCATGCCAAAGGCGAGACCGGTTTGAATAATTGCACAATGGGGTTCACGGCATCGTTGAGCGTTCGACTCAAACCAATCGCTATGCCCAGGGGAATGGCCATCAGCGCGGCCAGAAAAAAGCCGCTCATCACCGTAACCAGACTGGTTCCAATCTGATCAACAAAGGTTTCTTTGCCCGTATAGGCACGAATTTTCGGAACATAATCAGGGTCTTCAGCGGCGCGCGCAGCATTGCGTTTTTCCTGCCGCTCGTAGAATGCGGCTTCTTTTTCACGCGATCGATTGTGTTCCGCGTGCAAGGCACCAAACTGTTGCCAGACCGCTTGTGGGCCAGGAAACTTGCCCAGTGAAGTATCGATATTCTGAGCCGCCACCGACCACAGTAATAAAAAGGCTGCGAACCCCACTACAGGCATCGCAAGACGTTTACCTACACTCGATGCAACCGCCAGCAAGCGGTCCAGCCAGAGTACTTTAGGTTCCATCTGCTCATTCATGGATGTCGTCGTTGACATGTTCCTACTCCCCATTGACAGAATGATGGCGCCCTCACTAACCACCAGAGGGCGCCGTGTACTACTCACGCTCTGAGCGTCAGAGCTTCTGGCCCGATTTCAGACCAATATTGAAAGAATCGATATAGGCATTCGGCTTGCGACCGTCATACACCACACCGTCGATGAATTCCGATTGCGCCGGCTTATAGCCATCCTCTTTCGCAAAATCAGGGAAGTCTTTGGCGTTGGCCAGCTTCTCGGCAATCAGAGACTTAGCCGCTTTGGTATAGATATCCGGGCGATACACCGAACTGGCGAGTTCGTGATACCAGTCATCAGATTTGTCTTCGGCAATCTGGCCCCAGCGACGCATTTGCGTGAGATACCACACCGCATCCGAATAGTAGGGGTAGGTCGCGTTGTAGCGGAAGAACACGTTGAAGTCGGGTACCGGGCGCTTGTCGCCTTTTTCATACTCGAAAGTACCGGTCATGCTGTTGGCGATGACATCGTAATCCGCACCCACGTAATTGCTTTGCGACAGAATCTTCACAGCCGCGGGGCGATTGGCGTTGTCATTCGCGTCCAGCCACATTGCCGCACGAATCAGCGCTCGCACAATACGTACTGTGGTGTTGGGATATTTCTCGGCAAACTCTTTGGTAATACCAAACACTTTTTCAGGGTTGTCTTTCCAGATCTCGTAATCTGTGATCACCGGTACACCGATACCTTTGAACACTGCCTGCTGGTTCCAAGGCTCGCCTACGCAGTAGCCATAGATGGTACCCGCCTCCAGTGTGGCTGGCATTTGCGGTGGAGGTGTCACAGAAAGCAGGGCCTGGGCATCAATCTGACCGGAGATATCGCCCTTGTGTGGCGCGTAGAAACCGGGGTGAATACCGCCGGCAGCCAACCAGTAACGCAACTCATAGTTGTGCGTCGAGACGGGAAATACCATCCCCATATTGAAGGGCTTGCCCTGATCGCGATATTTGTCGACCACAGGCTTCAGGTAGTCCGCCTTGATAGGATGCACAGGGCGGCCATCCGCCATCTTGGGAATATGCGGCTTCATTTCGTCCCACACCGCATTGGATACCGTGATGCCGTTACCGTTCAGGTCCATCGAGAAAGGCGTGATGATGTGCGCCTTGGTACCAAAACCCATGGTGGCGGCCAGTGGCTGGCCCGCCAGCATGTGTGCACCGTCGAGGCGGCCATCAATGACGCCATCCAGCAATACTTTCCAGTTTGCCTGCGCCTCAATGGTGACGTAGAGTCCTTCCTCTTCGAAATAGCCATTTTCATAGGCAATCGCGATAGGCGCCATGTCGGTTAACTTTATAAAACCAAACGTCAGCTCTTCCTTTTCGGGGTAGCCGAGTTTTTCTGCCCAGGCCGCCGGCGCGACCACCAATGAGACACTCAGGAGTACGCGAATCGCACTCTTCCAAACACTTATAAAACGCATGGCACTTCCTCTTGTTGACAATCAATCGTTCTGTCACAGCAAAAGCAGCAACCATGCCAATTAATTTTATTCTTATATTTCAACACCTTATAAATACACAGAAGTTTTTGGCACCGAGATGATGCACAAAGCGCACGCCAAAGCCACAATCAGAGCGCCATATCTGTGCGCATTTTTTGAACTATTTTGACGCAAGCCCCGAAATTGCGCCCCGATATGGCACAAGCATGACAGCGCTCGACAGAAGAAGGTCATCACTTTTTTTAGGCTAGGTTGTGCGAATCGAAATGAAACTGCGTATGGCGCTGTGTAAGCAAAGGAAGCGCACCCTCCTCTTTTGCATCGCGTCCGTCCAGACACCAACACCCACGACCTGCTCTGACCAAGACCTCAATCGCCGATACATCACGACACGAGGTGACTAGCAGACAAACCGTAATTGTCAAACAATGTTACACACCCGAAATGTGCGTCAGTATTATTTACACACCACCCTAAAACACCTTCAACAAAAACACATAGTATATTGTTATTTATGTTTTTTTTAATTTCTGGATCACTTAATGCTTAATTCCAGACAGGCAACCGCCTTTGACTATAAACGCGGAGAAACAACCGCGACACATTCAACTCTGAAAGTAGGAATTTCACATGAAATTTAAGCAGTTACTTGCAGCGACAACACTGGCTCTTACGTCAGTCGTTTCCTTCGCTACACCGGTATACAGCGGTGACACCGACGCGAGCGGCTTCGCCAACAGCGCTCTGAACTCTGGCTACACGATCTGGAATGACGAGACCGACGGCGGCAACTGGCATATTCGCTGGCGCAGCGTAAACCAGAACAGCGGCTCAGACGTTGACTGGTTCGGCGGCATTACTTTCCACAACGCGCAACTGGAAACCACCAGCACGTTCCAATGGGAAAGCACTGACACCTTCTACCCCACGACCACAGGCTGGTTGGGTGAAGAATCTTTCGGCTGGAGCGCGGCCACTAACGATTCGGGCGATGTAGACGGGATCGACTTCACTCTGGCAGACGGTACCGAGCTGATGGAATTCAACTTGGGCTCTTCTCTGTTCTCTGAGCTGACAAACACGCAGTCTGGTAACGGTGTTGCGGGCGAGATGATCTACATCGGTGACGAACTGAATACACCAAACGTATTCGTGTTCTCTACCCGTCGCGGCACTTACCAGAGCTTCGAAGTGAGCGTACCAGAGCCTGGCACGCTGGCCCTGCTGGGCTTGGGTCTGGCCGGTCTTGGTCTGGCACGTCGTAAGCAGGCATAAGCACGCCCGCGTAACGACCTGAAAACGCCCTCCACTGTGAGGGCGTTTTTGCGTCAGCTTTTTTTACACTCCCGAATTCGATGGTTTAATTTCCACTATCATCTCCCTCATCCACCCTGCCACATCCCGAAGAGCCGGCACTGCCTCGCGCACCAAGGGCGCCAGCGTTTGAAACACATGAAACTGATCGGGATATTCCTGCCAGGTGATGGCACCACCCGCTTCGCGCATATTCTCGACAAAACGCTGTATTTGCGGCCGCATAATTTCTAACGCGCCCGATTGCACCAACACCGGTGGCGCATCCGGCAATGCACCCGCATCCACAAAGCGCAGATACTCTGCACACGTACCATCGGGATCAGCCGCGAGCGCCCAACGCGCCAGCAAGTGAGCAGATATAAAATCGTTGGCAGCCGCCTCGTTCAGCAGAGACGCCCCCTCCCCGGGAGCCAGCCAGGGCGACAACAGTACCAGCCCAGCACAGTGCTTGCGCTGCGCGGCCGACATCCGCATCCAGGTTGATAGCACTAACGCCCCTCCGGCCGAGTCGCCCATAAGAAACAGGGGAACGCGCGTATTTCGCATGCACTGCTGCAACACCGCGCCACAATCCTGCTGCGCCGCCGGCACCGGATGCTCCGGCGCCAAACGGTAATCTACCGCCAGCACACGCGCTCCACACAGATCTGCCAGCAAGGCCAGGGTGTAGCGATAGGCATCAGCGGAACCCATCACATAACCACCGCCATGCAAATAAAGAATATCGGCCATTAACCCCGCGCTGCGCCGGCGCGGTTGGCATTCAACACAACGCACACCCGCCAGCGTAAGAGACCGAAAGCGCACCCGCGACAACGCCGGCCCGGGCACGCGCAACAGCGCCTGACGGCGCCGTAACCATGCATCATCGTGATCCAGCGCTTCCGTCAGCAAGCGCTTCGCCAGCCGAAAGCTCCATTCTGTCGTAAGACTGCGATGTGTGGGACGATGGGGGTGGCGCAACAACGACCACCCAGCGTGCGCAACGAGGCCGGCGATATCAGCGATTGCCCTGATTCTTTGCATTATCTATCCTCATCGGCGCATTCATTGCGACATGTGAAGTGATTTTGCCGCAATGAAAGTCTGGCGTATATAATCCGGCTGCTTTGCTTTACTCAAACCGACAACCCTCACAAAAAGGCCAATCTTCATGCAGCACTACCAGATTTACGGGCTCGGCGCGGCCCTCGTTGACACAGAAATTGAAGTCAGCGATGCGTTTTTGAATGACGCGGGCATCGAAAAAGGGCTGATGACGTTAGTGGACGAGCAGCGCCAACAGGAAATTCTGACCCTGATGGCGGATCATATGGTGGGCAGCAAACGTGCCAGTGGCGGCTCGGCCTGCAACACCATTATCGCCGCCAGCTATCTGGGTGCGCGCACCTTTTACTCCTGCAAAGTGGCCAACGACGATAATGGCCGTTTTTTCCATCATGACACGCAAGCGGCCGGCGTCACCACCCGCGCCGAGGATCTACCGGACGGCACCACGGGCAAGTGCCTGGTGATGATCACGCCTGATGCCGAGCGCACCATGAACACCTTCCTCGGCATCAGCGCGACCCTGGACAAAGAAGACATTGACGAAGACGCGCTGCGCCACTCCGACTACGTATATATTGAAGGCTATCTGGTCACCTCCGACACGGGTCGCGAGGCTGCGATCGCCGCGCGTAAGCTGGCAGAACAGCACGGCGTGAAAACGGCTCTGTCGTTATCGGACCCCGGCATGGTTGAATTCTTCCGCGACGGCCTGAAGGCGATGATGGGCGAACAGGTCGACCTGCTGTTTTGCAATCGCGATGAAGCCCTGGGCTGGACCGGCGCATCCAACATCGAAGAGGCCGCTCAGGCGCTCAAAACGGACGCGCGCAGCTTTGCCATCACACTGGGCAAGGAAGGCGCTCTTGTGTTCGACGGCCAGCAAATGGAGCAAGTTGCAGGTGTAAGCGTAAAAGCCATCGACACCAATGGTGCCGGTGATATGTTCGCCGGCGCGTTCCTTTACGGTTTATCGCAAGGCTATACCTATCCCGAGTGTGCCAGACTGGCCAATCGCGCTGCCGCGCAGGTTGTCGCGCAATATGGCCCGCGTCTGCGTCCGGAACAACATCAGGCCCTGCTACAGAGCTAAGGCAGCGACGAGATCTGGTGTGCGCCTGCGGGATGGCACGCATCCCGCTTGGCCAGTCAGTAGTGGCTGCGTTACACTTGCCGCCCTCTCAGGCCGGCTAAACAGGAGCAACTGTGCATCTCGTATCGTGGAACGTGAACGGCATTCGCGCCGTCATGAAGAAAGATTTTCTCGCATCCGTCGACAGCATGAAGCCCGACATACTGTGCTTACAGGAAACAAAAGCCCAGGATGATCAGGTCGTTGCAGCGCTCGCACCACTTGAAGGCTACGAGATCTACAGCAACTCCGCAGAAAAGAAGGGTTATTCCGGCACGGCCATTCTCACCCGGCACACGCCGCTGAACGTTGTGTTCGACATGGGCATGCCCGAACACGATCAGGAAGGGCGCGTAATCGCCGCTGAGTTTGATGGCCACATTCTGGTCACCGTCTACACCCCCAATTCCGGCAGCGAACTCAAACGGCTGGAATACCGCCAGAAATGGGATCGTGACTTCCTGAACTATTTAAAAGCTCTCGAGCAGAACAAACCCGTCATCGTGTGTGGTGATCTGAACGTCGCGCATCGGGATATTGATCTGGCCAGACCTAAGCCCAACTACAATAAAAGCGCCGGTTACATGCAGGAAGAAATTGATGGCATGGATAATTATCTGGCTGCCGACCTTGTCGATACCTTTCGCCACCTGAAACCGCAGGAAGTGAAATATTCATGGTGGAGTTATCGCGCAGGCGCGCGTGCCAAGAATGTGGGCTGGAGAATTGATTATTTTCTCGCCTCCAAAGCCCTGCTACCAAGAATCAGCGATGCCGACATTTTCACTGAGATTATGGGGTCCGACCACTGCCCGGTCAGCTTGCGCCTGGCATAAACCCACTGCTCATCTACGCACTTAACAATTCGTTACGGGTTCAAGGCCCGCTCCGCGGCCACCCGTAACGACTTATAACATAATTCTGCTAAGCCATTTGGCCCGCATAATCTACAATTAAATCAATTCACTAAATTGAGTACACACGCGGATTGAATCACTCAACACGAACTTTTCTCGGGACCCTGCTGGCCTACTGGTTACTGCTGTGCAGCAGCCCGATACAGGCCGAAGAGCATCGTGTTGCATTGCAACACGATACGACATTCCCCATTTACGTGGGCGTTCGCATGCTGTACCTCGAAGACCCCGAGCACGCATTGGAACTGAGCGATGTTTTGGCGCACGCAGAGCAATGGCAACCTATAGATCGCGAAGCCCCTAATTTCGGATTCACCTCTACCGCGTTCTGGTTTCAATTCATTCTCGATAACAATCAGACGGACGCTCGCGACATACTGATCGAGCTGCCGATTCCCTTTCTCGACGATGTACAGCTCTATCGCATTTCAGAGGGGGCCGTGCGCGAAACCTACCATGTGGGAGACCGCTTCCCGTTCTCTCAGCGCCCAATTGAACACACTAATTTCCTCCTGCCTTTCACCCTCGAACCGGGCGAAAACCGCATCGTGATGCGTGTTGCAGCAGCCGGTTCGGTCGAAGCACCGCTTTATATCTGGTCACCAGAAAGCTTCTCGGTGGCCAATGCCAAGCTTCAGCTGATACAGGGAATATGGATCGGAATCATCGGCATCATGGTGATCTACAACCTGTTTCTGTATTTTTTCATTCGCGACCCCAGCTATCTTTACTACGTTGGCTTTGCCTTTGGCTACCTGATGTTTCAGGTGGGCTTGAAAGGCTATGGCTTTGCCTATCTATGGCCTAACCAGGTGGAATGGAACAGCTTCTGTATTTCCACCTTCATTGCGCTTGCCGCGTTCAGCGCTGCCCGCATGATCATGTCTTTTCTCAAGCTGCATAAAAACAGCCCGCTCGGCAATCGTATTTTATCGGTGTTCTCGTGGTTCTCGCTGGTCATGCTGGTACTGACCTTTTTTCTCCCCTATACCACGACGATTCGTATCACCAGTGTCATGACCGGAATGATCTGCGTCATGTCGTTGTGGTTCGGTTACCTGATGTGGTGGCGCGGAGATCACTACGCCAAATATTTCTGCCTGGCGTGGACCGCTGCCTTTGGCGGTATCGGCATTTTAACGGCTGAGAAATTCGGCGTGATCCCTTCTAATTTCTGGAGCAATAACGCGGGACAAATCGGCGTCATGATGCTTGTCGCCTTACTGTCTCTGGCATTGGCCAATCGCTTTAATCGAGAAAAAGAGCTGCGCCTCAAAGCACAGGAATCATCATTGGAGCACGAAAAGCTGGCTCGCAAATCACAGGAAGACCTGCTGCGCGCCAAGGAAACCGCCAATACACAACTCGAACACAAAGTGGCTGAACGCACCCGCACACTTGAACGGGCCCTGAAGGAGCTTGAAAGTGTTAACGGCCGTCTGGAAGTTCTGTCTACCACCGATGCCTTAACCACTCTCTACAACCGCGGACATTTCGAGAACCGACTCGAAATAGAGTTCAAACGCGCGCAGCGCCACCAGCGTGACCTTTCGGTGATTCTATGCGACCTGGACCATTTCAAAATCATCAATGACACCTATGGGCACAAAGCCGGTGATGAGTGTCTGAGACAGGTGTCTCTGATTCTGAAACACCGCCTGAATCGCTCGGGCGACTTGATTGCGCGGTATGGCGGCGAGGAATTCATCATACTGCTGGCCGACACCAGCCTGGAAGATGCCGGCGCACTGGCCCATGCACTGTGCGAAGAAATTCGTAGTATTTCGCTGCAATCCCAGCAACACCGCTTTTCAATAACCGCCAGCTTTGGTGTTGCGAGCCTGCAACAAAGCGCGATAAATCATGCCGAGGAACTGGTACACAATGCCGACATGGCCTTGTATCGCGCCAAGAATGCCGGACGTGATCAGGTTAAGATTTGGGAAGCCGACGCTCCCTTGCTCAAACGCTCCCCCTCTGACTCTTCGATTTCTTGACACACCATGCCCCGCGCAACTGATCTATCCGGGCGGTTGCGGATATACACGCCGCACCAGCATTACGGTGATCAGCAACGCGAAAACCAAACGCAACCACAATATCGCCCACAGTTCCGCCCCCAACAGAAGAATCAGTAATGTGTCCTCGACGACGCTGTGACACAAGCCCAAAAAGCAGACCACAACGCGCATATCGCGCCCTGAAATATGCCCCTTACGCGACTCGTCGATCAACAGGCCCGCGCCAAAGCTCAACCCCAACAATAGCCCTATGACCGTAACCTGAGCAGCATTGCGCTTCACCCCCAAAACCAAGGTAAGGGGCCGCAATGCGGCATGCAAAAGGGTTTCGACACCCATCCAGCGAAGTATCCGCAGAAACGCCATGAGCGCAGCTAACACACCATACACCAGCAGCAAAAGCTCGAGCATCTCAACACACCATGCCCACACCCCATCACGCCTCGTTTCCGGCCGCCATAACAGCTGGCTGTCCGCTTCACCGCCCCCGCTCCATACATAGAAACGATACACCGCAAAGGCCAACAGGTAGGCACCGATCACTCGCAGCGCCAGCGTCAGACGCCAGGGCACACCGGTTAATCTGGCCACAGCCCCCTCGATGGGCAAAGAATGCGCCACCAGAATGAGACAACCAAGCTGTGTCATCTCGGCCACACTGTAAGTCTGCCCAGCACCCAGCTCGTAAAACACCACCAGCCCGGTATAGATATTGGTCAGCAGCGCAGCGGCCCATACCAGGCCCAGTTCACTGGGCAACCCCACCGTACTCATCAGCGGTTCGAGCAGCCTACCCAGCAGGGTGGTCGCCCCCAACTCATCCAGGACTTTGACCACCAACAAGGCCGGCACCATGATCTTCAGCAAGATCCAGTAAGCGCGGTGCAGATCCCTGCCAAACACTGAAACCGGCGCGAGGATTTTTGCCTGAAATCTACGCGACACCATTAAACAGACCAACCATTCGCCAAAGCGTGTTTTTGTCTGCGCCATTCACAGAGCTTGTTTATACTCATTAGATACATCGTATTTTTCGCACACTCTTACTTAGGTTGTTTCATTGGAGTCTTCTTCCCAAACCCCGGTTCTGTTCAATTACTATAACGTGTATCGACTGGTCATCGCGATCCTGCTGCTGGGTGTTACCCTATCGCAGGACAGCCTGCTCAGACAGTTTCGTGACGCCGACCTTTTTCAGACACTGGCCATCGTCTATATGATGCTGACCGCGTCACTGCTGGTGCTGTATCGCTTTATTCTCAGCGTCTCAGCGCGCCAGGTATTTTTCTCCGTCATCATCGACATTGCCATTCTGCACATACTGTTTTATGCCGGAACCGGTATCACAGGTGGGCTCAGTAATCTGCTGGTTATCACCGTCGCTGCCGGCAACATCATGTTGCGCGGGCGCATCGGACTATCCTTCGCCGCCTTGGCCAGTATTGCCACGCTCGCGCTGGAGCTCGAACGCATCATTACCCTGGACCAGCATGTTAGCCAAATTGCCCGCACAGGCCTGATTGGTGCAATCTATTTCGCTGCCGCATTTATTGTGCAAAACCTGTCCCTGCGCATCAGCCAGACCGAAACACTCGCCAGCGAACGCCAGCAGAACATTGTTGAGCTTGAGCGTTTGAATCACCAGATTATTCAGAGTATGCGCACCGGGATTGTGGTGTGCGATGAATCCCTGCATATCAAGCTGATCAACCAGGCCGCCAAGGAATTGCTCGCCATTGATGATCAGGAAGACCTGCCGCGCGAAATACAGGAGCGCATCGCATTGTGGCGCAGTAACCCCGGATTCCGCACAACACCTTTTCAGCGCAGCCCGGACAAACCGCTCATTCAAGCCAATTTCTCGCGCCTGCAACAGAACGCCAGCAGTGAGATTCTGATCTTTCTCGAAGATACTCGCCTGATGACACAGCAGGCGCAGCAACTGAAGCTGGCGTCCTTGGGTCGCCTCACCGCCAGCATTGCTCATGAAGTGCGCAACCCGTTGGGGGCGATCAGCCATGCCAGCCAACTTCTTGCGGAGTCCGACAATTTGGATGCCGCCGACCTGAAAATGACCGACATCATTCAGCGGCACTCCCGGCGGGTTAATCTCATTATCGAAAACACCTTGCAGCTAAGCCGTCGTGCCGAGCCACAAACTCAAGAAGTACGCCTGGAGGACTGGTTGCACAAGGTGGTTACTCAATACACCGAACAACACGCCGAATCTCCGCGCATTGACATCGCCATTCGCGCCCCAGATGCGCATGCCCGATTCGATACCGACCAGATGGAACAAGTGCTTGTTAATCTGATGGACAATGGTCTACGGCATGGTCTGCAAGCCGATCCCCATGCACCACTCCGGTTGGTGCTAGATCAAACGGCCTCCGGAGAGCAGGCCTATATCGACATCATCGATCAGGGCGAAGGCGTCGCAACAGAAGACCGTGCGCACTTGTTTGAACCCTTTTTTACCACCGAAGCCAAAGGTACCGGACTGGGCTTATACCTGTCGCGAGAAATCTGCGAAGCTAACCAGGCACAGCTGGACTATATGGATGCACACCCGATGGGCACCTGTTTTCGGCTATTGTTCGCCCACCACAATCGCATCGTATAATCATTTCGCTATGAAAAAAGGACGCATTGAGGCATGACCCATCAGACCGCACTCATCGTTGATGATGAACCCGATATCCGAGAACTGCTAGAGATTACACTCATTCGCATGGGGCTCGATACACGTAGCGCGGCGACACTGAACGAAGCTCTGGCATTACTGCAGGAAGAAGATTTTTCGCTGTGCCTGACCGACATGAACCTCCCCGACGGAAATGGCATCGACTTGGTCAGGCATATACAAAACCAGTTCCCCGCGCTTCCCGTCGCCATGATTACTGCCTACGGGAGTGTCGAAACCGCTATCGAAGCGCTCAAAGCGGGCGCGTTCGACTTTATCTCCAAACCAGTCAATCTGCCGCAACTGCGCGATCTCGTCAGCAGTGCCCTACGCCTCTCTGACGCTCCGACCGCCACGACAAAAACGGGAGCTGCCCTTCTCGATGAACATAACATTCCTGGCCAATCACCACTCATCGACCAACTGAATGCACAAATCAGTAAGCTGGCGCGCAGTCAGGCTCCCGTTTATATCTCAGGCGAGTCGGGAAGCGGAAAAGAGCTGGCAGCACGCATGATTCATCTGAAAGGCCCTCGTGCCGGTGCGCCTTTTGTTCCCGTGAACTGCGGCGCCATACCCAGCGAATTGATGGAAAGCGAATTCTTTGGCCACAAAAAGGGAAGCTTTAGTGGTGCACACGAAGACAAACCGGGCTTATTCAAAGCGGCACATGGCGGCACGCTGTTTCTGGATGAAGTCGCAGATCTGCCACTCGACATGCAGGTAAAACTGCTACGCGCCATTCAGGAAAAGGCCGTGCGGGCCGTAGGCGGGCAGCAGGAAGAAAATATTGATGTGCGGGTACTCAGTGCGACCCACAAAGATCTGGATAATCTGGTGAAAACAGGTCGGTTCCGTCAGGACCTCTATTATCGCATCAATGTCATTCGCCTGGATGTGCCCGCACTGCGAGACCGTAGGGACGATATTCCCATGCTGGCCGAGCGTTTTCTTGCGCGTATCGCAGAGGACCATAACATCGACCGCGTGGAAATCAGCAAGGATGCCATGCAGGCACTCAACGAATATCATTTTCCCGGCAACGTGCGGGAATTGGAGAACATTATTGAGCGCGCCTTCACCTTGTGTGAAAACAACTGTATTACCCGCAATGACCTGCAACTGGAAGCGCTGACTTCAGTGACCGCCGAAGCCAGCGAGGTGATCGCCGCCAGCTCTCTAGCAAGCGAGACTGCCTCCGTCCAAAATCACGTATCCGCCTACACTCCCGAAGTGGACATCGGTCCGCGACCGCCAGAGCAGTCGCTGGAGGAGTACCTCGAAAGTATCGAACGACGCGAAATCGAAGCCGCTTTGCACGCCACAAAATGGAATCGCACCGCTGCCGCCAAACAACTGGGGATCAGCTTTCGGGCTTTACGCTATCGCCTTAAAAAACTGGAGATGGATTGAACTGACGCGCAGGATCGTAGGGTGCAGGATCAACCGCAAGCGTTTCGTCGCAGAGCAAACTTGTCATCAAACGCACCGAGGCAGGCGCTAAAACCAGTCCATTGCGAAAATGCCCTGCATTCACGAAGAGATTGTCCCGCTCGGGCACCTTACCGATATAAGGCACCCCTTCCGGAGAACCCGGGCGCAACCCGGCCCAGTGGTGAATGACCGGACAAGAGGCCAAGGCCGGGAACAAATCAATTGCCGCATCCGACAGGGTATCTCGGGCCTCGCGCGTGCACTGCTTGTCAAAGCCCGTGTATTCGAGGGTACTGCCTGCGACCACCTTACCATCGCGCCGTGGAATAACGTATTTACCATGGCTCAGCACCACGCGGTTCACCAGCCCCTGCGGTGCATCAAACACCAGCATCTGGCCTTTGACTGGCGCAATGTCGATCGCTGGAAGCTGCAATAGTTCTCGGGTCCACGCGCCACTACACACCAGCACCGCATCTCCCTCAATGCGTTTTCCGTCTTCGAGTTCCACTGCAGGGGTTTGGGGGTGCGCAATTACGGCATTCACTTTGGTCACCTCAACACGCTCAATGGCCATACTCCGCGCCACCACGCTCTTCAATGCTTTCAGGAGTCTTGGGTTGCGTACGCTGGCGACCTGTGCCATCCAGAGGGCGCTAACCAGCCCCTCACGCAGTCCCGGCTCGAGCTTATACACCTGTTCTGCGCCTATAGGCTCCAACCAATGTTGATAGTCCTGCGCCCATTCCAGCGCCGCATTTTCATCGTCCACGGCCAGCATCAGCAGGCCATGACGCGACAGTTCCGGATCGATACCGCTCTCGGCTTCGAGACACTGAATCAGGTTGGGATAATAGCTTTGTGACCAGGCCGCCAGCGCCGTAACAGCGCGCGAATAGCGCCAGGGATAGAGAGGCGAAATAATACCGCCCCCAGCCCAACTGGCTTCTCGCCCAAACTCACTTTTGTCGATGAGAACGACCTGCCAGCCTTTCTGGGCAAGCTCGCGGGCCTGCATCAATCCAATGACGCCCCCACCTACGATAATGATTTTCAAAACGCCCCTCTCCCTTCTCACTATTTGCTGTTCGAAAGGCTCAAGGATACCGTGAGTAGGCGTTGAATACATCGCCCCGAAAGGAAGGATAAAAGATGAAGCCTTAACTCAACAAAGATTGCTTGGCTTCTGGTAAAAAAGCGACACCTCTTCTCGTCTGATTTCAGGAAGAGGCGGAGGAGGAAGACACTGGGAAGATGAAGCCTGAATGCGCTCTTCCGAGACGCTTCGAAAGGCTGCACGCACAAGCGTTATTTATCATCCATACATATACTGCGGCTTTTACCGCGACTGTCGGCAGAGCTATCCTCATTAATTACCCGCGGATTCTGACAAGGGGCGAGTTCCCGCTTAGGTGAGGAAGCCACCTCAACGGTTTCCAGGGTCGCCTCCTCGCCATCTCCACTATCTCTGCTATCTGATTTTTTGTTGAGGGTTTTCACTTTGGTCGCACCGGGTACTGGCTTGTCGCTGTAGTGCACGACGCCTTTATCATCGGTGTATTGGTAGGCATCGGCAAACACCGACAGAGACCAAATCATGGTGAACACTAAAACAAACGTTTTCATTGAATTCTCCTGCTCTTCACAAAGGCCGCTCCGCAGCCACTAGCTGATGCCGTGAAATGCGCCCAGCACAACCGTTAAAAGTGTGCCCTATCTAACATAAGTATCAGGGCAAAATTGTCTAAGATAAGCGCAGCGTAAATTACATGGACCGTAATATAAGGACGCCACAATGCCACACTGTCATGGAATGACTCTGGTGGAGCAGCTCTCCGTGCTCGCCATTCTCAGCATTCTCACCGCCACATCGTTCGCCAGCTTTTCAATTTTCGAGCACCTGCGTGCGGATTCCATCGCACGCGACGTGCAGCAACTCGTGCATTACGCTCGCAGCGAGGCCCTGAACAAGCGGCGCTCCGTCTTCGTCTGCCCTTCACTGGATGGCAGCTCGTGTAGCCGACCCTGGGCCCGTCAACTCATTGCCTACCATGACCTGAACGGCGATCAGGTACTCGACGCGGGGGATAAAATAATCCGTGCGCTGAACCTTGCTCCCCGTAAAACCCAAATAAAATGGCGCGCTTTCGGCAACCGCCTTTACGTGCAGTTTATTCCCTCCGGCATCACCAATTACCACAATGGCACGTTTACGCTCTGCCCACTCAATAATGACCCGCTTCTTGCCCGTAATGTCATTCTCAATGTGGCCGGCCGCAGCTACCTGGGCAAAGATAAAAATGGCAACGGGGTACGTGAATCCGCCTCAGGAGTGGATATCGCGTGCCCCTGAAATCCCTCGATCCCTAGCAGACTTTCGCCCAACAAGCCTCCGAGGCAGCAATGGTGCCATTATTGTCTCTATCCCAACCCCGTTCCCCCGTGGAGCTGAGCTGTAGAATACCGTCGCCGGCCTGACCGTTTTTAGGTATGGCGCGCACGATATAGCTCGAGTTATTTGCACTCATGACGCGTAAATCGTAAAACTTGGTGGCACCATCCAACGGCGCTTCGTCTGCAAATATCGTGGGGGCTGTTGATGCAGTGATGTCAGTCGTATCGTCACCATCCGCACCCGCATAAGTACCGTCTATGGTGTACTGGCGTTCCATCGCCTGTGCGAGCCCCATCAGTGCGGCCTGGGCATCACCACGCCGCCCCTGTTTCACATTATCCTGATAGGCGGGTACGGCCACTGCTGCCAGAATGCCGATGATGGCAATGGCAATAACCAGTTCGATCAGGGTAATTCCATGCTGCTTCATATGTTGTTCCTTAATTAAGGTTACGTACTCTACTCAGTCGGCGCCAATTCTTGCCAGCCAAGGCGACCCTCGCTGGTCGATGCGCCCACTTCAACTTCACGCTTGGTCAGATTACCGTCGCTGGTAGGCGTAAACTGTACATCGCCCAGAATACCGGATTGCGCGGGTAGTCCATCCAGCACTTCCTGACCCACATACACCGCATCAGCACTGTCAATCACGCCATCATTATTGGCATCGAAAACGCCTTGGGTGGGCGCCAGGCCGGTTGTAAAGTCGAGTGATACCAACCAACCGGTACCCCCATCGGAGCAGGGGCGACTGTCTGGAATAATGGTATTGAAGAACAGAATATCGCGACGCACCAGTGGTTCCGACACCACGCGTTCAGCGGCATCACCGCCCGATACACCTGCCAGCAAATCCACGTACCAACCATGATCGGTTGTCCAGTCGATGGCCGAACCCGTCACCTGACGACGCTGCCCGGTAACACCGGAGAGATTGACACCGGTAAACGTTCTCGCAATGAGATCCCCTCGATCAAGAGCCGTATTGCTCGACGCCACGTCATCGTTATCCCACACCGCATAGAAGCTTTGCTGGTTCAGGCTAGCCACGTCGGCGTTGGTCACGTACTGCCCGGTGCCAAACAACACCAGCAAATTCGGGTCATTGCCGGTCGGGGCATTGGTCGTATTCAACGCAAGAAGAGGGGCAGAAGTGATGGGCTGCCCCGTACCGGAGCTATCTTCTGCTACAAACAGGGGCTCCGGAACTGCCGAAGCACCATTGCCGTTGTAGAACGCCACATCCCATTTACTCTCTTGCCTGTCGGAGACATCAAACGCCCACATATTACCCTTCAAGTCCCCCGCATAAATGCGGTCAGCAAGGCCGTCTTTATTGATATCGACAACCGCTGGAGAGGATAGTCCATTCTTATCACTGCTGGTTCCCACCTGGGTGGACAGCTCGACATACTCGCCTGCAGACCAACCATCTAATCCTTCTTCTATGTACACGATAAACAACTTGGCAACACCATTTGCACTGTTATAGCCATTGCCGAAAATTGCTGCCCATTTGCCATTGTTCATTTTGGCGATCACGGGCCTTGCGTAGGTGTAGCCCAGGTCCGCGTCGTCATTATCGGTAAACTCCCACAACACGGTCTTCTGCGCGGCAGCAGAAGTATTGGCAAAATTAGCCGGATTGGTCACATCCAGCGCAAAATACCCTGCACCACCGGCGCGCAATCCACCAATCAATACTGTACGCCAGTCTTTGGTGCCCGTGGGGCTATTTTTCATGAACACATCTGACACAGTGGGCGTGAGGTCGACATAAAACTTGTGCACATAGGAGTCGTCGACATAGTAATGCAGGCCCGCAGTACGCGCGCTGGATAATACTTTACTGGGAATATACGCGAAAACCTCCTTACCACTATTGGTTCCGCCAATGGTGGCGTCAAAACCGTGCAGCATGCCATCGTTAGCCCCCACATAGAGAACCGGTGTTCTATCGCTGATACCATCCTCGGTATCTGTTGAGGCCGCTTCGACAAAGTTCACGAAATGGCGATTGCCACTGGCACCAAAGGTGTTGGGCCAGCGGATTTCACTCTCGCCCACATACACCGGCGTTGAATTGACAATGTCACCCAGAATAGAGTTTCGAGAACGGTATCCGTTACCCGAGGAACCTTCATTGCTGCGATCGCCACGAATGTAATTGAGGCGCGCCTGTACTTCGTTATCGACGGCATTATCGGTACTGTCGAACGCCAAATCGCTTGCGTGTAAGGCCGTTGGCGCAGCTGTGCCTGAGCTGTAGGCAAAAGGCACTCCGTCTTTCACACCGGTTGAATTATCAAAAGTGAGTATGACACGATTCGCTAACGCTGAAGTGGTGAGTGCATCCAGCTTATCCGCAGCATCCCAATCAGGAACAGGAAAGCCACTGCTATCAAGACCGTTCACCAGGTTGCCTCTCGCATCCAAAGGTATCGATAATAAACTGCCACTCCACTGAGTCGTGTCAAAACGGGCCTGAAACACCGCGCTGTCATTGCTGAGCGTGCTTGAATTGAAGGCCACGGAAGCAACAGAGGCGGTTCGTGCACCGATATCTGCCAGAATCGTGCTAAACGACGCTTGTAACTCGGCGGTATTGCTCGCGAAGAAATGACTACCTCCGCCATTCCTGGCAGTCGTTTGCAATAAAGAGTCTGACGCCAAATCCGCGTCGGCAAAACCAATCATGTAAGTCGTAATATTATTAAGCGCCTCATTACCGTCCAGATCATCAATATCGGGGCGTAGATCCATTTCCTGCAAGGCGAGAGCAACATCATTCAGGTCATAACTATCACCATCCGAGGCGTACCCGCTCAAGTCGCTATCCACATCACCATCATTGGTGGGCAGACCATCGGTCAGCCCTACAATAAAGTTTTTCTGGCAAAACTTATCGCTTTCCATAATCGGGTCAGAGGAGCTGGGCCACCCCGTACCACTATCCGGGTAGCGCCTACCCGTATCCGCCCCTGTTCCATCATTTAATTCATGACTGAACAAATCATCGCCACTGATGGTAGAGGGTGTGCCGTTGGGATGCATGACCAAACTTTGACTTTCAAACCCTTCGATAAAGTAACGCCCGATCTCTTCCATGGTTTCTGCCAGGGGCGTGCTTCCCCCGGGCGAAATACCTGAAATGGAGCTCTTCAAATCGGTTTTGTAACCCGACAGCCCGATATCCTGCACATGCTGCAGCAGGGTTCCACCACTACTGCCATTGAATTGCGTCAGGCCGATATTCACGTTCGATAAACTATCCACCATCGCGTTCGCTGCTTCAGCTGCCACCTCTGAACGTGTTCGAATGCCTGATTTTGCCCAGCCCGTTGCGCTCGCCGATGCGCCAAAATTGGCCCCCGCACTGCCAGTGCCATTGGTGAAATACCAATTGAGATAGTTGCCAGAATGCTTGGCATTGCCCAGAGAGTTCCCCCACGCAACATAGGAGCCCACGTCATACTCCGTTTGCAGAGTCGCAGTATCAGCGCTTGTGATCTCGCGCTCTGCATTAAGGTAGGCATCATAAGTGGCGGCGGGGTCGAAACAGCGATTGGGGTGACCTGCATGGCCATTCCCTGCGGTGGTACCCCAGTCGTATTGAGTAAATCCATATGCTGAGGACGTATCGGCCTGCTCAAAATAAACACGTCCATCACTTTTTACAATCAGCCATATCGGGTCCGCCGTCGACATCTGCAAACTGGCAGGACAATTGGCATAGGTGACGTTCCGGTCGTAAGGTGCCTCCTCAGCGAAGCCTCGCATAGAGCCGGAGCTATCCATCAACAACATGATGTTGGGCTGCGCTGCCTGCGTCGCGATCAGAGGCGTGTCTGAAATCGAGCCGGGAGCCGCCAAGACCGGCAGCGCCGCATACATACCCACAAGCATGCCCAGCAAGCGCATTTTCCACTTTTGTTTCTTAACCATGATATTGACTCCCATTCTACCCAAGCAAGCCGGACCTTTGAGCCCGCTCATCCTACAGACGCTTGCCGTAATAACTGATCACATAACGCTCCGTTTCACTGGCGCGCCCTTTGCCCTGTGCAACAATGCGAAAACCATTTACATCACCCTGGCCGGTCGTTTGGCCGTAACCCTGAATATTTACCGACGTCACATCGGAGGCCTCATCAGAAACCCCCGTATCCTCAATAAAAAAGCGCGGCGCCGGCACATCACTGTGCACACTGGTACTTGCCTGTTGAGAGTTAGTGCTTGCCCAAGCCGATGCATCAAAAATATTGGCAGGGCCATTGCCTTGGGTATATAAACCAGGCAGCGTGCCTTCTCCATCATCAGCAAAATTGGATTTATTGGTCTGTACATTGGCTTCGATAAAGGCCTCGGCCTCAGCAATCCCCAGTTCCGCAGACTGCAACGCCACATGCGCATCCTGCACAGAAAAAGTCATCTTTTCCTGCAGCAACACCGACTGACTGCTCGACACTCCGAGAATCGTGAGTACCGCCAGAATGATCAGCGCCACAACCAGGGTAGCGCCCGTCTGTTTTTTCACTGTGTGATTGATCTGTCGAAACTTCATCATTTAGCTAGACCTGTTTCTGATATTACCGATTGCGATAAACGTTTTATTCACCTCACCAGACTCCACCGTGAGTTCCACGCGCACCGATTTCACTTCGTCGAAGTTTGAAACCACATTGGCATCGCGGTAGATATTGACCGAGCCATCTCCCGTTGTGTCTTCACCAAACTTGATCTGGAAACCGATCACATTGGTGACCAGTTCCATCGTGGTGCCCGTATCGTTCATGAACAGCGAATTCCCATCGACGCCCGCTGCGAGGAAGAAGGTTTTTTTGTAGGGTTTGAGAACCTGAGAGCCGGAGCCGTAAGGGCGGGATAAAATTTTACTGGCATTTTCAACCGAGCCCGGCACGTTAATCGTACCGGTGTTATGCACCACCGTCACGTTCGACAAGTTCCGGTTGGAGACACTGAACATGTCGCCACCCGCGCAATTTGCCAATACCAGTATGTCTCCCGCTATGATCGGACAGTTCACATTCGAAATGCTGAACGATGCGGCGGGGTTCAGCCCCGTCATGCGCCCGAGGCCTTCACAGGCATCCGTCATGCCGCGCAATATCAAGGTGTCGCTCCCGTCAATTACGGCCTTGCCACCAATCGTCAAAGAGGTCACGTTGTTCGCACCGCCTACACCGCCGGCGAGGAAGTCCATCGTACCGGCGTCGTAATCGGGATCACTCGTATCAAGAAGGCTAGTGATGTCACCGGTGGAAGGCACACAGCCGTTAAAATCGGCCATGCGAATTTCCTTCACCATCATTTCCACCCCGATGCGGCCGCTTTCCTGCACGCGTGCGAAGTCATCCTGCAGGATAGACGTCTTCTGATTAGCAACATACACCTGCGTTAACCCCAGCATCAGAAACGCGCCTAAAGCCAGTGCAACCATCATTTCAATCATCGACAGGCCTTGCATCAGCAATAGATTCCTGCGAATTGTTTTACCGGAAGTTAACTTCATAGTGCCACCTCCAGAGTAAAGGTTTGGGTATCGGCAGCCCCGGCAGTGGTGCCCAGGCCGGCGCCGGTATCCTGTTCACTCCAGGAAACCGTAATAACATAGCCGTCACTGCCTACGGCGACCGTACCGACGCCATTGGGCAATTTGTCGCTGATCTGATTCCCCCACTTCCAGGCATCCCAAGCAGCCATCTGGGCGGAGGAGCAGACGTTGTTGTTATCACAGGCCGTAGCCGTTCCGGATCCGTTAGCAGTGATATTGTTATACTGCCCCGCGTTCACACCGGCGGGATTGGAGCGCATGCGCTCCATCATGTCATAGGCGTACAGTGACGCCACATAGCGCTGGTAGGAGCTATTGGCGTTTTTCATACTCACCATCTGCATCGATGCAATGCCTAATAACCCCGTTGCGATAACTACGAGAGTCACCAGCACTTCAACCATGCTAGAGCCGCTCTGTTTGCGTTTGCACATACCTTGTCTCATTCTGTCACTCACGTTACGGACACCCGTTATAACTGCTGTCTGTGGCAACCACGCCGGTGGTCAACAAACTGATCTGCCGCCCGATTTCTCCGGTTCGGTCATCGCACACCGTGATCGTCAGGTTTGCGGCCAAATTGGTCATACCGCTCGGTCTGAAAATAACGGTACTCACGCCGTTAGTACCGTCCATCGTAATCGTGTTGTGAAAACCCGCCACCACGCGCAGCTCTTCCCCGCTGTCGTAGTTGCCATCTGCGTCGGTGTCGAACCATACCCGCAGGCCATTGCCCCACTCGTTCGTGTTATTGCCGGCATTAATCGCACTGAGGTTGACACTGGCTCCTCTGCGTACAGCTTCAGAACGCGCAAACTGCAGCGCAGTCACCAGATCCCCTTCGGAAGCGCGCATGCGGGTAGATTTGAAAAAGTTATCGAAGGCGGGGATGGCGTACATGGCAGCAATTGCCAGCACCACCGTAACGACCATCAGTTCGATGACGGTAAAACCGCTTTGTTTATGACAACGAGACATACATTCATTCCGGCTTTTAACAGCGTTAACATTAGGAGATCGTACCGGCATACTCCAGCAATCAGAGATAAGCGGTTTAATCCGGGGATAAACGGAAGCACCCCGCCATGAAGTGCGAAGCTATTCACAGCGAAGCGCGTACCGGACACTCATTAAAAGCCTAGACGAAATTGTTTGCTTTGCACGGGTCAAGCACCGACGAGAAGCGGGAGGCGAAGCGACGCCATAGGAGTCGTATGACAAAACAAGCGCGACGCGAAAGCCCCGCCCGAACAAAAAGAGCTAAACGTTGGTGGCAGGAATTCGTAAAGCCTTCGGCATGGAAAACACAATATTTTCTTCGCGGCCCGCTACTTCGGTGGCCACATCGGCCCCCAAAGAGCGCAGGCGATCTACGACTTGCTGCACCAACACTTCCGGCGCAGAGGCCCCCGCAGTGACCGCAACCGTTTGCACGTCGGCCAGCCATTCGGCCTGAATCTGATCGTGATCATCAATCAGATAGGCCCGCGTTCCCATGCGCTCCGCCAGCTCGCGCAGGCGGTTTGAATTGGAACTGTTGGGTGAACCCACCACCAGCATGACATCAGAGGCTTTCGCCAAACCCTTCACAGCGTCCTGACGATTCTGCGTGGCATAGCAGATGTCGTCCTTTCGCGGCCCCTGAATAGCTGGGAAGCGTTGACGCAGAGCATCAATCACTTTCGCCGTATCGTCCACCGACAAGGTAGTCTGCGTGACATACGCCAGACGTTCAGGATCAGACACCTGTAAAGTCGCCACATCGTCGCAATCTTCCACCAGATAGATGCACCCGCCAAACTGCGTATCGTACTGCCCCATGGTGCCTTCGACTTCGGGATGCCCCTCGTGACCAATCAAGACGCACTCCATCCCTTCGCGACTGTACTTACTTACTTCCATGTGCACCTTGGTCACCAGGGGACAAGTAGCATCGAACACATTCAAGCCCCGATCACGTGCTTCCTGCTGCACCTGTTTCGAGACGCCATGAGCACTGAAGATGACCAGAGAATCATCGGGCACCTCATGGAGTTCATCGACAAAAACAGCACCGCGCGACTTGAGATCATCAACCACGAAGCGGTTATGTACCACCTCATGCCGCACATAAACGGGCGCACCGAATACCTCAAGAGCGCGATTCACTATTTCAATGGCCCGATCGACACCGGCACAGAATCCGCGCGGATTGGCGAGTTTGACTTGCATGCTATTTCCTCGCCCTACAGGGCTTCAATCTCGAGAATTTTTGCCTTGAACGTTAGCGTTTCACCCGCCAGTGGGTGGTTAAAGTCGACGATCACCTGTTGATCATCAAAGCCTTTGATGACGCCAGGTAATTCACTCTTGCTGGCGTCGGCAAACGACACAACCAGACCTTCCGCCAACTCCATATCCGGCGAAAACACTGAGCGCTTAAACTCCTGCACATTATTGGGGTTGGGCATCCCAAATGCTTTTTCGGGAGGCACCTGCCACTCTCCCTCCTGCCCGGCCTGCATGCCGATTAAATAAGACTGAAAGCCATCGGGGAGCTGACCGTCACCGAATTCAAACACCGCCGGCTTGGCATCATAGGAAGAATCAACGACCGACCCGTCGGCAAGCGCCAGAGAGAAATGAAGGGTGACACGTGTGTCTTCGCCTACTGCAATACTGCTCATGCTGAAACCTCTAACTTTATTAACCGCTTATCCCTGCGCATTAGGTCGAACTGTCCTGCTCCGGATCCGAGCGGTGACGGAAGATGTCGATCACCATCATGCCGGCGCCAATACTGATTGCCGTATCGGCGATATTAAACGCCGGAAAATGGTAGTCCTGCCAGTAAAAGTGCAGAAAATCCACCACATACCCCAGCGTCACTCGGTCATAAAGATTACCCAGTGCACCACCCAGCACCAAGGCAATCGCACAGGCTAACCAGCGATCATCCTTCAGAATGAATAACCAGCGAATGAGCGCAATACTCACACCGATAGCCAACAGCGCGAAAAACCAACGCTGCCAACCCGATGCGCCCGCAAGAAAGCTGAACGCAGCGCCCGTGTTGTGCAGCAGGGTAAGATTGAAACTGGGCAACACGACCACCGACTCTGCATAATTTAAATGCGTACTCGCCAGATACTTGGTGTACAAATCGGCGATCACAATCACCAGGCTCAACCACAACCAATAGCGCATGGAGCGCCCCGATACTTCTTGCATAGGTGCCGACACCACCGTCATAGCCTTAATAAACGAACACGCAGATCATGCATAGCGCCGCACTTCCCCGTCGCCTTCCACATTGGTGATACAACGTTCACAAAGCGAAGGATGCGCAGCATGTGCCCCGACATCTTCGCGATGGTGCCAGCACCGGTCACACTTGGCGTGGCTCGTGGCGCTTACTTGCAGGCGTAAACCTTCCACGCCGCTTGGCAAGGCTTCCACGCCTTCGGCTTCACTCAAGGGGCATACTTCTGCCGCCGAAGTAATCAACACAAAACGCAGCTCATCGCCAAGTGTTTTCAGGGTTTCATAGAGTTCGGCCTCACAGAACAGGCGAATCTCGGTGGCCAAGGACCCCTTGACCTTGCCCGCATTACGCTCTTCTTCGATACGCTTGTTAACGGCATCTTTGACCGCCATCACCTGTGCCCAGAATGCCCGCCCCTGCGGCTCGGTATCCGGCAAGACGCTCAGCGATTCATACCAGGTTTCAAGCAAAATGCTCTCACTGCGCGTGCCGTCTTTCGATGCCGGCAGCGCGCTCCATATTTCATCGGCGGTAAAACTCAACACCGGCGCCAACCAGCGTGCCATGGCTTCGAGAATATGGTACATCGCGGTTTGGCAGGAACGACGGGCAATGCTGTCGGCCTTGGTGGTGTACTGACGATCCTTGATGATGTCGAGATAAAAACCGCCCAACTCGCCTACGCAAAATTGCACGATCGCCTGCACTACCTCCAGAAAATCATAGTCTTCGTAAGCCGCTTGAATTTGCGCCTGCAACTGTGCCGCGCGATCCACCGCCCAACGGTCCAGCGCCAGCATCTCTTCGTTAGCCAGCATATCGCGGGCGGGATCGAAGCCATTGATGTTCGAAAGCAGGAAACGTGCGGTATTACGCACCCGGCGATAGGAATCGGCGGTGCGTTTGAGAATCTCATCGGAGACGGTCATTTCGCCGCTGTAATCGGTAGCCGCTACCCACATACGCAGGATATCGGCCCCAAGCTTGTTCATAACTTCCTGTGGCGCGACCACATTACCAATCGACTTGGACATTTTTCGCCCTTCGCCATCGACGGTAAAACCATGAGTCAGCACCTGCCGGTAAGGCGCTGAACCATTGATCGCAATACCGGTTTTCAATGACGATTGGAACCAGCCGCGGTGTTGATCCGAACCTTCCAGGTACAGGTCTGCCGGGTATTGACCCAGTTCCTCGCGCTGACGCAATACCGCCGCATGTGTCACGCCGGAATCGAACCACACATCAAGGGTATCCGTCACTTTGTCATAATGCGCGGCGTCGTCGCCCAATAGATCCTCCGCCGGCACATCAAACCATGCGTCCATGCCTTTTGCTTCGATCAATTTCGCCACTTGTTCGATCAGATTTTGCGTATCGGGGTGAAGCTCCTGAGTTTCTTTGTGCACAAACAGTGCGATGGGCACGCCCCAGGTTCGCTGTCGTGAAATACACCAGTCCGGGCTTTGCTCCAACATCGCTTCAATACGGTTCTGCCCCCACTCGGGAACCCAACGCACCCCCTTGATCGCTTCGAGCGCCTGTGCCTTCAGGCCATTGTTGTGCATGCTCACAAACCATTGCGGAGTAGCACGGAAGATCAGCGGCGTCTTGGTACGCCAACAATGCGGATAACTGTGAGTGAACACCTTCTTGCACAGCAACTTGCCATGTTCCTCCAGCGCCGCCAGCACTTTTTCATCTACCTTGTAGACATGTTCACCGGCGAACAAAGGTACGTTGTCGCGATACACGCCATGGTCATCAACGTAATTCAGCGTGGCTAATCCATATTGCTTACCAACGTTGAAGTCGTCCACGCCGTGGTCCGGGGCAGTGTGTACCGCACCGGTACCGGCTTCGGTCGTGACATGGTCTCCCAGTACAACAGGAACATGTTTATCACGATAAAACGGATGCACCAGAAGCTGCCCTTCCAGTTGCCGACCACCGCATCGTCCGAGCACTTCGAACTGCTCAATGCCATAACGAGCCATGATATCTTCGACCATCGCATCGGCTACGATCAGGTCCTGCTCACCGGTTTCGGTATTGCAGCGCACCAGCGCATAGTCCAATTCGGCGTTCAGAGCGACCGCCTGATTGGCAGGCAGGGTCCAAGGCGTGGTCGTCCAGATCACGATGCCTGCCGCAGTTACCGGCTTCGACGGCGCAAACAGGGCCAGTGCAGAAGCATCGTCTAGATCGAAACAGACATCTACAGCCGTAGACTGCTTGTCTTGATATTCCACTTCAGCCTCAGCCAGTGCAGAGCCACCCACCACACTCCAATACACGGGTTTAAAACCTTTCTGGAGATGGCCGTTGTCGATGATCTTGCCCAGCGCGCGCACAATGTCTGCTTCAAACTTATAATCCATGGTGAGATAGGGCTTATCCCAATCACCGAGCACTCCCAGGCGAATAAAGTCTTCTTTCTGTCCCGCCACCTGTTTCGCCGCATACTCCCGGCAGGCTTGTCTGAATTTGGAAAACTCCACCTTCACTCCGGCCTTGCCGATTTTTTTCTCTACGTTGTGTTCGATGGGCAAACCATGACAGTCCCAACCCGGTACGTAGGGGGCATCGAAGCCGCTCATGGTCTTGGACTTGATGATAATGTCCTTGAGAATTTTGTTGACTGCATGACCAATGTGGATGCTGCCATTCGCATAGGGAGGGCCATCGTGCAGAATAAACTTTTCCGCTCCGGCGCGGGCCTCACGAATCCTGCGATACACATCCAGCTCTTGCCAGCGTTGCAACATGGCGGGTTCGCGCTGCGCCAGATTTCCGCGCATGGGAAATTCGGTGTCAGGCAGGTTCAGGGTATGCTTGTAGTCACTCATAAATCTATCACTTAGCGATCGCTTGGCCGTTACGTTGATTTAGTTGTTGCAATAAAAGTTTCGCTTCGTTCGCGTCTTGTCTGATTTGGGCCTGTAATGCTTCGAGGCCATCAAAGCGCTGCTCGTCGCGCAAGTGCGCAACAAATTCAATTGAGACACGCTCACCATACAGCGAACCATCAAAGTCAAACACATGCACTTCGAGGATGGGCTGAAACTGGCCCACCGAAGGCTTTTTGCCCACATTGGCGACGCCGTCAAGCAGCGCTCCGTTCTGACGTCGCATACGCACGGCAAACACCCCATTCACGGGAGCACGAAGTCGATTAAGGGGAATATTCGCAGTGGGAAATCCCAATGTTCGCCCTAATGCCTGCCCGTACACCACGCGCCCGCTCATCGCAAACGGTCGCCCCAGCATCTTGGCCGCGAACTCAAACGCCCCCTCAGCCAGGGCCTCGCGCACTCGCGTACTGCTGATTCTTTGCTCGCGCACCTCATCGATACAGGTGGGGGTGCTCTCTACACCAAAACCGGCCTCGACTCCACGGCGCTGAAGATGCTGGAAGTCGCCCTCTCGATCTCCCCCATAGCGGAAATCATCACCGATCACCAAATGCTTCACCCCTAAATGCTTCAGCAGCACTTCATCGACAAACTGGTCTGCTGAGTACTGGCTCAGGTCTTTGTTGAACCGAAGGCAAAACACATAATCGATAGCATGACGCGATAGGGCGTTCCATTTTTCTCGCAGAGTCATCAAGCGGGGAGGCGCATCGCCACCTTTGAAATACTCTAAAGGCTGCGGTTCAAATACCACCACGACCGAAGGCACCCCGTTTTCCTGAGCGCGTGCCACGACGCGTTCAAGAATGACCTGATGCCCCCGATGCACACCGTCGAAATTACCAATGGTCGCCACGCAACCCGATTCCTCGAGCCCGGGATTGTGAAGCCCCCTGAGTAATTTCATTGCCACACTACGCTGTCGAAAAATAGCCGGAGATTATACTGGCTGGATGCACCGCTATTCAATCTTCCCGCGACCTTGCGGGCGATAGCTGGCACAAAAAAGCCCCTGACGCTGCAGAGGCTTTGACAATTCAGTGATGCGACTTATTCCCACCAGCCCACCAGGTTCATATAAACAATGGTGGCAGGGGCAATCAAAAAGGTAAGAATACCAATGGTCTCGTCGGTTGATTCCTCGTTATTCTCGTTCACTCGGAAACCGTTTTTCTTGCCCGTTGTGTAATACGCGCGATCGCCGTGGTACGCAAAGTATTTGTCGGGATCTTCCATTTGGTATTTACCTTCGTTTTGGTAAGCCGGCTGAAACTCATCCTCAGCGCTGGCTGTTACCGCCACGCAGCTCAGCATCACACCCAACACGAGCGCCACGACACCTCGCTGCCAGGAATGTGGTTCTTGTTCAAAACGATGATACATACAGGCCCTCCTCAGCCACAGACTTCTCAGCCCGGTGCTGTACAAACTTTCTCCACCATTAAAAAACTTTGAGCGCGCAAAATAAAGGGATTTTACAAAGGATCACGCTTCGGGGTCCGCAGAACGCGCAGCAGTTAACACTTCCGCCACCCATTCCAGCCAATGCAGCACCTCCAGCCCTCCTCCGGTCGCCAAGTGAGCCTGACACCCGATATTCGCCGTCACGACTCTGGATGCCCCCGAGGCGCGCAAATGGCCTTGTTTTTCGCGCTTCAGGGCACGAGACAACGCCGGCTGCGTAAACACGTAGGTGCCGGCGGCACCGCAGCACAAATGCGCATCGCTAAGCGGTTTTAGCTGTGCTCCCAGGTGCTGAAGGAGACTTTCCACCTTGCGGGCCGAAATGCCTTGCCCATGCTGCAGGCTGCAAGGTGGGTGAAACACCAGAGTCTCGCGAGAGAGCGGCGCCTGTAGCCCCTGTGCAGCGAGCATTTTCGGCCAGTCCTGGTCCACCAGCAGCTCGACAGGATCTCTGATCAGCCCCGCGACACGCGCTGCCTTGTCGCTATACGCGTCGTCGTCTCGCAGCATGTGAGCATAGTCTTTGGCAAACGCACCACAGCCACTCGCGTTCACCACGATCGCATCCACTCGCCCCGCCCTAATGTGGGGCCACCACAGATCGATATTCCTGCGCATTTGCGCCCGCGCCGCTTCGAATGCATCAAGATGGTATTGCACAGCACCGCAACACACAGCCGCCGGTTCCGAAAACACCTGCCAACCGAACAGACTCATGAGCATATTGGTGGCCCGGTTGATATCCGGTGCCAGCGTATCCTGCACACAGCCATTCAACACCAACAATAATGGCTTTTCACTTTGGGGAAGAACATTAGGCAAGGACCAATCCGCTGCCAAGTGTTCGCGTCGTGGCGGCACATACTGCCGCACCCGGCGCGGGAGCACGCTGCGCACTCGCACCGCTACAACAAACAGAAGACGAAACAAGCCCCGGTGCAACAGCGCCCGCGCCAACAGTTTCCGTTTTCCTCGTTGCCACATCGAACGTGGCGCGTGAACCGCCATATATTCCCGCGCGAGATCCAGCAAACGGTGATAGTTCACACCAGAAGGGCAGGTGGTTTCGCACGCCCGACATGACAAGCAACGATCCAAATGCCGCCGCGTTTTCTCCGTCACCTCTTGCCCTTCCAACATCTGTTTAATGAGGTAAATGCGACCACGCGGCCCATCCAGCTCATTACCTTCAATCTGATAGGTAGGACAGGTGGCATTACAAAAACCGCAGTGCACGCAACTGCGCAGCACAGCTTCTGCCTCCTGCTTATCCGCCTCGCTTTTCAAGCGTGCTATCAGCTGTGTTTGCATCGTTCTGCTCCGCTGGCACTCATATTCATCGTTAACATGTCACTGCCAAGCGCCCGCTGTTGAAAATATGGTGCGGATCAAATGCCTGCTTGAGTCGCTCGTGCAACCGAAGACGAGCACCATTTAACTCGGGATAAGCACACGGCGCATCGGTAAAACAGGCATACATATGACCCCGTTGTTCCATCACGTACTGCCTCAGGAACGCTTCCTGCTGCCCCTTTACCCAGTACTGCCCGCCCGACCAGTCCATCAGCGCATCATCAAAGGGGGCATCACTGAAACGCGGCAGCGAAACACGCCAGAGCCCTTCGCGCTGCTGCAACAAGGGGTGCGACCACTCTTGCAA